>JAILEP010000138.1 GCA_024697825.1 Acholeplasmatales bacterium
AAATTGAAAATTATATCGATAATTATTATGGTATTTCTTATAATGTCACAGTTCATACAATCGGTAATAGATTATTTATATCACTTGCCATGGATGCTGTTGACCCTGAATATATTGATGATGAAGCCTATACATTAGATACCTTAAATGAGATATTTGAAACATTGACAGATCCATATTTAGTTGATGGTAAATTTGATTTAAGTACCTTCAATAATGTTAAAAAGATGTATTTATATGATTTAACAGAGATTGATAATGAGCCTTATAAGGCTGAAAATGGCTTTTATCATACCTATTTTAAGGGAACTAATAGAGATGTCATCTCTACTGGTACAAAATCTATTTTAAAGGAAATTACCCTAGATGAGGCTATCGAATTTTATAATAATATTCTTAAAAATGAGCATCTCACTACCTATATTGGTAATGTAGAGGGATTAAAATCTAATGAAATAGATACCTTAAAGGAAATTAAGAATTATTATTTTACTGAAAGAAGAGAAATTAAATCTCATCGAGTAATCGAAAAGCACGATAGTAAGACTGCATGGCTTAAGATTGGTATTGATACTAAGCTTTATAATGACCATCCTTTAAGGGATGCCTCTATGCTATATAATTATTTCTTAGGTGATTCTTCATATTCAATGCTATTTAAGAATGTAAGAGAAAAGAAGAATTTATGCTACGCAATATCTCTTCAGTCCTTAGGTGCTACAGGTATTACTGTTATTTCATCTCAAATTAAAAAGAAGAATTTAGATTTAGTTATTGATGAAATAAAGGATACAATCCTTCATTCCTTAGATGATTTTAATTTAGATGATGCCAAAATGAAATATATTATGGATAATAAGCCTGTCTATGATTATATAAATACAGTCGCTAATGATGAATTTTATAGAAGATTCGTTCCTGATGTTAAAACAGATCATTTTGAGGAGCGCTTTAATTCAATTACTATGGATGATTTAGTTAAGGTTAGAGATTTATATTTAAATTTTGATCTTATTTACCTATTTGGAGGTGATAAGGATGAAGAATAATAATGTATATACATATAAGGCTAAATGTGGTCTTGATGTAACCTTTATTAGAAAGCCTGGCTTTACTACTAAATATGCCTCAATCGGAACTAAATACGGCTCTTGTATCAGAGAATTTATAGATGATGGTAAGCTTATTAAGACTAAAAGTGGTCTCGCCCACTTTTTAGAGCATAAGCTATTTAGAATGCCTGATGGAAGTGATGCCTTAGAATCATTTACTGAGCTTCATGCCTCAGCTAATGCCTTTACTAAAAGTGAAAAGACTGTTTATTATTTTGTAACAATCAATGAATTTTATGAGCCATTAAGGCTATTATTAAATATGTATTTCACTCCAGCATTTGAAGATTCAGATATTGAAAGAGAAAAGCCTATTATCATTAGTGAGGCTAATGAGACATATGATAATATTGATAATCAGGAATATTATCAGGAATTAGAATCCTTATATCCTGGTGATTATTTATCAGTACCTGTAATTGGTACAATTGAGGATATTAAATCAACTACTAAAGAGGATTTATATGAGGTATATAATGCCTTTTATACTCCTTCAAATTCTAAATTATTAATTTTAGCAGATGAGGAACCAGATAAAATCTTTGAAGAGGTAGAAAATACTTTATCTAAGCTAACATTTAGTAATAAGCAGGTAGAAGTAATTTCAAATGTTAAATCAAATGATGTTTTACCTCCAAGAGAATTTAAGACTTATCCTGAGGCTATCCATATTTTAGGTAGAATTGATGGATTAACATATAATGATATTGATTCTGTAGATGCTATATCTACTATTTTTAAATCATTATTTACTCATTTATCACCATTTTATAAAAAGCTTGTCGATGAGGAGCTTATTTTAAATGAGGATTTAGATTATACTGTTCAATCTAACCGCTTTTCATTCCTTTATTCTGTAGATTTTTATTCAGATAAGCCAGATATAGTAATTCCTATGATTATAGAAAAAATCAAGAATTTAGAATATTCTGATTTAAATCCTAAGGTATTAGAGATTGCTAAAAAGAAGATTAAGGCTCGTCAGGTTTTATTATTAGATCAGGTTGGAAAGCTTGGCTATAATTTTATGGATATTTATTTAGAGGATCAGGGATATAATGATTTATTTACTGATATCAATGAGGATATTTTAAAAAGATATCTTCCAATGCTAAATGATTCAAAAATAACTTATATTATTTCAAAATAGGGGATTTTCTTAAATTCCCTTTTTGTTTTAATAAAAATTATAAAAAAAGAAGGAATTTTATAACGATTTTTATAAAAATTAAAAAGAAAATATTTTTATTTCCATAATGGCAATTTTTTAAAGATTTTAGAATTTGTTAAACTGAAATCCAGAAAGGAGGAGCCATTAAATGTATAATTACTTCATGCTAATAGGAATTATATATGATGAAATTGAGCTTAAGACAGCTAAAAACGGCAATAAATACGTTAACATCCCACTTGTCGTATCTAGAGGATTTAAAAATTCTAATGGTGAATACGACGCAGATTTCTTCCACATTTTTGTTTGGGAAGCCCTAGCTGATCTTGTAAGTGAGAATTTCAAAAAGGGTTCTAAGATTGGTATTAAGGGTAGAATTCAATCTAAATGGTCTACTACACCAGATGAAAAGTCATATAATGCATATAATCTAATTGCTGAAAGACTTATTTACTTTGATGCGAAGGATAGTGTAGAAGAATATGAGGGTAAAATCCATGTAACACCAAGTGAGGAAACACCTGAGGAACTAAAGGACTGATTAAGTCCTTTTTTTCTTTCAAATTGGGAAGTTTTATATTATAATATAAAATAGGTGATTATAGATGAAGCAATATTTAGAATTATGTAAGAAAATTTTAGAAGAAGGCACTTGGAAGGACGATCGTACTGGTACTGGAACTTATTCAATTTTTGGTTATCAGGCTCGTTATAATCTAGAGGATGGCTTTCCACTTCTTACAACAAAGAAGGTATTCCTAAGAGGAATTATCCATGAATTATTATGGTTTATTTCAGGTGATACTAATATTAAGTATCTTGATGACAATAATGTTCATATTTGGGATGACTGGGCTTATAAGGCTTATTCACAGTCAGATGAATTTAAGGGCGAAACTATTGAAGAGTTCGCAGAAGAAATTAAGAATGCCGATAAGGATTCTGAATTTGTAAAGAAATGGGGCGAGCTAGGTCCTGTTTATGGTAGACAGTGGCGAAACTTTAATGAGGAGGGTGTCGATCAGCTTGCAAATCTTATTGAGCAGATCAAGACTAATCCAAATTCAAGAAGATTAATCATTTCGGCATGGAATCCATGCGAGGTTGATCAGATGGCTTTACCTCCTTGTCATTCATTTATGCAATTTTATGTAATTGATGGTAAGCTTTCTTGCCAGCTATATCAAAGAAGTGCAGACGTATTCTTAGGTGTTCCTTTTAATATTGCGTCATATGCATTATTTACAATGATGATTGCCCAGGTTACAGGCTTAAAGCCAGGTGAATTCATTCACACTATGGGTGATGCACATATTTATTCAAACCATGTAGATCAGATTAAGCTACAGCTTTCAAGAGATGTAAGACCTCTTCCAAAGATGCATATTAATCCTAATGTCAAATCTATTTTTGATTTCAAGATTGAGGATTTTGAATTAACTGATTATAATCCACATGGAAGAATTAAAGGAAAGGTAGCAGTTTAAAATGATTAATATGATTTGGGCTATGGATGAGAACAACCTTGTTGGTAAGGGTGATAGAATTCCATGGCATATTAAGGAAGATTTATTATATTACAAGTCTAAGACTAAGGGTCAGACTGTTTTAATGGGAGATACTACATATTTCTCACTTAAGGGCTATTATAAAGATAAGCCACTTCCATATGGCAAGATTTATGTAGCTACAATCGATAAGAGCTTAGTAATTGATGGCTGTGAAATGGTTTATGATATCATTTCATTCTTAAAAAGGGTTGATTTTGATTTATGGGTTGTTGGTGGTGCAACAATTTATAAGCTATCACTTCCATATGCAGATAGACTTTATATTTCATTTGTAAAGGGGACTCATGAGGGTGATAGGTATTTCCCTACAATTGATTATTCAAAATACAAATTAGCTTGGGAAAATGAATCAGAGCAGGTAAGATATACTCTATTTGAGAAGGTGAAGTAAAATGTTTTTCATTTTGTGTACTTTAATTTTTGGAGCAGGCTATACTTGTCTTTTAGAATTTACAACTAGCCTTTCACCTTGGTTTTTATTTGCCTGGGTGCCAGCTGGCTTAATCTTAGGCTTAATTACAACTGCATTATTAATTTTATGCTATCTAGCATTAATTGGTCAGCATACAAAAAATAATCATTATTTTAAGCATATGATTTTAAGAAGTGCTGTTTGGCTTGCCTTAACATTCTATAGAGTTAAGATTGAAGCAATCGGCATGGAAAATTTACCAAAGAACACATTTGTTATTTATGCAAATCATAAATCTAATATGGATCCATTAATTTTATATAGAGCATTAAATATTAGACCTATTACTGCAGTAGGTAAGAAGTCATTATTTAATAATTTTGTTATGAAATTAATTGGAAAGACTTTTAAGGCTGTTGTTTTAGACCGTGATAATGATAGAGAAGCAGCTAAGACAATGGTTGGGGCTATTAAGCAGGTTAAGGAAGGCTTAAATACAATTATTTTCCCAGAAGGCGGAATTAAAAGCCGTGATGTAGAGGAAATGGTTGCGTTAAGAGCTGGTGCTTATAAGCTTGCTCAAAAGCCAGGTGCTGATATTTGGCCAGTATCAATTGTTGGTTCATCTTTTATTTCTAAGGAAAAGAGAACTAAGAAGAAGGTAGTAAAGATTGTATTCCATAAGCCTTTTACAAAAGAGGATTATGCAGGTATGAATACTACTGAGATTGGCCACATGGTTGAAGAAGTTATTAATAATGGTGTAAAGCAATATGAATAAGAATAAAAAGGTAACATTTATCACATTTGTAATAATTGGATTTATCATTTTATGTCTTGGTGGCTTATCTACTATTGTTGGGGCAGCCATTAAGGAAAACAGATTAATCTATTTAGGACTTACATTTTTAATAATTGGTTTTGTATTATATATCATTCTTTTTGGTGTTTTATTATTCTGGGCAAAGAAATATTTCACTGAGGATGAAAAGAAGGATGAGGAAAAGAAGCTAGATTCTGATTTTGGTGATCAGGATAAGTAATAAATGGAGGTGCAATTATGCCAAATTTAGCTAAAATTTTAATAATTATTGGTGTTGGCATTGTTGTACTAATTATTTTATTAGTATTTATATACCAGCTTGTTTCAAGAACTAGAATTAACAAAATGCATAAGGAAGTAGAGGAGCTATTCAATAATTTAAAAAAGGATAGACCTGATGTTGTTGTATTAAAGGAAGAAAAAATAGATAAAAAGAATCTAAAGCCTTATGACTATACTATAACAACTCCTAATTCTGTTAATTTCATTAAAATAATTCCTAATTTTTCTGGTGATGAAATTACTATTAATAATTCTGTTAAATGGCAGCTTAGACGTTCATATCGTGATGAATCAATGAGATTCGTTCCTGATATTGAGGGCTTTATGCGATATGATATGCCTGAACCTGTATTAAGGGATGATGCCTTACCAGAGGAAGAGACTCCAAAAAAGAAAAAGAAGGAGTCTAAGGAACAAAATTTATTTACTATGGATAATTTATCATTCTCAGATCTTGATATCAATCAGGAGTCATCTAAGAATGAAAAGAGAAGATTTAAAAGGAATCGAAAGATCTTTGTTATATATCCTGGTGCTAAATCTTTATTAATGTACATAAATGAATGTGAAATGCAGCTAGTTGATAATAAAACAGATGTTTATGGATCAAGAGTTGTATCATTCGGTGATTTAAAGAAAAACAGGGATTCGATTTTAAAATAGGAATCCCTATTTTTGTGAGGTAGAAATTATGACATATGATTATAATACTTTAGAATTTTATAAGGTAATTGAGGCTGTAAAATCATATACTAAAACAGAATATGCTAAATCTAAGATTGATGATTTAGATATTGAATTAACTTATGAAGCTATTAAAAGAAGAAATGCCGAGGTAAAGGAGGCATTTGATATTGCGGTAAAGCTTGGTGATATTCCACTAGGTGGCCTTGTCGCAGTTAAGGATACTATTAAAAGAGCTCAGTCAGGTGGTATTTTAGAGGCTACAGAATTAAATGATGTAGTTGGACTTTTAGATGCTGGGTCTAATGTTATTAGATTCCAAAAGGATATTGATGGCTTAAAATATAATGATCCATATTTAATGGAATATATTAAAAATATTGTTGAACCTAAGGCTTTAAAGACTAATATCTCTTTAGCAATATCTAAGGATGGTAAGGTAGTAGATAACGCATCAAGAGAGCTATTTACTGTAAGAAGATCTATTCAGTCTCTTGAAAATAGACTTAGAACTAAGCTAAATGAATTATTAAATTCCAAGGCATCAATGCTAACAGAGCCTTTAATTGTTCAGCGTGATGGTAGATTCTGTCTTCCTGTAAAGATTGAATATAAGAATACCTTTAAGGGTATTGTTCATGATGTATCATCAAGCCAAACAACTGCTTATATTGAGCCTGAGGCTGCAGTTGAAATTGCAAATCAGATTGAAGCCTTTAGAGCAAAGGAAAGAAAGGAAGTTCTTGCCGTACTTAAGAGCCTTTCCTTACTTGTTTCAGCAGAGGCTGAGGTTTTATTAAATAATTTAGAGCTTTTAACTATTTTAGATGTAATCTTTGCGAAGGCCTTACATGGTAAGGAAAGAGATTATTCATTTGCTAATGTAAATGAAACATCTGAATTTAATTTAAAGAGAGCGAAGCATCCATTAATTGATGCAGATAAATGCGTTCCAATTGATATTTATTTAAATAAGAAGAATCGTGTAATTATTATTACAGGTCCAAATACTGGTGGTAAGACAGTTGCCCTAAAGACAACAGGATTACTTCATTTAATGGCTTATTATGGCTTAATGGTACCAGTTAAGGAGGATTCAGAATTCGGCTTATTTGATTCAATTTTAGCTGATATTGGTGATGAGCAGTCAATCGAACAAAGCTTGTCAACATTCTCAGGTCATATGAGAAGAATTGTTGCGATACTTGAGCAGGTATCATTTAATTCCTTAATTTTACTTGATGAATTAGGATCAGGTACTGACCCTAAGGAGGGCTCAAGCCTTGCGATTGCAATCATTGAATATTTAAAGAATTCAGGTGCCGCTGTAATTTGTACAACACATTATAGTGAGCTTAAGACATATGCTTATACATCAGATGGTATTATGAACGCATCTGTAGAATTTAATACAGATACCTTAATGCCTACCTATAAGCTATTACTTGGTATTCCTGGTAAATCTAACGCACTTGAGATTGCAGGAAGACTTGGTCTTTCACCTAAAATTATTGAAAGAGCTCGTACAGAGGTAGAAAATAATACTAATGAATCAGGTGCTTTAATGAGTAATCTTGAGGATGAGATGAATGCCTATAAGGAAAAGGAAGAGGAGCTTCAAAAGCGTTTAGAGGAGGCTGAGCACAAGGTTCATCAGCTTAATAAGGAAAAGCTTAACCTTGTAAAGCAGACTGATAAGATTATTTCAGATGCTAAAAAGGAAGCTGAAAATATTATTGAGGATGCTAAGAAGGAATCATCTAGACTTATTCAAGAAATTAAGAATATGTCCTCTGAAAACTTTAAGGAGCATGAATTAATTGAGCTTAAGAGAAAATCTAATAATCTTAAGGTCAATGCCAAGGAAGAGGCCATCTTTGAGGAAGAATTTAACGAAGGCGATTATGTTTATGTTAAATCTTATCAAAAATATGGTTCAATCCGTACAATTAGAAAGAATAAATATACTGTAACTATCGGTAATTTTGATATCGACTTCAAGAAGGAAGAATTAACACACGCTGAAAAGCCAAAGGAAAAGAAAAAGAAGGAAACAAGAATGTCAGGCTATAATCCAGCCTCTCATGCGGAACTATCTTTAGATTTACGTGGTAAGCGTGCCGAAGAGGTCAATTATTTAATGGATCAATATATTGATCAGTGCCTACTTGGCAATTTAAAGGAGGTTTCAATCATTCATGGATTTGGAACTGGCACAATTCGTAAGATGGTACAGGAATATTTAAAGAACTGTCCTTCAGTTAAATCTTACCGCTATGGTGGTGAGGGCGAAGGCTTAAATGGTGTAACTATCGTATATTTTAAATAAAAAGAAGATGAGATTATGAGGGCTGCAATTATCCTAAAAACTGCAGATTTAAAAAATTTTAATAGGGCTTTATATGATATTGTCCTTGGGGCTGACTATGGAGCACTTCATGCAATAAGAAATAATATTATTCCTGATATTGCAGTTGGAGATTTTGATTCTTGTACAGAGGCTGAATTTAATGAAATTAAGGCTAATGTTAAAAGAATTGAAAAGCTAAATCCTATTAAGGATATGTCAGATACTAATGAGGCAGTAAGCATTGTTAAGGATTATGATGAAATCTTTATTCTAGGTGGAATCCAGGGTAAAAGAATTGAGCATTTATTTGCCAATATTATTGATTTAATTAATAATCCAAGGCTTAAAATCTTAGATGAAAATTCATTAATTGAAACTGTTGATACCTTAACTCCTTATAATGTAAGGCTTAATTATCGCTTCGTTTCAATTTATGCAATTGAAGAATCACTTATTAGTCTTTCTGGTTTCAAATATAATTTAGATAATTATTTAATGAAGACTAATGACCCACTTGGACTATCTAATGAGGTAATATCTAACCCTAAAATTGATTTAAAGAAGGGAAGATTACTTGTAATCTATTCTCATGGAGAATAAAAAATATAGTCAATATTTAATCCCATCCCTAATCGCTTCAGTATTTTTATCTACATTCGTTTTATTTGATGGAATGTTTGTAGGACTAAAGCTTTCTGATATAGGATTATCAGCAATTAATATCGGCTGGCCTATAGTTGCAATCATGCAATCATTTGCGATGGCACTAGGCATATCGGCAGGTATTTATATCTCAAGAAAGATGGGAGAAGGAAAAATAGAGGAAGCCAGCAAGGCTAAGCTTACCTCATTTATTCTATTAGGTATTGCGTCTATAATCATAATTTTATTAATTTTCTTTTTAAGAAAGCCATTAATCTATTTATTTGGTGGTAATTCCGAATCATATAAATATGCAGAAGAATATCTAGTTGTATATTTAGCTGGTGGCTTACCATATATGCTAGCTACAGCTTTAATACCACTTTTAAAGAACAGTGGTAAATCTAAGATAGCATTAATATCAAGTGTAGTTGCAATAATTATTAATTTTACCCTTGATTATGTATTTATATTTTTACTTGGCTGGGGCTTAAGAGGTGCTGCCTTTGCCTCAATTATTGGTCAGGTAGTTTCATTTATTATTTCTCTTATATTCTATATAAAAGAATTTAAGGGAGTATCATTTAATAAAAAGCTTATTAAGGAATTATTTGTGGCATCCCTTGCCCCATTTATCCTTAATTATTCATATGATGTAATCCTTGCAATCACAAATCGAGTTGCAGGCTATTATAATGGTAATGAGGCCATTGCGGCATACGCATTATTAACATATACATTATATATTGTTAATTCAGTTGCCCAAGGTGTTGGTGATGGTATCCAACCTTTGTTTTCATATTATTCAGCTAAAAATGATAAGGAAACATTAAAAAAATTATTATATAAATCATTATTAATTAGCTTTTTTGTTGATTTAATAGTAATTGTAGGATTCTATTTATTAAGGCATCAGCTTGCAAGCCTTTATAATTTATCAGATGAATCCTTAAAAATTTATTTATATGCAATTCCATTTTATAGTATTGGCTTTGTTATTATTTCAATTACTAAGGTTATTGCATCATATTTTTATTCTATAAGTAGAAATTTATTTGCAAATATTATTACAGTAGTAGAGCCATTTGTTTTAACTCCATTTGCTTATTTATTATGTATTCCATTTGGATTTAATGCCTTATGGTGGAGCTATTTAATAATTCAGGCTGCATTATTAATTATTTCAATTATTCTATATCGTTTAGCAGAAAGGAAATAGCTATGGACGGATTAATCCTTATTGATAAGCCTAAGGGAATAACTTCCCAGACAGTTTGTAATATTGTAAAAAGAAAATTAAATATTAAAAAGGCTGGTCATAATGGTACATTAGATCCTAATACTACAGGTATTATGGTTGTTGCAACAGGTCAGGCGACTAAATGCTTAAAGCTTATTAATGAGCATGATAAGGAATATATCGCAACTATTATATTTGGATATGATTCTGATACTCTAGATATGGATACAGAAAATATTACTGAATATAGTGAGGATACAAGCTTAGAAGATATTAAGCTTGCAATGGATAAAATTAAGGCTTATAAAAGCCAAATTCCTCCTATGACATCATCTATTAAAATTAATGGTAAGAAGCTTTATGAATATCAAAGAGCTAATCAAGAGGTTGAAATTAAATCTCGTGATGTAACATTATATGATTATGAAATAGTATCTGATATAAGAGAATATAATGGTCATAAGGAAATTGATATTAGAGTATCAACATCTAAGGGCTATTATGTAAGAGCTATGGCTCGTGATTTAGGCAAGGAGCTTGGTATTCATGCAATTCTTCATGAGCTTAGAAGAACTAAGGCTGGAGATTATAATGTAAAGGATGCCATTCCACTTGATGATTTAACAGAAAAAGATGTTAAATCAATCACTCAATTTTTTGATTTTCCTAAGGTTGAGGTTAAGGACTATATGCGTAATTTAGTGCTTAATGGAGCCTTTTTAGATGAACGTCAAACTCACCAAAATGGTGTCTTTTATGTCACTAACAATTGTGATATAATAGCAATATACGAGGAAGTGGACCATTTAAAATATAAACCACTTTTAATATTTAATGGGAAGTAAGCTGGTGTAATTTATGAGATCCGTTTATATTAAGGATAAAAATTTTACAACAATTCCAGAGCCTATTTGTGCAGCAATTGGTAATTTTGATGGTGTTCATTTAGGACATCAAAAGCTAATTGAGGAATGTAAGAAACAGTGTAAGGAGCATGGCTATAAGAGTGCAGTATTAACATTCTATCCTCACCCTTCTGTATTCCTAAAGAAGATGACAAATTATCCACTTGTTACACCACTTGAGTCTAAAACTGAGGTTTTAGCTCGTATGGGTATCGATTATTTAATTGTCGTAGAATTTAATTTAGAGGTTGCTGGAATGACTAAGGAAGAATTTATTTCAGCCCTACACCAAATGAATATTGTTTCAGTTGTATGTGGATATGATTTCACATTTGCGAGAAAGGCTGAGGGTACTATTCGTGACCTTGAAAAGGAATTTGATTTCCATGAGGTTAAGAAATATGTATATGATGATGTTAGAGTTTCATCAACATTAATTAGAGAGCTAATCGCAGCGGGTGATATCCATGAGGCTAATCGTTTACTAGGTAGACAGTATAAGATTAGAGGTAAGGTAAAATATGGTAAGCAGGTTGGAAGAACAATAGGATTCCCTACTGCAAATCTAGAATATTATAATTATTTCTTACCTAAAACTGGTGTTTATTTTGTAAATGTAATCCATGATGGTATTACCTATTTAGGTATGTGTAATATTGGTCATAACCCAACTGTTAATTTTAGTGAATCAATTAGAATGGAGGTAAATATCTTTAATTTAGATGAGGATATTTATGACCAGTTTGTCGATGTTATCTTTGTAGAAAAAATTAGAGATGAACACAAATTTGATTCTATTGATGAGCTTAAGAAGCAGCTTAAGCGCGACAAGGCAGCCTGCCTTGAAATCGCAGGAGATATGAACTATACAAAATAATTAAAATAATTCTTGCAAATAGGATACCTGTTTGGTATAATTTCAATGTACGTTTACCCGGTTAGTGGATACATCCTATGTCCCTTACTTAGTAAACGCGAAATAAATATTATAATAGGAGGACACAAAAATGGCATTAGCTAAGGAAGTTAAGGCAGAAATCATTGCAAAGTATGGTAAGAACGCTCAGGACACTGGTTCTACAGAAGTTCAGATTGCAATTTTAACTGCTGAAATCGACGAATTAAACGAGCACTTCACTACTCATATTCATGATTTCCACTCTAAGAGAGGTTTAATGAAGAAGATCGGCCAGAGAAGAAGCTTATTAGCTTACTTAAAGAAGGAAGATCTAAAGAGATATGAAGCATTAATTGAGTCATTAGGTTTAAGACGATAATCAAAAGGGAAGCGATGAGCTTCCTTTTTCTTTTTGTCAAAAAAATTTCATTTTAACAAAATTTTAACATTTAATTAATATTTCCTAAAAATTAACCATCTATAATGAGGCTGTAAATTAGAAAAGGAGATTAAAAATTATGAATGAAATATATTTAGTAACAGGTGCAGCAGGCTTCTTAGGAAGTAATATTTGTAGAGAGTTAATTGAAAATGGTAAAAAGGTTAGGGCGTTTGTTCTACCTAATGATAAGTCAGCAAAATATCTACCTCAAGGCGTAGAGCAACTTGAAGGTGATTTATGTAATATAGATGATGTAAATAAGTTTTTTGATGTAGAGGATGGATATGAATCTATCTGCTTACATATTGCAAGTATCGTAACAGTAAATCCAGATTATAATCAAAAGGTAATTGATGTTAATGTTGGTGGTACTAAAAATATTATTGAGGCGATGAAGAATCATCCAGAATGCAAAAAGCTAGTTTATTGCTCATCAACTGGTGCGATTCCAGAAGAGCCTAAGCCTAATAAGATTAAGGAGACTTATGACTTTGATGAAAATAAGGTTGTAGGCTGCTATTCAATGAGTAAGGCTATGGCTACTAAGCTAGTATTAGATGAGGCAGCTAAGGGTTTAAATGCTTGTGTAGTACATCCATCTGGTATTTTAGGACCACAGGATTATGCAATTGGTGAAACTACAGGTGTAGTTATCCAAATTATAAAGGGTGAAATGCCTATGGGTATTGCAGGATCATTTAATTTATGTGATGTAAGAGATTTAGCTCATGGTGTAATTTTAGCAGCAGATAAAGGTAAAAAGGGTGAATGCTATATTTTAGGTAATGATGAGGTAACATTCAAATCATTCTCTAAGATTTTATCTGAGGAGGCACAGTGCAAGAAGGTAAAGATGTTCTTACCTATAGGCTTTGCAAATTTCATTGCTAAAAGAATGGAAAATAAGGCTAAGAAGAAGGGTACTAGACCTTTAATGACAACATTTAGTGTTTATAATCTAGCAAGAAATAATAATTTCGATTCCTTAAAGGCTAAAAAGGAATTAGGATATACAACTCGTCCATATAATGAAACAATTAGAGATGAGGTTAAATGGTTAAGACAGGAGGGACTAATTTAATGGAAGTTACAGTAATTACAGGTGGTGGCTCAGGAATTGGTCTTGAGGTCGCAAAATCAATTATAAAAGGAAAGGTAGTCATTACAGGTAGAACTGAAAAGAAGCTAATGGCTGCTAAACTTGAGCTAACAGGGCTTGGAGTAGATGCTGAAATCTTCCCTTGTGATGTATCTAAAAGAAGTGATGTTATAGCTTTAAGAGACTTCGCTTCAAGCCTAGGCAATGTTAAAACATTAATCCACGCAGCTGGACTATCTCCTCATATGGGAGATCCTAAGAAGCTAATTGAGGTCAATGCCTTAGGTACAGTTTATATGGATACTGAATTTATGGAGGTAATGGAAACCGGAGGCTGTATTATAAATGTTTCTAGTAATTCGGCCTACCAAATACCTAATATATTAATTAGTGAAAAGGTTTATAAGCTAGCCTTAACAGATGAGGAAAAATTTGTTAAAAGGCTTATTAAAAAATCAAGCATAATTAGGGATGATTATAAAAGAAAAGGGCTTGCCTATGCGTATTCTAAGAACTTCGTATTATGGTTCTCTAAATATTTTGCCTTAAAATGCAAAGAAAAGAATATCAGAGTTTTATCTGTATCTCCAGGATTAATTAAAACTCCAATGGGAGATAAGGAAAAGGATGAAGGAGCTGAAATGCTAAAATATGGTGCAATTAGCAGAATGGGTGAGGCTTCAGAGGTTGCATATTTAATTAATTCAGTTTCTAATAGCAGCTGTGGCTATTTAACAGGTGTTGATATTTTATGTGATGGAGGATGCACAAATCTAAAAAGATATGCTAAAATGGTATAAAGGTGTGATGTAAATTGATCAAAATATTAGTAGTAGAGGATGATTTAAATCTAAATCATACATTGTGCAAATATTTAAGCATGGAAGGCTATAATGTTGTAAGTGCAATAGATGTAAATGAGGCATACGATTATTTATATGGAAATAATTTTGATTTAATTATTTCTGATATTATGATGCCTAAGATTGATGGATTTGAATTTCTAGAAAATGTAAGAAATACTAACAAGGAAATTCCATTTATCTTTATTACAGCTAAGGAGGATTTTAAATCTAAGGAAAAGGGCTTTAGGCTTGGAGTTGATGACTTCATGGTCAAGCCAATTGATCTAGATGAATTATCTCTTCGTATCAGAGCCATTTTAAGACGTAGCAATATCAATAGAAATAAGATATTAACTATTGGAAATTTAACAATTAATAAGGATGAAAATACCGTTTTAATTAATAATGAGGAAATTTCTTTTACCTTAAGAGAATTCAATTTATTATATAAGCTATTATCTTATCCTAAAAAGACATTTACTAGAAATCAGCTATTAGATGAATTTCAAGATGATAAGGATATCCAATCTAGAACAGTAGATGTTTATATAACTAAGCTAAGAGAAAAATGTAAGGAATGTGACGGTTTTGAAATACAAACCGTCCATGGCCTTGGATATAAGGCGGTATTAAAATGAAAGGAAGAAAGATTACATTAGAATTTATTTGGTTTCTAATCTTTTTTCTTTTAATATCATCTGTTACAACAGTATCAATTTTACTTTATGTAAATGTTGATAGAAATACAGATGGTAATAAATGGATAGTTGCCGCATCCCTAGCTGGTAATATTTTATTTGGAGCTGTATTATTTACTATCATCAATTCAATTAGATGGAGGCTTTCTAGTGAGAAGCATGTAAATGATATTTTAGAGGCTACAAATTTAATTGCTAAAGGTAATTTTAATATCAATGTTAAAATTAATAAGAAAAGAGAATATTATACTGAATATGATTATATAATTGAAAATATTAATATAATGGCAGCTGAATTAAGGAAAAATGAGGTACTTAAGGAGGATTTTATTTCTAATTTCTCTCATGAAATAAAAACTCCACTTCAAATAATTAAGAATTATATTACCTTACTTCAGGATAAAAATATAAGCGAAGATGAAAAGAAGGATTATTTAAATAATTT
>JAILEP010000013.1 GCA_024697825.1 Acholeplasmatales bacterium
ATACCTAATGTCTTTTTAAAGCATTATGGTATAATAGTAATGATTATTTAAATTGAGAGGGAAGTATCGTGAAGGAAAATAAGCTTTTAAGCCTTATTGCAATTCTTATAATGTATATAATTGCAGGAGTAGTAGGCTTTATTATTTATTTAAATTTACCATTTGAATATTATTGGAATTTATTGCTTGCCGATATGGCATCTACAGTAGTAATATTTATCTTTAGCTTGATCTTCAGGAATGCATCTTGCTACGACGCTTACTGGAGTGTTGCTCCTATAGTAATAGTGTTTGGGTATTTATTTACTACACCATTTAATGTTGTAAGGCTATTGCTATCAATATCTGTTTTATTATGGGGCTTAAGATTAACATTAAACTGGATTTATACATTTGATAATTTAAAATGGATTGACTGGAGATATCAAAAGCTTAAGGATCAAACTAAATTATTTTATCCTATTGTTAATTTAGTTGGTATCCATATGATGCCAACAATTATCGTTTATTTATGTATATTACCTTTAGTATATGTATTTAATAATGAGGTTGAGCTATCTTTCTTTGTTATTATTTTCTTTATCACTAGCTGTATGTCATTTATTATGCAGGGTATAGCTGATATGGAGATGCATAAATTTAGAATGAATAGGAATTCTACATTTATTAGAAATGGCTTATGGAAATATTCTAGACACCCTAATTATTTAGGTGAAATATTAATGTGGTGGTCAATTGGACTTGCATCAGTAATAGCTTTAGGTATTACTACCTATTACCCACTCCTTGCAGGTGCGCTTGCTAACACTTTATTATTCTTATTTATATCAATTCCTTTAGCTGAAAATCATCAAGCATCTAGAAAGGAAGGCTTTGACGAATATAAGGCTCAAACTAGAATGCTACTTCCAATTTATAAAAGAAGAAAAGAAAAATATGAAGATTAATGTGCCACTTTAGTGGCATATTATTTTTAATTATGGTATAATTGCTAAAATTAGGGCTTTTATTGATAATGATGTAGAAATTACTGTCGACACATTAAAAAGCCATTATTGGAACTATAAGCTAGATTCTACATCATATGATAATGATGGAATAGGTAAGTACCTATTCAGTCTTAAGGAGAAATAAAATGGCAAATATATATTTAATTGGTGATAGCTTAACCCATGATTATAATTATGAATGCTATCCCCAGTGTGGAATGGGTGAAATAATTAGAAGATATGCTAAGGATGATGTTAAGGTTTTAAATTATGCGCATTATGGCTTATCTACTAGAAGCTTTTTAGCTCAAGGAAGATTTGAACCAATAAAAAAAGCTATAGCTAAAAATGATTTATTAATTATTATATTAGGCACAAATGATGAAGTAGTAGATAATCCTATTAAATACACAAATAAGGATAAGGAATATTTAGAAAATATTGATATTTTTTGTTCTTCAGCAATCAATAATGGTGCTATTCCTATTGTTGTATCTAGCCCATGTAAGAGAGAATTTATTAATGGTATTATTCAAAATGTTCATAATGGTTATCCAGAAGCTTTAATTAATCATGCTATAAAAAAGAATTACCATTATGTAGATTTAAATAAGCTTACTATGAATTTATATCAATCATTAGGAGAAGAAAAGACAAAGGAATTTCATTTAATTTATAATCCTAATGAATATAAAAGATATCCAGATGGAGTAAATGATAATACTCATTTTAATTATCTAGGTGCTAAGACAATAGCGGAATTAATGCTGAAGAATTTAAAAGAAACTTTTAAAGAATATGATGACTATTTTAACCAAATAGATTAAATTATGTTATAAAATGTTATTTAATCCTGACTCATTTATTCTTAAAAATAATTAGTGTATAATTTTCATAAAGGGAGATACCTTATTATTTTTTAATGAAAGAAGATGGGTATATGAAGAAATTTATGACACTTGTTATATTACTAGGCTTAGGTGTATTAACTAGCTGTGGTAATAATACATCTACTAAAACATCTACTACAGTAGTTGAATCTACTGCAAGTACTACATCAGATGATGACGATGTATTAACAGGAATAAATACTGTTAATCTAGATTATGATTCATTTAAGGAATCATATGGAGATGCAAGCCTAACACTTGATGGAGAGGTACTAGAGGAAGTAGATGGTGTTTATACAATAAATGTTGCAGAATCTAAGCAGGAGTTAACATTAAGTGGTTATTTTGAAGGAAGAATTGTAATTCAAAATGGTAATAGCTTAGATACATATAAAGGTATTACATTAAATTTATCTAATGCCTTTATAGTAAATGATGATGAGGCAACTATTGATTATTCTTTAGATGAAAAGAATATTGAAATTATAAGTGTTAAAAGCACAACAAATTATATAGTTAATACAAGTGAAACAAATTATGATGGTCATGGTATTAATTCATTAAATAATATTGAAATGAGAATTCAGGCTGGCTCAAATTTATATTTGTATACTGTTCATGGACATACAGCTAAGGCTGATGGTGATTTCAAGATTATAGGTCCAGGTAATATTTATTTATCTAGTGGTCATGATGCAATTCATTGTCATAATTTTACAACTACTAATAGTGGAACATTTACTGGTACATTTACTGTAACTAATGCTATTTCACAGGCAATAGAAGCCTCTGAAACTGATAAGGAGGGTACTGCAAATATTACAGGTGGTACATTTGTTATTAATAATTCAGAATCAGTTATTAAGGCTGATTATGCAGTTAATATTACTGCAGGCTCTTTAACTAGTGAAGGTATTTGGTCAGATCCATTTGTAAGAGGTGCAAATAGAACATTATATGTAAATATTACTGATGGTGTATCAGTTATAATAAATGGTGAAACATTCACAACATACGAGGTATAAAATGATTAAGGCTTTGGCATATGCTAAAGCCTTTTTATTTTCGCACTTGAGTATGTTTTTAAAGCTTTTAAGGTACATTTTGAACAGTAGTGTACTAAGAAAGTGTTTTCTAACACCTTTTTCGGCTTTCCTTTAAAAATTTTCAGGATTATAATGAACTTTGGTGTTTATGGGAAAAGGGAGGAAAAATATCATGAAAAGATATGAAAAGCCAAGCATTGAGCTTGAAATTTTAGAATTAGAAGATATTTGTGTAGTATCTGGTGGATCTACAACAAATGGTGTTACTGAAGTATTCAATTTAGGAGCTAACAATGACTAAAAAGAAATTAGGATTAATTGCGACTCTTGGATTCTTAGCATTTGGCGTTGCCTCATGTTGGAATACTGATAAAACACCAGAAATAGAAGTTACACCTTCATTTGATAACAGTGAGGTGTTTGGAGAGGATACAGACGTATCTAACAATGATTCAGATATTAACGTAAGTGTTAATACTGATGAAACATATGGTGAGACCTTAGTTTTAACAGCTGACACAGGCTCAACATATTTAGGAGAATCTGCAGTTCAGGTAAGTGCAGAAGATAGTACAAAGGCTAATTTAAGATATGTATTTGCGATTAAGTCTTTAAGCTGTGATATTAAATTAACAAGAACACTTAGGGAGCATGATACAAATCAGACTCAGATGACTAGTAAGGTATATGATATCGATACTGTATATTCATCTTACTATAATGGCTCTGAATATGTTGCGGCTCAGGATAATGTTTGGTATGTAATTTATACTATGACAGATATTCCATATAATTATTGGGATTCTATGCTAGATGTATCTATTACATTATATGAAGAGGATACAACTACAGAGCTTGCCTCAAATGAATCTATAACTAGTACATTAATCACTGTTTATAACGATAATAGCCATAGTGGCCTATTATCAGGTGATTTTGGTTGGAGTAAGATTGATTCATCAACTTGTAAGCTAACAAGCTATAGTGGAAGTAGTGCTAATGTAATAGTACCTGGAAAGATTCCAGGATATGAAGAGACAGGAAATAAGATAACTGATGCTTATTTCTTTGATGTTGCAAGCATTAAGGCCGGTATTTTAAATGGTCATTCTGAAATTACAAATATTACAATTCCATTCTTAGGCTATGTTGATCCTGATACAACTGATTCAGTTGAATATCCATTTGGTTATCTTTTTGGTACAACATCATATACTGGTTCAACTTCAGTTAGTCAGCACTATACAACAAACGGAGAAGATTATCAGACTGTATCTTATTATATTCCTTCAGGCTTAAATGAAATTACAGTAAGTGATACTACAACTATTCCTGAAGAAGCATTTATTAATCTTTCAATGGTAGAAAGCATTAATATTTCATCATCTGTAACTACAATTGGTTCTGGTGCATTTTCAGGATGTGGTATTACAAATCTTGTTATACCTTCATCTGTTACATCCATTGGTACTGGTGCATTTGAGAGTTGTGAGAATCTAACTGATGTAGTAGTAAAAGCTAATATAAGCTCTATTTCAGCTGGTGTATTCTCTAATTGTCAGAATTTAAAGAATATTTATCTTAGTGAGACAATCACAACAATTGAAAATGATGCATTCTGTGATTGCTATAATATAGAGCATGTTTATTATAATAATTCATCAGCTGATAACCTTACTGTTGTAATAAATGGTGATGGTTATAATCAGGGTTCATTTGAAAGCCATATTTATTTATCTACTACAATGGGCGCAGATGAATATCATCAGGGTAATTGGTGGTATTTAGATGCAAATGATGATTTCCAAATAGTAGAAAACGATAAGACTGATTATGTTGTTAAATATTATGTAGATGGTACAGTATATGAAACTCAGTATGTATATCCAAATACTGTAACAGCTGCACCTACAGAGCCTACAAAGGATAAATATTTATTAGATGTATGGTGTACTGATGAAAATCTTACAACAGCGGCTGATTTTAATTCTCCAATTACAGCAAATGTTAATTTCTACGCAAGATTTGTAGATGGATTTACTTATACATTATCTAGTGATGGTACATATTATATAATTACTGATTTATATAAGCCATTAAAAGAAACTGTTGTAATTCCAGAAAGCTATAGAGGAATTCCTGTAACTTCAGTTGGTCAAAGTAATACACCAGATAATTATTATTATAACAATGGCGTTGCAACTATTATAATTCCAGATACTATAACTGAAATGAATGGTAAGACAGTTAATGGTATGATAATTAATTATATATTCTATAAGGGTACTATTGAGGATTGGTGTAATATCAAATTTGAAAAGGCAGAATCAAATCCATGTAAAGGCAATGATGTAAGCTTCTATATATTAAATGCATCTGGCACTAAGGAATATTATGGTGATAATTATAGCTTCGTTTATGATGTTGTTATTCCTAGTACAGTAACAAAGATTGGCGATTATGCATTTGTCGGTATTAATCATATTCATTCAATGGTTATTTCTGAAGGAGTAGAAGAGCTTGGTGTTGGTTGCTTCATGGATTGTGATAAAATGACTCAAATAGTTATTCCAAGCACAGTAACAAAGATTGACGATTCTGCATTTTATGGTACTTCAACATTATATGATCATCCATATGTTGAGATTTATTATAATGGTACCGTTGAGGATTATTTTAAAATCGAATTTGGCAATGAATTAAGTTCATTCGCCTATGCTGTAACTGAATATCTTGAGACAATACATGCATTCTATATTAAGGATGAAAATGGTGGTGTTGAGATTGAAGAGCTTAATGATATAAAGTATTCTTTAGTAACAAGCCTTGAAATTCCATCAACAATTACTACACTTAAGTCTTATTCATTATATCGTTGTTGGTTTACTGTTACTATCCCATCAACAGTAGAGACAATTGAGGAAAATGCATTAACAAAAGCTTGCAATGTAATATTTGAAAATGATTCAAAGATTACAGCACTTACTGAGAATATGTTTGCTAATTCAAAGGCAACTTATTACGTATTATCTGATACATTAACTGAAATTAATAAAAATGCATTTAGTAATAATACTAAATTAACAACTATTTATTATTACGGAACAGAAGAGGAAAAGAATCAAATAACTATTTCAGGAGATTCTAATAGCTATTTTGATAACGCTACTTGGTATTATTTCACAGAATATGGTTCTAGTGAGGCTGCATATGGTAATTGGTGGTATTTCGATAATAATAATAAAATTCAAACATTAACTATTAGTGATTAGGTAATATAAAACAAAATTGACGCAATTTGCTTTGCGTCATTTTGTTTAAAGTGATATTCTATATGGGGGAGTGATTCTATGCTATATTATAAAAACGACATAAGATATCGTCCATTCTTAAGCTTTACAACCCTAAGAATAGTAGGCTTAATAATATTTGGTATTACTCAGCTTTTAATGGCTTTTTATATTTTATTATATACATCAATAATACCAATGGAGGAATTGAATTCAGATAATGTTAATAATATATTTGATTTATTTTTAGATTTATTTGTAGGTGATGAGCTAGAAGCTACAGTGAGTGAGTATAAGTCTCTTATAACCATTTGGCCTACTGTAAAAATAATATACAATGTATCAAGGCTAGTACCACCACTTTTAATTGCCGGTTTATTTGGTAGATTAATTCAAAATCCAGCTAAGCTAAAGATTATCTTTTTTAGATATTTTTCTATGACTATTATTCTATTTATAGCTGAATTATTATTCTATTATTCATTCTTTGATGCAATGCTTGAGGAAATTCAAACTACTAATAATTTAGATGAAACAATAG
>JAILEP010000065.1 GCA_024697825.1 Acholeplasmatales bacterium
TGATTATGTTTTTAATAATAAGGACAAGGGCATTAGAGAATATTTTAATATACCTAAGGATAAGGAAATGTAAAAAGGGGCACATGCCCCTTTTTTTAGTCCTCAATCTTAGTTGCAGGATAATCCATATAGATCTTTTCTAAAGCGAAATGCTCTCTTTCTTCCTTAGTAAATACAGAAAGAATGATATCATTACAATCAACTAATACCCAAGCAGTATTTCCACCTTCTACATTACGGATTTTATATTCAGTATCCTTAAATGCATCCTCAATATAGCCTGTAACTGCATTTGCCTGTCTTAATGAATCTACAGATGCTAAAATCATCTTATCGTAGAATGGACTTCTATTCATCATATCATAAACAATGATATCAGTACCTCTTACCTTCTTAACACAGTCAATTAAAATCTCTTCTAAAGTCATTTTATTCTTTTTAACCCTTTCTTCATACTCTCTTAATACAAGCATCTGCTTAGGATGAGGAATATCTCCTTCTTCCTCACAGTGCTTAATTGTAGCCTTAAGTGATTCAACAATTGCTAAATTAAAATCACCATCATCTACTAAAATATGACGACATCTAATACAATCATCATATGTTCTATTCTTTTCAGTAAAATCTGCAATCATAACAATTGCCTCTAAGGTAGACATACCAGGTCTACCAAAGACATGATTTCTTACAGCCTGATAAATTTCTTCATCATCTGTTAAAAGCTCTCTAGTATGATATGCAGATAAATAAGCATGATATAGGAATGGATATTTTTCACATTCCTTTTGATCCTCATCACTTAAATAAAGCTTTTCTAAATCAAAATCATCATATTTAGAATAATCATGCATATATCCTGCAGCCTCAGCTCGATATTTATCTAGTCCCATTCTTTCGGCTAAAAAGCCTGCCATTTCTGCAACTCCATAAATATGAGTAAGTCTTTTCTTATGATTATCTCCATAATGAGCATCAACTAATTCCTTAGCCTTATCTCTTAATTCCTTAGATGATAGCATCTGTAATATATACCTCAGTTTCCTTGATTCTCTTTACAGTAACCTTAGCCTTACCGATTATTTCTACAAAGCCAAAGCCTGAAAACCAGATATCCTTCTTCTTATTACCATCAAAATTAATAACCTCATCAACATATGATAATTTATTAATTTCTTCCTCTGTAGGAGGATTTAATAGCTTACCTAAATTATTTTTATATAAATCTGCAAGCTTTTCTGTCTTACATCTATGAATATATAAATTCTTAGAGCTATATACAATTACAGAAATAGGTGAATCACATTCAAATGATAAAGCTCCAAGTCCAGCAAGTGAAACGGAATTACCTGAAGTAATCTGATAAGTAATAGGCTTCATTTCACCATCTGGCATAATCTTTTTATATGATACAGGAAGTAGCTGTCCTAAAACATCAGCCTCATTAATTAAGCCTGGAGTATCAATAAATGCCTTACCATCCTCAAAGAATGGAATTCTTATTTCATTTAATGTTGTACCAGGAATTACTGATGTAGAAATCACATCATCCTTAACTGATGTATTCTTCTTTAATAAAGCATTAATAAGTGAAGACTTACCAACATTAGCACATCCTACAAAATAAACATCTCTGCCCTTTCTTGCAAGATCAATTGTATTAGTTAAATCCTCAATAAAATAGCCCTTCTTACTAGATACAATATGAATAGCATCTACTCTAAAGAAAATCTTTTCACATTCATGGCTTAGCCATGTAACAATCTTTTCAATATTAGAGCTCTTAGGGAAAACATCATATTTATTTGCAACTAAAATAACATTCTTATTTCTAAGCTTATCAATCATCTTCTTATTAAATGTAGATTTAAACTGGAAGATATCTACTACAAAGACAACAAGTCCATTTCTCTTAATAACCTCATCAATAACATGCTCGTAATCACTGTTTTTAGCAACTATTTTTGGTAATTCATTATAATGCATCATTCTGAAGCATCTTTTACAATATTTAGAATCATCATTTAATACTGGAATAAAACCAGCCTTATCTGGCGCTTCATCCTGTAAAACGGCTCCACAGCCCTTACACTTTCTTATTACCAATTTAGTCACCTCCATATTCCCTTAAATATTTATTATATTCCTCAGGATATTTCTTCTTAATTCTCTTTAAAAAGAAATTCTCAAGCTTTCTATTAAATCTAGTAGGTCCAATATCTGTACCCTTATCAATAGCCTCAATTAAGGCTACCTTATATTTACATCTTTTACCACCTAAGACATCAGTCATAAGCTGATCTCCTAAAACTAGGATTTCTTCATTCTTATATTTCTTCTTTGCAACCTTATTCTTAGCCTTCTTTAAGCCTCTTTTTAAAGGTTTAGTAGAAAACTTAACATATGGAATATCATATGCAGTAGCGAAGTTATCTACTCTTGTCTTTCTAGAATTTGATACAAGGATAAATTCAAAGCCGATATCTTCGATTCTTTTCTTTAATGCCTTTAAATCATCATCTGGTAAAGTTTGTTTATATGAAATTAATGTATTATCAAGATCAGTAAGGATTAATCTAAATCCTTGTTCATATAATTCCTCAAAGGGAATATCATATACAGACTTGAAATAATAATCTGGTATAAGCTTCTTTAACATATTTAAAACCTCGCGTTTAATTATACAATAATTATTCCCATTTAGCAAAAAGAAAAAGTAAACAGATATAATCTGCTTACTATATTCTCTTATAATAGCTTGTCTAGATTAGTTTCAAAGACTAACTTAAATGTTTCTTCACTCATTGGATCAGATAAGCCTGAATCAATAATTGTATCTCTAAAAGTTGTGTAATTAGCATAATCCGCTAAATAATTATACGATGTAATAGCACTTGAATAATTATCAAGGGCTTCTATTAATAGCTCAAATGCCGCAACAGCACTTGTTGAGTATGAAATATAATATCCAGGGCTAGACATCATTACTACCTCTGCATATTTTACTAAAGAATTATAGTCAAAAGTATAATTATCCTTATATGTATTATTAAATGTTTTTCTTAGAAGTGAGCTTACATTATCAGCAGTTAATTCTAAATCACTTGTATATAAAGCTATTTCAAATGAATTAACTACTGATGATGCAAATAAGCTTTCAAGCATATCTGCAGCCTGTTTATTCTTTAAAAATTCTAAAGGACTCTCATCAAATTGCTCTGTTTCAATTAAATAAGCTAAGAACATCATCTCATTACCTTGAGATTGAGTTTCACATAAATCTAAGCTTACATCATTATTCTTCATTGTATAGAAGGCATTACAATGACCATATTCATGCATATATGTAAATACATTCTGATATGTATCGCCACCTAAATACATTAAAGGCATATCTAAAGATGTAAGGAATGTTGAATAGCCACCTTCATAATAATCCTCATCTGTTTCAACTAAATAGCCCTGTTGAATGAATCTAGTGTAATTAGTTAAATAATCTCCACCCATATAATTAGCATAGGCGCTTGTATATGTATTCCATTCTGAATAATTAACTTCAGCATAGCCACTTACAATTGATGGTAACCTATAATATCCAAATCCAGTTGGTCCATAAGCATCAGTATTACTTAAAACCTGATTTATTGCGCCATATTCACCTAATAAATATTCATTTATATATGATGCATATGCTGCTGTATCAGTATAGCTATAATCTCTGTTAT
>JAILEP010000074.1 GCA_024697825.1 Acholeplasmatales bacterium
CCGCCAGCGTTAATCCTGAGCCAGGATCAAACTCTCCAAAAAATTTATTTTTTGTTTGTTTTTTCTCTTTTGCTCTTTTTTTAAAAAGAATTGTTGTTTGTTAATTCATTCGTCATATATAGTTTTCAAAGATTTAATTCATCACGTCTTGTGTGACGTGCTTTTTTATTATACTACAACAAAATTTAATGTCAACAACTATTTTATATTTTTTTACATTTTTCAGGAACCTGTTATTTTAAGCCATTTTTTACCTCTATATATAATATATAGATAAATAGAAGAAAAAGAAAAAGCTGGTCCTAAAACCAGCTTCTAATTATTACTTTTCTAGCTTAATCATTTCTGTATAGGCCATAATTAATGGACCTACACCCTTAGCGTCATTTTCAACTACAGGCTCAGAAATATAATATTCATAGCTACCGTCTCTTCTTCTATCCTTATCAGGGCCAAGACCTGCAACTAAACAAATACCACCTAAATTTAAATCGCCATCTTCCTTAACAGAAAGATACTTCTTACAAATACCATTGAAGATTTCCTTACCGATTTCTCTATATCTTTCAGGTAATGCATTAATTCTTGCACCCTTTAAGCATGCATAGGCAATCATTGCAGAACCAGATGTCTCTAAATAGTTACCTTCTCTTCCTGGGAAGTTAGGAACCTGCCAGAACATCTTTGATTCCTTATCCTGGTATCTCATAACACCTTCGATAGTTTCCTTAAAAATAGCCTTAATAGTTGCATATTCATCATACATCTGCTCATCTAAATAGCTTAATACATCTACTAACGCAACTGTATACCAGCCAATTGATCTTAACCAATAATTCTTAGAAAGACCAGTCTTTGGATCAGCCCAGAACATTGTCTTAGTTGAATCATAGCCATGGTAATATAAGCCATCCTTCTTGTTAAACATAATGTCATGAACATTCTTAAACTGCTTAACAATATCAGCGTAATCCTTCTTACCATAAACAGTCTGATATCTTGTATAGAAAACCTGAGCCATATAAAGACCATCTAGCCATACCTGGTTAGGATAAATCTTCTTATGCCAGAAATTGCCTTCCTGTGTTCTTGGATGCTTTAAAATCTGTGAATGAGTTAATTCGATAGCCTTCTTATATTTAGGATTATCAAATTCCTTATCTAAATCAAATAAAATCTTAGATTCAGACATATCATCTGTAGAGAACTTTTCAGGATCATATCCTAAAATAGTACCATCATCATTTACATAATAATCAACAAACTTCTTAACAAACTCAATATACTTAGGGTCTCCCTTAGTATAGTAAAGTTCAATTAGAGATGCAGTCATACAGCCATCAATATAATTCCAAGTTGGCTTCTTACCATGTAAAATAGCCTCAATATTCCAAAGTGGCTTATCAGGCTCTGAAGTCATTAGCTTATCAATATACTTATCAATTATATCGTACATCGTTTTATACCCCCCTAAGCGTAAATACTAATTGTATTATACTTTAGAAATCTTTACTTTACAAGTAAAACAAGGGCTTTAAGCAAGGCATTCTTCAATTTCTTGTCCTGTTATTTCGCCATTTCTTAAAATCTTAATACTACCGTCTTGATTAATCATTAAAACAGTAGATGGAACAGATGATGATTTTCTATCAGTTTCATATACCTTATCAACAAGAGAACCAAAATCTCTTAAAATATCATCATATTCATTTTCAGGTACCATTCCTGATTCGTTTACTGATGTTGTAAGCATCGGACCATTCTCATTTAATATATCTAATGCAATTTTAGCATTAGGTATTCTAACACCAATAGTCTTATAGCCTATTTTTTCTATTACCTCTTCCTTAGAATTTAAAATAATAGTTAAAGCACCAGGTAAAAACCTCTTAATTAGCTTTTTAGCATTTTCTGGTACATAGGCAATTGATTCAATTTGCTCAAGGCTCGCACAAAGACAAGCTAAAGGCTTATCCTTTGGTCTATGCTTAATTTCATATATTCTTTTGATGCCTTCAACATCAAAAATTGGAGTACCAAGACCATAAACAGTATCTGTTGGGAAAATAATAACCTTACTCATCGATACCACCGACATAAATAAATGTCATTCGATCCTTTCCCTCTAAATCCTTAATGCATTCTGCATGGGCATTAGGGAAATATTCCTTTGCAAGCGCAAGCATTTCATTCTTCTTATCATAGCCATGCTCAAAGGCAACCATAGCCTTATCCTTAAGTAATGGCTTTAAGCCTGATAAAATAATACGGTAAAATTTCATACCATCACTACCACCAAATAAAGCAATATTAGGCTCATTATCCTTTACAAGAGGATCAACTAGCTCTGAATCTGGGATATATGGAGGATTTGATACAAATATATCAAACTTTCTACCCTTAACAGGCTCTAGCATATCTCCCTCTAAAAATGTTACCCTACCACCTAGCTTCTTATTGTTTTCTCTTGCGATAGCTAAAGCATCCTTACTAATATCAGTTGCGATAACATTCATATTCTTTTCCTCTAAGGATAAGGTAATACCTATACAACCAGAACCAGTTGCCAAATCACAAACATCAACCTTTTTACCCTTAAAGAAATCATCATATTTATATAAAATATTTTCAACTAATTCCTCTGTTTCACATCTAGGAATTAATACATTTTCATTGACATTAAAATCATAGCCATAGAAATTACTATAGCCAATTAAATATTGAATAGGCTTATTATCATGAAGATAAATATCAAAAACCTCATTGAATTTATTTACATATTTCTCATCTATTTCTTCATCCTTCTTTAGATATAAACCATTAGTTTCTAAACCAGTAATAGATTGAAGTAATAAATAAACTGCACTTTCTTCCTTATCTAAGCTTAAAGCCTCTTCCTGCTTTTCCTTTATAAATCTTGAGTATTTCATCTGAATTTACCTCCTATAAACTTACCCTTCTCATATGTAAGCCTTAAATCGAATTTATTATAGTCATTATTTAATAATCTTTCAAGGAATAACTTATCTCCCTCATATAGGTTAAGCTTTAAAATTTCATTCTTAGGAATCCATTTTAAGTCTCCCTCATCACATTCTATTAAATTACCACTATAATTATCTACAATATATAGATACATTAATTCATTAAAATCAGTATCTATAAATTCAATTTCACCCACTAATTTATAGGATAATACATCTAATCCTGTTTCTTCCTTTATTTCTCTAATTAATGCTTGATCAGGAGCTTCACCATCCTCAATATGGCCACCTACCCCAATCCATTTACCATGATTATAATCATTTTTCTTTTTGTTACGATATAGCATTAAATATTCATTTCCATTATCGATATATGCAAGTACAGTTTTATCCATATTATCCCCTATAAAGAAAATCACGGACTAATCCGTGATTACCTTAATTTCCTTTAGCTTTTTAATCATTCCAGCAATTCTTGAATTAAATTCCATAGTCTTATCCTCAATAGAATCCTCAAGTCTAATATATGGGTCTTTAATATATTCTGGAGTGTAATAATCAATTACTGAACCATTCTTGATTACAATGAATGTAGGAGTATCCATTCTCTGAATTAAAGTATCTCTTACTAGCTCATTGTTCTTATTCTTATAGCCAATCTTTTCGATTAAGTAATAATAATCAAGCTTATGCTCAAGAGATTCACAATCTCTTAAATCCTCTTCCTCCTTAAATACATTAATGAATCTAGGATTATATACATAAACAGTATCAAGCTTTTCTCTTTTAGCAACCTGGTTTGTCTCTCTCATAACAGCCTGAGTATGATTACACCAAGGGCCACCAATAATTACAAGCCCTGATTTAAATTCATCAATCATATCTCTTAAATCATTATAGCTAATTTCAATAAAAACATGATTCTCATCGTTTAAGAATTTATATTCATTACAGAAATCCATAAAAACTACCTCTTATTCTTGTAATCAATATAATCGTTATAAAGCTCCTTACGATTGATATTAGTAAGCTTCGCAACCTCCTTGATTGCATCATTAGGCTTATAGCCTAAAGAGATTAGTTCCTCAATCTTTTCAAATGGATTAATGTCGATTTTCTCTTCCTTATATCCATCTATTATTAAAACTATTTCTCCCTTAATACCATCAAGCTCAAGTAACTCACTCACATTACCTCTTAGGTATTCCTCATAGGTCTTAGTTAATTCTCTAGCAATAGTACATTTTCTATCACCAAAGATATCTAAGATATCCTTAAGAGTAGTCATAATTCTGTGAGGTGCTTCATAAAAGATTATAGTATGATTAACGTATTTTAATTCGTTTAGCTCATCTCTTCTCTTAGATTCCTTACTATCTAAGAAGCCATAAAATGTATATGGCATAGGAGCGAGTCCTGACGCAATTAATGCGCTTATTCCGGCAGAAGCTCCGGGGATTGTAGATACTGCAATTTCTTCTTCAATTGCAGCTTTTGCAATTTTATAGCCTGGGTCACTAATTACAGGTAATCCAGCATCTGAAATAATTGCAATCTTCATTCCTGATTTAAGCTCATTTAATATATCATCAGTTTTAATATCCTGATTGAATTCATGATAGCTTTCTAATCTTGTAGTGATATTATAATGCTTTAATAATACAACTGAATTTCTAGTATCCTCGGCATATATCTTATCAACACCTTTTAATATTTCTACAGCTCTATAGGTAAAATCAGATAGATTTCCAATAGGTGTAGCTACAAGATATAGAATAGGCTTATCAGAATCAAAGCTTCTGATGCGTTTCATTAGTTCTTTACAATACGGATAGACTTTTCTCTTAAATCACGATATGCATAAACTAAAGAGATAAGCTCTCTTCTCTTTTCATTAGAAATTTCAAACTGCTTCTGTAGCTTCTCTAAGAATAACCACTCAGATGTGTTATAAAGGTCATCCTCCATTGAAATAGTTACTAAATTAAGATATACGATATTCTTTACAACGTTATTAGCGTTAACAAAGAATTCAACAGTATTCTCAACAGTATCAGTAAGACGGAATGTATACTCGTCCTTTACAGGCTCAAGCTCATTGATCATCTTCTTTAATACCTTTTTCTCTACCTCAGTTGGCTCCTTATCAATATCAACCATGTAGATAGCTAAGTCTAAGAACTTTAGCATTTCCTTCTTGTTTAATAGGCTTAATAGCATACTAATCAACTCCTTCGTAATTATATATTTTTAGGACTTCCTTTGTCCATTTATTATCATCATTATATACATATAGTGGCTCAAGCGCTCTTAAATTGCCTGGCTCACCATCCTTGATGCCTTCAATTAAAATATGATTACACTCCTTACCCATTTTAGGATAAACAAATTGTAATCTTTTAGGTTCTATTTTATATTTCCTAAATGTATCTAATATTTCTACTAGCCTATCAGGTCTATGAACCATTGCAAGCCTACCCTTAGATTTTAGTAAAAGGGCTGACTCCTTAACAATATCATCTAGTGAGGCTAATACCTCATGCCTTGCGATAGCCTTAGCATCGCTTGGATTGATATTATGATTACCGATTTTAAAGAATGGAGGATTTACAGTAACAAGATCAAATTTGTTACCAATCCTTTGATTAATACCAACTAAATTAGCATTAATCATCTCAATTCTATCCTCTAGCTTATTTTCCTTAATTGACATAACTGCCAAATCATAGGAATGTGTTTGAACCTCAACACCTACTATTTTAGCATTAGATCTTAATGTTAAATATAGGGGGATTGGGGCATTACCACTGCACAAATCACAAATAGATTTTGTTTTATAACTCATTGTTGCAAAACTTGCAAGTAAAACAGAATCTATTGAAAAATTGAAATAGTCAGTGTCCTGATATATCTTTATCAGCTCTCTGCCTAAAAGCTCATTACATACTATCGGCATCTTCTTTTTCTTTCTTCTTATGCATTGATGGAGTAAATTTAACATCATCTAGCTTTAAATAACCAAACTTATTATCCTCACCAATGTATTTAACCTTAATATTTCTATTAACAACATCACATGATAATACCTTAGCATTACCATCTGGAGTTTCTACTATATCACCAATATCTGGAGCGTGCTTTCTAAGCTCTGTATATAAATCATTTTCATAATTTATACAGCATAGAAGCTTTCCACAATTACCACTAATCTTTACAGGATTAAGTGATAATGATTGATTCTTACACATCTTTACTGTTACATTTTGGAATTCAGTAATCCAAGTTTGGCAGCAGACAATTAATCCACAAGGACCAATACCACCAAAGACCTTAGCTCCATCACGAGAACCAACCTGTCTTAATTCGATTCTAGTATGATAGATTTCAGCTAAGTCTCTAACAAGCTCTCTAAAATCTACTCTACCCTCTGATTCGAAATAAATAATCAGCTTAGATCTATCTAATGTATATTCACATTCAAGAGTCTTCATTTCAAGACCCCTTGCCTTACTTAATTCCTTTGTCTTTTTCAGAATTGCAGGCTCATCTTCCTTGTTCTTCTGATTCTGATTAATATCATCATTAGTTGCTATTCTGACGATATTCTTAAGCTCAGATGTCAATTCCTTTTCATCTAAGTCAAAAATTTCCCCTACACAATAGCCAAGCTCAAGACCCCTTATTGTGCTTACAACTACCTTAGTGTTATCAGAAACATCATAGTTTCCCACTCCGAAATAATATCTTTTTCCAAGTGGCTTAAACTGTACCTTAATCGCTCTCATGTTTCCACCAATTATATAAATTTTTCCATAAGCTCAAAGAAAACATTCTTTGGACTAACATTGGATTTCAATTCCTTGAATAAAAATAAGACCATTTCAAGCTTTTCAGTCATCAAAGCTCTTGAATTGCTCTTATACACCTTAATTTTATCATAGAGAGGAGATAAAATCAAATCGGTATCAGCCTTTTTGTCTTTATTTGCATCACTAAAAAACGCAAGCACCCACTTTAAAAGCATTGTTAAATTATCAGTACCTACCCCAGGTATTGAAAAATACATTGCATTTTCTAAATAATATTTTACAGCCTCTGATTTATTCTTTACATCAACAAGCTCTAAAAACATTCCCTTAATAGCTTGATAGTTTTCATTTTGGGAAATCTCCTCAGCTGAATCAGGATCATTAGTTAAGCAAGATATTAATCTTGCGTCTAAATCATCAATACCCTGATCAATTAATATATCAATCATATTCTTCTGCTCAATAGCTTCAAAATGTAATAATACACATCTTGATTGAATAGTTGATACAACATTTGATAGCTCAGTAGCTAAGAATATACCAATAGTAGGTGTTGTATTAGCTGGATCCTCAATAAATTTAAGAAGACTATTTTGAGCCTGTGTAGATGCAGTATCAATACCATCTACTATATAGACTCTAGTACCTTCTACAAGAGATGTCTTAGAAAACTCCTCCTGTAAATCCATAATCTGGTCCTTAGAAATCTTAGTCTTATTAGCCTCCATACCAATGTAATCAACATTCATATGGTTACCATCTAGGATTGTTCTACATGTATCACATTTGAAGCATCCTCCATGCTCGCAATATAGCATACATGCAAGAGCCATAGCCATTTCCTTTTTACCAGTACCAGCCTCGCCGTAAAATAAGTAGGCATGTGATAATCTATTATTAACTTTTGCCTGCTTCAGAATGTTATAGATAACCTTCTGAGAATTTACGACATTCTCTACCTTCATATTTTCTCCTATAAGCCTAGATAATCTAAAACTGCCTTCTTACAGTCTCTTACTACATCCTCTAAAGGCTGATTACCATTAATAACCTTAACACGATCAGGATATCTCTTTACAACCTCCTGATAGCCCTTATATACATTATTATGGAATTCCTCAGTCTCTAAATCTAATCTATCAGATTTATCTCTTAATGATAATCTCTTTAATGCAACATCAGGTGTTACATCAATAAAGATTGTTAATTCAGGTAAATAATTTAATGCAAATGCATTGGCATTTAATACATTCTCAATACCTAAATGTCTTGCGACACCCTGATATGCAATAGATGAATCTAAATATCTATCACATAAAACAACAGTACCTGCCTCAAGTGCTGGTAAAACCTTTTGCTTTAAATGCTGCATTCTTGCAGCTGCGTAAAGTAAAGCCTCACATTCAGGAACCATTTCAATATTGTCTCTATCTAAAATTACATCTCTAATCTGCTCTGCAATTTTAATGCCGCCTGGCTCTCTTGTAAGAATGTAAGATACTTTCATTTCATCTAATGTTTTCTTTATTTCATTAATTACTGTAGTCTTACCACTACATTCGCCACCCTCAAAGGTGATAAAGTTTTTCATATTCATAATATCCCTTAACTCCAATACATTACTATTATACTATAAATAAGGATTAATAAGAAACACTAAATTTATATCATTTTTTGACCAATAATAGATAGTGAAATCTATCAATGAAAACATCTTTCATTTCATTTTCCGTTTTCACAATTTTTTCAAAAAGGTGAAAAGTTGTTTTCACTTTTCTTTTCATAAAACTTTCATTTACAGTTTCAATTTTTAGTGATAAGTTATTGGTGTATAGCAACTTTTAGGAAAAATAGTATTTTAGTTCATTCAGGGAAATTTAGGAGGAAACATGAAAAGAAAGTTAATACTTGCTATGTTAACTTTGGTTTGTGCATTAGCATTCATCCTAAGATTTACCGTTGAGGTTGGCGCTTCAACTAGTACATCTTGGAACTTCAAGAATTCTAATTTCAAATCATTGGGAACAATTTCGTCAACTACAACAGTTGACAACCTAACTCTTGTTGCAACATCTTCTAAGACAATGAGCGTTAAAGCTAACACAGTAACAGTTGACAGTACAAGCTATACATACTGTCTAGCAGTTGGTGGTAGTGGCTCAACATCTTACAGATCAGTTAAGGTACCAGTTGAAGGGGAATCAACTATTAAGGTTATCCTTGACGCAGCAGCATCAAGAACTCTAGTTGTAGCTAATTCTTCAGGAACTCAGCTATCAACAATGTCAGCAACATCTACAGCAGCTCAAGCTACTTATTCTTATACTGGTAGCTCAGGTTATATATATCTATATTCTAGCAATAGTAATATAAATATTTATAAGATTCAGGTAGATTACACTGGCTCAAGCTCTTCAAGTAGCTCTTCTAGTTCATCTAGCTCAAGCTCTTCAAGCAGCTCTTCTAGTTCATCTAGCTCATCATCAGTATCTTGGAATTTCAAGGATACAGATTTCAAGAGCCTAGGTACAATTACTTCTACTACAACAGTAGATGACTTAACATTAAATGCAACTTCTTCAAAGTATATGCAGGTTAAGGCAAATTCAGTAACAGTTGATTCAACAAGCTACACATATATGCTATCTTTAAGAGGTGGAGGTTCAACTTCTTACCGTTCTGTAAAGATTCCTACAGGTGGTGCTTGTACATTAAAGGTTATCGCTGATGCCGATAGCAAGACTCTTGCAATCGCAGATGCAAATGGTAACAGAGTAGGCTCATTATCAATTAGCTCTACTGCAGCTCAGTATTCATTCTCATATACTGGCTCAACAAGCTCATTATATATCTACTCTACAAGCTGTAATATTAACATTTATAAGATTCAGGTAGATAGCACAAGCTCTTCAAGCAGCTCTTCTAGTTCATCTAGTTCTTCTAGCTCAAGCTCTTCTAGTAGCTCTTCAAGCACAACATCTAGTGCTGTAACAACTTATTCTGCATTAGTTTCTGCAATTGATTCAGCAGAATCTGCAGGTGGAGGTACAGTATACGTTTCTGGTACAATCGCTTGTTCAGGACAGATTGCTTTATCAACATCTAATGCAAACGTTACAATTCAGGGTGTTGCAGATTCAAATGGACAATATCCAGTACTTGAATTCTATTCATTCTATTCTAACTATATCGGCAAGTCTACATCAGACTCTGCAGTAGGTATCAGAATTACTGGTAGCTACTATACAGTAAAGAACCTAATTGTTCAGCACGCTCCTGATAATGGTATCCAGCTTAAGGGTTCTAGTGCTAAGTACAATAAGGTTGTAGATTGTATCTGCCGTTATAATAATGATGCAGGTCTTCAGATTACAAATGGTGCTGCATATAATACAATTACTAATGTTTCTTCATACAGAAACTGTGATATCTATACATTAGGTGGTAACGCTGATGGTTTCGCTCCAAAGCTTGGCGCTGGTGCAGGTAACGTATTCAACTACTGCTATGCATGGGATAACTCAGATGATGGTTGGGATTCATATGATAAGTCTGGTGATTTAACTCCAGATATTACTTATAACTACTGTGCATGCTGGCATAATGGTGATTCTACTACATTTACAGGTGAGTGGGATTTCAATGAAGGTAATGATTTAGATACAGATATGCTATTAATTAAGCTTATTTGTGCTCAGTCTTCTTCATTTGCTACAAAGTATGCTGCAGGTACATTATCATTACCTTCAAGCTCATTCATCGTAACTGAAAGTGGTACACTTTCTATCTCTTCTTGGAAGTCTAATTACGATGGTAATCCAAACGGCTTCAAGTTCGGTTCAGCTTATTCTTCATCTTCTTGTGTAAGAACAGTTAAGAACTGCGTATGCTGGGATCATGACTCTAAGGGCTTTGATAATAACAATTCATCAGTAACAGCTTCATTCACAAACTGTATGTCATTCGACAATGGTTACAATTATTATTGTTCTCCATTCACAATGACTAAGTGGAGTGGTGTATATGGCTTCAATGGTTCATCTTCAGATAAGGTACCTTCAGGCTATTCAGTATCAACTCCATCTTCTTCTAAGCAGTCAACAATTAGAAGCACTTGTACTTCAACAGCCGCTTCAATTATTGCAAAGTGCGCTGCTAACAAGCTACCTGGTGCAGTAACATTTGATGTATTCTAGTATTTAAATACACTAAAAAAGACATAGCCAATGATGGGACAGGCTATGTCTTTTCTTTTACATAATAATAAAGCTCCCAAAACGGGAGCTTATCTTATTTATTATTTTTCTTTAGGAATTCAATGAATGCTTCCTCATCAATTGGCTTAGAATAATAATATCCTTGGATATAATCAACATCTAGAATTTTAACTACTCTAACCTGCTCATCTGTTTCAATTCCTTCAAAGACAATCTTATGTCCTAAGCCCTTAATCATATCAATTGTAGAATCCATTACATATGATGCAATTCTATTCTCAAAATAGCTCATAACCATTGTTCTATCAAACTTAACAATATTAACAGGCATTTCTACAATATAATTAAGATTTGAATTACCAGTACCAAAATCATCTAATGAGAATGTAACACCATAATATTTTAATGTTTCCATATTCTTTAGAAGGGTCTTCTTTGCCATTTGACCAGTCTCAGTAATTTCTAAATTGATATATCTAGGATCAACCTTATATTTTTCCATTATATCAATAAACTTCTGAGCTAAATCCTCTTGCATGCACTGAACTGTAGATAGATTAACCTCAATATAATGTAAGCCTAGGGCTTCCATATCATTTTCCTTAATAAATCTACATACATTTTCAAATACCATTTGACCAAGCTCTAATATTCTTCCATCCTTTTCCATTGTTTCAATGAAATCACCAGGATAGATAATAGAACCATCTGCCCCTCTCATTCTAACTAATGCCTCAGCACTAGTGAATGATTCTAGATTAGTTGAATATAAAGGCTGATAGAAAACCTCAACATTCTTTTGATTAAATGCGATATCGCATTGCTCATCCATCATAAATTTCTTATGGATTTCATCTGCGACCTCACTAGTTACCTCTAATAAATCACAATCTAATCTTTTTATATTAGAATCTAAATATTCAATCGCATCAGTTATATCCTTAACATTATTAAATAAGAATATATTAGTAAAATAAATAATCTTAAATGGTATTTCAAAATTAATATTTAATTCCTTATATAGCTGACTCTTAAAATCAGCTAGAACTTCAACAATTCTTCTTGTCTCATTTGCATTTCTTACTACAATGAACTTATTACGATCAGATTTAAATATTCTACCTGCATGGAATTTACCAAGCATTTTTGCAAGAGAGCTTGCAAATTCATTTAATCCACATGCATTAGATACAATAGCTGTATCATAATCAATTAGGAAGAATTCAGTATTTTTCTTTTTATCTAAGCACTCATCAATGTATTCAGTAAAAGCTCTATGGTTTAAGGCACCAGTAACCTTATCAATATTAAGTGAAGGATTTTCAAGCATGATATAAATTACCATAGATCCTAATGTTTCACCAAATGATACTGATAAAACAATAACACCTAAATCAGTTAATACATAATTGAATACAAACTGTACTAATGAACCAAATACCCATACACCTGTAAATATAAATACAGCCCATACCCTCTTCCTATAAATGATCTTACGATTAATGATTGTTAAAGCTAATGTTATAGCAATAAATGTAAAGGCAAATACATATGTAAATACAACTGGCATACCACTTGTATAATCATTTAAGGCATTGCCAGCCTCATTAACTGTAATCTCAAGAGGGAATACTGATATTAATACAATTCCAAGCAATAATAATAGCACTGAGGCAATCATTAATGGCTTCATATTCTTTTTAGATGTAAATTGAATATCTGTTAGTACATATAAAAGTCCAAAGAATGATACTAGGAAGGTTGTTGGTAAATACATTTTACAAACAATCATTGTAATTAATGCATCAGGCATTGCATTAATTAAAACAATTGATAGGATATCCATAAATAAAGAAAGGAAAATGGTTAATCCTTGATAAAAGAATATTCTGTTTGATCTAACAGCCGCTTTTCTATCAATGAAATAAAATATAAAGATTACTATCATTACAAAAACGCCGGCAGACTGAAGGTATATATTCATAAGACAATTCCCCTTTCATTCATATTTTCCGATTAGTTAGGACTTCATTTTAATATATATTTATAAGTCTTTCAACTAAGCTAGAGTAAAATATGGCGTTTTATTGAAATTAATCACTATAATTTTGGTCAAGGTTGATATAAATTCTATATCTTGGGAATTCAACTAATACCTTTTCAGTAATTTCTTTTATAAATAAAGGCTTATCCTTAACTGTAAAATCAACTAAAACATCAAATGATAGGAACTTCTCCTCATGATTAATAAAGAAGCCATGGCAGCCTAAGGCTCCATCAAAGCCCTTAACGATATTTCTAATGATTTCGTAGTTCTTACCCTCTTTAGCATCAACTGCATAAATACCAACAGTCATTACTACATGGTATTTTTCCATAATTAAATTTTGAATTCGCATAGTCATTGAGTGAATTTGCTCAGCATTTAAATTAGAGGATATTTCAACATGGACTGAACCTATAGCACGGTCAGGACCATAATTATGTAAAATTAAATCGTAAGCACCATCTACTCCTTCAATAGAGCAAACATCTGCCTTAATAGCCTTAGTTATTTCAGCCTCTGGTCTAGCACCTAATATATCGCTAATAGATTCTAGTAACATTTCAAGACCAGCCTTAATAATCATGATTGAAATGATAGCTCCAATCCAACCATCGATATTAACATTCCAAATTAGATTTGCAATAATTCCACCTAATGTCGCAGCTGAAACAATTGAATCCATAATGGCATCAACACCTGATGCGACTAGGGAATCAGAATTATATTTCTTACCCATCGCTCTTGTATATAAGCCAAGGATAATCTTTGCGACAATGGCAACACCAATTATTACAGCACTTACAACAGTAAATGATGTTTCAGTTGGTGTAATAATCTTTTGGATAGATTCAACCATTGATGTAATACCTGTACCTAAAATAATCGCAGCGATTATAATAGCACTAAAATATTCTACTCTACCAAATCCATATGGATGCTTAGCAGTAGGCTTTCTTTTAGCAAGCTTAATACCAATAATTGTAATAATGCTTGATATAGCATCAGTTAAATTATTAAATGCATCTAATATAACTGAAACAGACCCAGCAATAAAACCAACTATTGCCTTACCAATTACTAATAAGACATTAGTAGCTATACCAACAAACCCTGTTTGTGTTATTTTCTTAGCACGATAATCTGCACTATTAGTTTTTTCCATAAACAACACCCCACTTAATATCATTATAACATAATAAAAAACAAAACTCTCACAAAATGAGAGCCTAGTCCGAAATTATTTTAAATTATAGATTACCATATGCTTATTGAAATTATCCTTGATATCCTTATCAATAAGTCCTAGATAATCATCAACATCTAACCACTTATAGTCAGTATGCTCATTAGATAGCATGATTTTTTCTGTTTCAGTATAAGCAATATAGTTTTTAAATACTATATTAGTATTCTTAATCTGATCATCATATAGGAAAACAGGATTCTTAATTAATAAACCAGTTTCCTCCATTACCTCTCGCTTTATGCCATCTAAAGGCTCCTCATTTCGAGTAAGACCTCCACCTGGGTTTTCCCAAGCTCCACCTCTTACATCATCTAGGGCACGCTTGATGGCTAATAGCTTATTTGTTTTTCTATTATAAATATACGCCTTAACAACTACAAATTTCATATTTTCACCCAACATCCTCTTGATTTTACCACAAAACACCCCAGTAAAAAAAGCCTATCTTTCGATAAGCTTAATATTTTTATTAATTTTAACACTTATTATACTCTTCTATAGCTATTTTAAAGAACTCTATATCTCCATCATTTAATGCTTTTAAGACAGGTATTATATTACTTCCAATTTGCTTTAACGTATAATTCAAATTTAAATCTTTACCATTTTCTAGTAACTTTTTATATCTGCCATCTACATATAAATACTGTTCTTTAATTAATTTCAGTTGCCAATCAGATGCATCATATGTTTTTTTATTACCTATTTTAGGAACGTACTTATTTATAAGATTAGTATTTGTAGCTTTACTTTCAGAAATATTCTTTAGGTTATCTACTTTGTCGAAACCTAATAATAATATTAACAAAATATTTGGATTAGAACACAAGCTAACTCTTTTTACTGCTATATCGCTACCCAAAACTCTATATAGCTTATCATATATTTGTCTATACATATGGTCAGAATCATTATATTGGTAATCTACATCATAGACGCAATACACCAAATCATACATATCTGATTCATATCTTGCTTGGAAATAAGGGCCTATCTTTCCTCCACCTCTTGCATTCTCATAAGAAAAATCGAAGCATTCTTTAACTCCTAACTCTTTAATGATTTCGAATAATAGCTCTTCTTCATTTCCTTCTAATATAAAATGAATTCTAATCTTATTATTCACAATCATCAACTCCTAATAGAAGAGAAATGAAATCAGGATTAGGAACATTTCCAAATTCACCCCTATTGTAGTGCTTAATAATATCGTTTACTTCTCTTAGCCCACCAGATTCAGCAGTTGCATTCTTTAAACAAAATAATTCTGCCTTATTCTTATTTCTGTTTAAAAAATAAATTTGGTCCTTACGCATCAACTTATTACAATCAATAAGTAATAAATCATGAGTTATAAAGAATAACTGGCCTCTTGTATTAGCCATATTATTAAATACAGATACAATTGATCTTGTTAATTTATAATGTAATCCATTGTCTATCTCATCAATTACCAATGTTTTACCATTCTTTAAGGCATCATAAATATATGAAGCAATTGCTTCTATTTTCTTAGTACCTGTTGAATCAAATAAGAATGATGGAACCTTAACATTTCCATATGTAGTCACAAATTTAAGACTATCTGTGATTTTTGTAATTCTCTTTAGTGCCTCCTCGTTTATCTCAGGAGTTGAAATATTAATCATAGCATTTTCATCGTATGCAAAATCATCAATTGAAACATCTGCATTCTTTACAAATTCTTTTATAAAAGAAATTTTATTTTTATCATCATTCTTCATAGCATTAAGTGTGTTTTCAATTGGAATGTTATACATAGAGAATAATTCGATTGAATTATATAATGCTCTAATTTCTTCATAATAATTATACAATCCTGAGAACTCATTATCCTTTAGCTCAATGGAATACAAAAATGGCACTCTTGATGAAATAATATTAATATATTTAGAATACGAATTATCACCAAATACCTTTAATATTTTATTATTAACATCCTTTTCAAATACATTCTTTTCGAATCTCTTCCCAGAATCATAATATGTTATTTGATCTATTGACTCATAATCATATTGATTTCGGTCTTGATTATAATTAAATGTATATCTAATCCATCCATTATTAGTTAAATTATCAAATATGGTGGATATTCTTATATCACTAGAATCTCCAAACTCCCTCATATTAAAGCGAATGTTATCTTTTCCATCTAATACTAGCTTTATATAGGCAAAAAGCTTATATAGATTAGTTTTTCCGGAATTATTAGAGCCATATAATCCTACAGCTTTTAAAACATTCTTACCATCAAGGACTGTAGAATTTGATAATAGCTTCTTTGTTCTAGCATCTGCAGAAAAAGATATTATAGAATTATCACTAAAAAATTTATAACCATTAAATTCTATACTTAATATCATAATTATATTCTCCTTTTTAATAGTATTCATATTATAGCATCATTTTCGGTTTTATGCAAGAAGTTTACATAACAACGAATATATTACTACAATTTAAAAGCCTATCTTTCGATAAGCTTAATATTTTTTATAAAATATATCAAAATGTTCGTCTTCATCATAAAACACGAAACCAATTTTCTCAAATAAATGTTGGCTTCTTTTATTAGTCTTCAATATTTTAGCAACAACTTTATTTAATTTTAAAATGTCTTTAGCATAATCTAATGCCTTTGTAAGAGCAATAGTTCC
>JAILEP010000075.1 GCA_024697825.1 Acholeplasmatales bacterium
CCGCCAGCGTTAATCCTGAGCCAGGATCAAACTCTCCAAAAAATTTATTTTTTGTTTGTTTTTTCTCTTTTGCTCTTTTTTTAAAAAGAATTGTTGTTTGTTAATTCATTCGTCATATATAGTTTTCAAAGATTTAATTCAGCGATGCTTGATTAGCAACGCCTCATTCATTTTATCACTTTAAAATTTAATGTCAACAACTATTTTACACTTTTTTCACATTTTTTCTAAACATTAAAAAAGGCCTTACCTAAAACTAGATAAGACCAAATATTTTCTTGAACAAGTGTATGACTGTGAACAACAAACTATCCCTATTTAAGTCCATTGGTTCATTGGGATATACAAATATCCACCTTAAAATATAGCAACCTACTACACTAACTAATACTACTATCCAAAATGCCATACAGCTATATATTCTATTTAAAAGCTTAAAGTCATCCTTATATAATATAATAATAAAGACAACTGGGAATAACCAAAATAGAGGATGATATTCAAAAGCTCCCTTGAAATCAAGAACAAAGAAATGCTCCCATGCTCTTGTAAATCCACAAGCGGGACAAGGAACACCAAAAACAATTTTAAATATACATGCTTCACCTAACAATAATGTTGCTGAAGTCAGATAAATTAAAATCATCATTAAGATGGCCCAATTTTTATTTATAAATGTTAAAGGTGTTCTAATTATTTTCATATTTCCCCCGAAAAAAAGGATTAGCAGTGCTAATCCAATTTTTTTATTATGCCTTGTTAATTGAATCCTGAACTAATGCCATAGATACGATTTCTAAACCAAGAATTGATAAAATGAAATTAACAATCCAGCTATCAGTACCTAAAGCCTTGTCAGCCTTAACATAGAACTTGTAATTCCAGTAAATCATATAAATTCCACAAGTGATAATACCTAATAAGAATGCAACAATGTAATTTGTTAAAGGTGCTTCTGTGTTATCCTTAGCGTTTAACTCATTTGCTGTTACATAAGTCCAATAAATAGCGTAAATACCACAAGTAATTAAACTTAAAATGATTATGGTTACAATACTTCTCTTTGTCATGCCTTAATCCTCCCTATAATATTATTATAGCATAATATGACACAAATGCACTACTTTTGTGCTATTTGTGTATAAAATTTGTTATTTTTATAACAATTTGTATATCATTTTGATAAGAAAAGTCACTCGAATCGATATTTATGACCTCTCCAATATATTTAACAGCTCGTAATTCCTCTAAAGTTTTAACAAAATCCTCAATATTTGTAAAGTCCTGAGACTTATGAACATAATGTCTATTTTCATTTAATCTCTTTTGAAATCTTTCATGAAGAATTTTATTATCGCCTCTAAAGACTAGTGATAAAACATCATAATTATATTCTTCAACTAATTTTTTTAAGACTTCCATCTCATAAGGCTTAAAATTAGATTCTAATATAATTGTATCCTTTTGGTTTTTCTTTAAAAGATAGCACATTAAATCAAATGAAATAACAGAAAGCTTTTTATTTTCTTCTCTTGTTGTAACCTTAATGGTATCTCCAAGAATTTCCTTTAAATTATCCTTATTAATAACTAATATACCTAATTCCTCACCAAGCATATTAGCAAATGTTGATTTACCTGACGCTAAATCTCCACCCATTAATATTAGCTTTTTCATATAATCACCGAATTCATTATACCATAAGAAAAAAGAAACCCAAATGGGTTTCGTTTTATCTATAAATAATCTTATCAAAAAGATTTTCTCCCTTCTTACTTAATAAAGTATAGAAGATAATTATCTGAATAATATAAATAGCACTAACTACACAAATAGATATATAAAAGAATACTGGATTTGCAATACCAAAGATTGAAAATACCATATTACCACCTAAAACAATCATTGATGGTAGCATACAAAATAATACAGGTAAATTAGCCGCAGCTGAATTCTTAATTACCTGCTGATCTGTTTCATAATCAAGCTTAGGCCATTTTAATCCACATAGCATACTAATTGCAGTTAAATTAATTGAGGCAAGTATAGGATATAAATAAACCATTATATATAATGCCGGATTAAACATTCCCTTTATCATAAATAGAATCATAATAATTGTTGAAACGATTAGATTCATAACAATTTGAATAATTAAAGAAATCTTTACCTTAGCCTTAATAATATCCTTAGGTTCAATTGGGTATGATCTTAATAGCTCATAGCCTATTCTCTTTTCAAATGAAATCGATGTTGATGCAGTACATGCAATAGAATTCATCATTAATCCTAAAGTTGGTACCATAAATGCGAATACTAGCTCAATTTCTTGTTTATCCTCAGGTGTAACTTCACCATTTATAAACATTGCAGAACCAAAGATAAATAAAGCACCCATAATTAAATAAAATAAGCTACCGATAGACGAATTAATTAAATAATTAGGCTTACGGTAAATCATATTCCATTCTTTTCTTAATAAGATCTTATTTAATGATGTATCTGTATCAATCTTATTCTTAATCTTTTCATAATCAACATGACCATTATTAGAATTCATCCAAGAATTGATTGGTCTATAAAGTGGTACAGTAATACCTATTACAACAGCTGCCATTCCAATATTAAATAGGATATACCATAAATAATAAATATAATTACCTAGGAATGCTTTATTTAACCAATCAAATAGGAATACTGATTCAATAGCATTCTCAACCTGGCTTTGATCAGCATAAATAAATACCATATAACCACCAAATAAGGCAACCATAAATACAATATTTACAATTAAACCAATAATATTTGCATGCTTACTCTTAGCTGTTACTAATGCAGAAACTAAACCAATAACAGTTGAAATTAAAATAGGAGCGAATGACAAGAATATTATCGCAACTAATGCTAATAAGGCAATTAAATAATTATTAGTAAAATAAATATAAAAGCCAATAGCTGGAATTACAATAGCCGCATCCTCAAGTAAATTAGTAATGTAAATTGAAGTAATCTTAGACCATACAATTGTACTCTTACTAAAAGGCATGCTTTCTAAAAGCTCAAAATCCTTAGTTTTAAATAAAACTGTTTGCATTTGGAATAGACCCATTGCAAATGACATCATTGTAGCTAGAAAGCAAACTGTAGTAAGTGCTGCCTCATAATTAACATCAATTCCGTCCTTAGGTAGGAAGAATGCTGTACAAAGAGCAATTGATACTACAAGCATTAATACAATTGTTAAAAGAAATGCTGAAAAAGCAGTTCTTTGATTCTTATTTTTCTTATTTACATTAAAGCCTGATAAAAATGACACCTTAGTAAGTAATAAGAAATTACTCATTATTAGCACCTAGGAATACATTCTCAAGGCTTGAGTTTTCAATTACTTCCTCCATTAATCCAGCTTGGATTAAATGGCCTTCCTTAATCATTGCAACCTTATTACATAGCTTTTCTGCAACCTCAAGAACATGAGTAGAGAAGAAAATAGTATTTCCTTCTGCCGCATAAGACTTCATTTTTTCCTTTAGGAAGTGAGTAGCCTTAGGATCTAAGCCTACAAAAGGCTCATCTAATACTAATACCTTTGGATGATGCATGAATGCTGCAAGTAATACAATCTTTTGCTTCATACCATGAGAATATGAAGAAACTAAATCACCTAAGGCATTATAGATTTCAAGCTCCTTAGCTAATGATTCAACCTCCTCCTGATTGAATGGCGTATTGTATACAGATAAAATAAATTTAATGTAATCAATACCCTTCATGAATGCATATACCTCTGGATTATCAGGTACATATGCCATCATCTTTTTACATTCAACTGGATAATCCTTAATATTCTTTCCGTTAATTGTAATATGTCCCTCTTCAAATGGAAGGATTCCAACTAAAGCCTTAATAGTTGTAGATTTACCAGCTCCATTTAAGCCAACAAAGGCATAGATGTCACCATCTTCAATCTCAAGTGATAAATCATCTACTGCTTTCTTATCTTTTGTGTAAGACTTTGAAAAATGTTCAATTTTAACCATAATTTATATCTCCCTTATCGTAAAATTACAAACCCATTATATCATAAAACAAAAAAAGGGCAACTGTTCCACTAAAAGATGGTCAGTAGCCCAATTTTTAAATATTAATTTAAAGCAGCAATAAATGCATCGTAAGCATCAGCGTCAACAGCGTCTGCATCACCCATAACAGCAAGCTTAGCAACAACGTTAGCGCCACCATTAGTAGCTTCTTCTTCCCAAGAATCTAACCATTCGCCGCCGCCCCAGCCATAAGAGCCGAATAAAGCTAGCTTCTTATCACCAATCTGTGGTAATAATTCCTCGAAGAATGGTCTAGTTTCATCCTCGTCTAATTCCTCAGCACCCATAGCTGGAGAACCGAATACGATAACATCGTAGTTCTTAACCTCATCAACAGAAGTTTCAGCTAAAGCCTTAGCTTCTACACCTAAGTCACCTGCAATCTTGTTTGCGATAGACTCAGTATTACCAGTAGATGACCAGTAAATAACAATCTTACTCATTTTAATTCCTCCTATAAAATTACATTTTCAAAATTGTAGCCACGCTCGAGTAATGTTATTGCTGCGTGACGACATCTTGTGAACTTATTAAACTGCTTAATCTTCTCGTCAGGATTAGAATAAACCTTCCAATATCCAACATGAAGGCATTTCTTTGTCCCATCCATAAAGTCCTTGATATCATTTAAATCATATCCAAGGAATACACCAATTTCATGAGGGAAATCGTGAAGCTTAACTCTCTCCTTTAAATATTCGATTGCATCGCAGATTTCTAAGCTTTCGGGATAACCATATGAAACTAAGAAATCATGATTAGCCCTATCACTTAGCTGTGCTAATAATTCTTCTTCCTTATAAACCAATAATAAAATATTAGTATCAGTCTTTTTAAGAATTACAAATTTAACTCTATTACAAGCATTATTAAGTTGTTCTAAATCATCCTCAATATTAGGGTAATCAATTAAAGAAACATTAACTAGGTTACTGCTCTTTAGTCCAAATATTGCAGGTGCGCAATGATAAGCTAATAGCTTTTCAAATTCCTTACTCATACATAATCTCCAAAGTTAGTTAGTATTCACTAACTGAAATTATTATATAACAAACTTAGGTTAGAATCAACTAACTTTTATAAAAAAATAAAAAGCATTCCCATGAATGCTTTTTCATACCTATTATCATAGATAATACTTAATCGTATTATAAATCCAGAATTCAACCTCTGTATCCTTTAGCTTATCTACATTCTTCTTCATCTTCTTATATGTATCTAAGCCATCTGATGCATCATGATAAATATCTACAAAGATATAATCATATTCATTATCCTTTAGCTTTTTTAAATAGCTATAGGCATCCGCCTCAATAATATTAATCTTATCCTTATTCTTGAAATTAGGAAGGATAATGCTTTTAAATAAATTAATGATTTTAGGATCAGCTTCAACAATAGTAACTGATTCTACATCACTCTTATTAGATGCCATATAAGCAAAATAGCCAAGTCCTAGACCAAATGTTAAAACCTTACCATGAGCTTTATTAATAGGTTCCTTCATAGTATTTATTTCATTTGGAGTAATACTCATCCATAGCCTTCCATTTTGGTAAACACCTAAATATGGGAATGGCTTCTTAAAATAACCAACTCTTGGTAGGATTACACCATCCATATCATAAAAATCATCATAGACAAATAACTCATATGGAGCATATTTATCCATTTTAATTTCCCATCCTGAAAATCTTTTTCCAGAAACATTTATGTTTTTATAATATTCGTTATTAATATAATCTAATGGTTCTAATTCCTTTAAAATATCATCATAATATCTTTCAAGAAGATCATTATATTCTAAATATTCCTTTACTAAAGCCTTTAAGGCTGCCTTCTCATCTACACCAGTTTTCATTACCTTATTAACCTGGTTTTGAGTAATTGCCTTAGGGTTATTATTTAAAAACTGACCTAATACTGTTAATAAATCTAACGTTTCACTATTCATATTATCTTGTGAACTTTCCAATTAGAATAAAGAATAATAAAGCAACAGCACCACCACATGCAGCAACGATAATACCAAGTGTCTGATAATCTGTATTTACAAGTGCAAGACCACCCCAAACAGCTGCGATACCAAGTGCTAAAATGAAGCAGATCATTGTAAGCTTAAAATTAGATGCCTTTGAATGAGATCTTTCTAATGATGTTTTAGCCATGATATACCTCCTATAGTACAAAGGCAGCTAGGATTAATAATACTAATACTCCTGCCTGTAATAATAATGATAAATAAATTGTAAATGAGAAATAAGACTTATCTGTCTTATGGTGAGCAATAATTCTACCAATAAAGCCACCTAAGGCTCCTCCACATGTTACTGCACCGAGTAATGTCTTTTCCTTAATTCGATTAGGGCCACCATTCTTTTGTGCCATCTTCTTATCCTTAACAAATAAAAAGAATGTAACAAGACTCATAAATACGATAAACGCAATATATGCTAATAATAAAATCTTATGATACATAATTTTAGTCTCCTTTATGCTTTAAATTATATCATTTTAGGTATATGAAAAAAAGGTGTAAGTTATTTACTTACACCAATATTTTTAACATATTCATTAAATGTATCCTTATCAACAGGCTTAGAATAATAATATCCTTGAGCATATGGACAACCATAATCTCTTAAGATTTTTACATATTCATCTGTTTCTACACCTTCTGCAATTGCAGGAATATTTAAAGCCTTTGATAAATTGATAACTGTTTGAATAATCTTTAAGCTTCTATCATCATTTCTACTAAAGAATTTTAAATCAACCTTTAATACATCAAAATCAATATCCTTTAATACATTAAGTGATGAATAGCCAGATCCAAAGTCATCCATTAAAATCTTGAAGCCTCTTAATCTTAAAGCGTCGAATGTAGTCTTAATAGCTCTAACATCCTCCATAAAAATAGATTCAGTAATTTCAAGCTCTAAATATTTAGTTTCAACTCCATATTTAGTACATAAATTAGTTACATCATCTACAAATGTAGGAATAGTCATGAACACTCTTGAAACATTAACTGAGATAGGGAATACCTCTAAATTATTATCCATTCTCCATCTAATATATTTTAATGTTTCTTCCCAAACATACATATCCATTTGCTTGATAAAGCCATTCTTTTCAAAAATAGGAACGAACTTATAAGGAGGAATCAGCTTACCATCCTTAATCCATCTAACTAAAGCCTCAGCTCCTACAATCTTAGATGTGTTTACATCAATTTTAGGCTGAAGAAAAATAGTAAATTCTTTCTTTTCAATAGCCCCATCCATAGCATTGATAACTTCCTGCTCCATTTCTCTATTTTCAGCCATTGAATCATCAAACAAGCAATAAAGCTCATCAACTCTATCCTTATTGTTCTTCTTAGCCTCCATAGAATAATCAATAGCGTTCATAATAGATGTTTCATCATCTAATATCTGATATACACCAATAGATATTCTTAAGGCGAAGCGTTCATCAAACACCTTCATCTTACTTCTTAATTTAAAGCAGAAATCCTCAAGTATATTCAAATCACCAACTAATAATACTACAAAATTATCATTTGATAGCTTACCATAGGTAATATTAAAGTTTCTAACTAAAAGGTTTAAAACATCGGCAGTATATCTTAATAAACCATCACCTGCTGGAATTCCATAGAAGGAATTATAAACAGAGAATCTATCAATATCAAAGGTAAGAAGATAATACTCACCATTTTTTAAATCAATGACATTAGTCGCTTCCTTAATAAACATATTACGCTTATATAAAGCAGTAAGTGAATCATAATGACGATTATAATTTAAGGTATTATCTAATTCAGCAGCTCTCTTTAAGACATAATCTGTTTCATTAGTTACAGTACGAATAGATAAAACTATACTTCTTCTACCTTCTATAACCATTGGAGAATACTTGAAAATAATAGTTGAATCATTCCCCTTAATATTCTTTGTTAAATTAACAAAATAATTGTTTTGGGTTTTAATTCTAGCCTTAACATTTTTAATAGGGATACTATTTAAAGCATCTGGCTTATTATTACTAAATTCTTCCTTAATAATCTTTTCAAATTTATTATAATCACCAATTCTTGTAGAATTAGTTTTAATACCTAGGCTTTCAAGCTTACCATATAAAGGCTGAATAAGCTCAGTTTCATAATCAATTACAAAAACAACCTTATATTCGTTAGTCGCAACATCTAAGACCTCGATTTGACCTTCATATTTACGCTTGATTTCCTTCATTGAGTTTTTATATTCAGATTCAATATTACCAATTGCGACCTTATGTCTATAAGCATTTGCAAGCTTTAATGCAACATTTCTATCATCTTCACTCCACTCTCTACTGCTATTCTTAAAATCTATAAGACCAACAACACCATCAAAGGCACCATTATCTCTATACATAGCACTAAGTAAAACTGGACCTGATTTCTTTAGATAATAATTGCATAAATCATTAACCATATCAAATGGCTTACTTGTATATTGACCATTTTCATCAAAAGCCTTTTCGACAAATTGGATAATATCCATTGAATGTGGATAATATCTATTAAATCCTTTTGAATCAGACAAAGACAAAATATCAGTGATATTAATCGCTGCATTTCTCTTATCTATAGACGCAACAAAAATGATATCTACATTAAGATGCTTTAACAAATCTCCCACTGACTCGTTATTAATGCCCTTATCAGATTCAAATACTATTTTGAAAATAGTTTGTTCAACTGATGATGTCATAATAAACACCTCCGTTATAGAAATCGTACCTTTGTTTAATTATATCACACTTGAATTTATTTTATAAGTACTATAATATTTTTTCCATCATAATTTTTAATGGCTCTAAATCTAATGATTTATAGAACCTTAATGCAGATTCATTTGAATACCATACATTTAATGTTAAATTATAGCATCCTTGATCCTTAGCGAAGCCCTTTACATATTCATATAGCTTATGGCCAATACCAGATTTTCTTTTGCTTGAATCAACACATAAATCATCAATATATAATGTTTTAATATCAGTTAAAATATTATCTTTTTCATGCTTAATATAATATGTAAATGCATATCCAGTAACAGTACCATCCTCATCATAAACAAAGATTGGCTTATTATCATCCTTAATTATTTCTTTTAATTCTTCTTCATTATATTTAGTAGCCTTTTTAAAAATATCAGGTCTAGCTAAATGATGAACAAGATTAACCTGCTCTAATAAATTTAATAAATATGGAATATCTCTTTCCTCTGCTCTTCTAATCATATATAAATTCCTCCAAAAACAAAAGGGTACCAAAGTACCCTTATTGTAACATATTTTAATTACCAACTGTATAGTTTTGATCCATCTTTATATAAAGTATGGCCTGAAGATGACATTTCATCTGATGCTATATATAAGCCATAATATGTTGTAGTTAAATCAAATGAAATACTTGTATCACTTACAGTATAGCTACCCTTACTGAATGAATATGAGCTTGATGAATTGCCACCCATTCCACCAAAGCCACCCATGCCGCCCATTCCTGAGCTAGACTGATATGACTTAGTACCAACATTTGATGTAGATGGAGTTGTGCAGATGCATCCGGCTGCGACAAATGTACCACCTGTGATTTTCCAAGTAGAGTCGCAGTCGACTGCAGCCATATTTCCTGATGTATCAGTATTAGGATTTCTTGCGATAATGGTTCCCCCACTTTGTGTAATTGTACCGTTTGAATCTATCGCATCAGTATCGCCTGAGCATACTGTTACATCTAAAAAGCCACCACTTACCTTTAATGTGGTTGTAAGTGAACCACTTGATGCGTTAACACCATCATCTGTTGCATAAACATATGATGTACCACCACTAATATTAATTACATTACCCTCTAAGCCCTCATATGAGCTTACGACATTGATAGTACCGCCTGAAATATTTAAATATTTGTCAGCGTGAACACCATCATCACCCGATGTTAAAGTAACATTACCACCGCTAATATAAACATTACCAGTACCTGTACTACCATTTTCTAAAGCAACATCCCCATTGGCATGAATTGCATCATCTGAGGCAACCGCTGTTATATTACCAGCTGAAATATTAATCTCATTATCAGCCTTTAAGCCCTTAGCTGAATAATCAGATGAGCTTGTAGTATATGTAGACCAATCACCACTTAGCTTTGAAGATGATGTACTAACACTTGTGATAACATATAAATTCTTATTTGTATTAATTGTTCCACCACCATCAGTTGCGACATATGATGATGTAGAATATTCTGTTGTACCAGAGGCGAACATATAGAACTGAACATTTGTATATCCTGAAGGAATATCATATGTATAGTAATAATATGTTGTAGATGAACGGCCAGATGTAGTTGATTGAGCAGTTTTATATTTAATCTCTTCCCAGACCCCATTACCACTATTGTCAGTGAAATAAGCTGCGAATACATAATTCTTATATGAATTATAATATGAGCTAGAAAGTCTCATATAGCCTTCTGTAGATGAGCTTTCTGCAATTTCACCTGAATATTCAGAATATTCATCTGTATATGCTCCAATAGTTGGCTCGTTGCCATCAGCGTCAGCTTCAACAACGATATCGTATGCTGCATCAAATGCATCACACTTGGCGTATACATCTACTACTGCACTACCTGTGATAGTGATAGTACCTCTTTGCTTTGATGTTGAAGATGAAATATCAGAATTATTAGTTTTAATACCATCTCCACCAGTTGATATTGCAATTATATTACCTGATTCAATTGTAACTGAATCATTACCCTTAATTGCATTATTAATAGCTGTAACCTTTAAGGTTACATTTTTAATTTCTAAATCCTTGCTAGAGTGAATACCATTATTTACATTACCATTGATAACTAATGCGCCATTACCCTTAATCTTAAGATCGGCCTTAGCGTAAATCGCACCACTTCCCTCATCTGTATCAACTGATTCTCTATTATCAGTTAAAACATTATAGGTATCAGCCTTTGCAGAAATATCAACCTGACCTGCACTAGTAACTAGAATTGGAGAATTTTCTGCTGATGTAATAGATGTACCAAGTAAATTAATAATTACCTCATCATCTTCTCCTGCAGCGACTAAAATATAGCCTTCACTTAATAATCCAGTGACATCATATTCACCTGCAGCGCTAATTGTATAAACTCCATTAGATGCAGTAATAGCTGTTCCTGTTGAAACATTTACTACTGAAAAATCTCCAGTGATTTCTGTTTCATATTTTTCTGCATCATTTGCTTGAGCTTCTGTATCAACATTTGTTACCTTAGTTCCATTTGCCGTTGCAGTCTTAGAATTACTAAATCCACATGATGCTAATGTAAATATACTTAAAACACCTAATGTACCAAGTAATATGTGTCTTTTTTTCATAATAATCACTCCATTTTTTTATAAAGAGAATGTCTTCACTGTACTTGTTCCCTTTAAGAATGTATAGCTACCTGATGGACCTGCAAAATAAATTGATGAATATGAAGTACTTAATGTAAATGTTGCAATCGTAGTAGCTGTACTACTTTCTGTATAATTCAATGTATATGATCCACTTGAGAATGAAGCAGATACTGTTGTCTTGCTGACATTAGATACTGTTGGAGTAGATTCAACATTACCAAATCCAGCGAATGTACCACCAGTAATCTTTACTGTACTATCACAGTCAAGAACTGATGCTGTACCTGATGAGCCAGCATCGTTAATAGATACTACTGTACCACCAGTTTGTGTATATGTACCATTTGAATCAATTGTATCTGTATCACCACTTCCAACTCTAGCAACTACCATACCACCTGAGATTGTAATTGCAGATGAGAAATAATCAGATGTACCTGCATTTAAGCCATCATCAGTTGCATAAATAGTTGTTTCACCACCGCTAATATTAATAGCTGGTCCTTCGATTCCTTCATATGCAGTTTCAACAACTACTGTACCACCTGAAATTGCAAGAGTCTGCTCGGCATGGATACCATCATCCTTTGTAGTAATATTGATACTACCACCTGAAATTGTGATATTACCAGTACCATAAGTACCTAGATCAGAATCTAATGTATTTCCATAAGATGTATGTAAACCATCATCATAAGATTCAATATCAATTGTTCCACCTGAAATAGTTATTTCATTTGCAGCCTTAATACCCTTAGTTGAATATTCAGTCTTATCAGTGTTCCCCTCATCCTGCATACTCATTCCACCAGGACCTGAGCTCTGTGAGCTACTTGATGAATAATTAGACCAAGAACCATTAATCGTTCCTGAGCTTACACTACTTACAGCGTACATATCCTTACTTGAATTAATAGTTGATAATGTAGATGCTGCGTAATATGAGCTAGTTGATGGAGTTGCACCACTAGTAAACATATAGAATGCAAGGCTAGTATAGTTATCAGTTAAATTAGCAACATCACCAGTTAAATAGTAATATGTTGTACTTGAACC
>JAILEP010000061.1 GCA_024697825.1 Acholeplasmatales bacterium
TATCAAGTGCTCCATGTACTAAGAAATAAATTGTTAATATAAATGCTATCATTGAATATAAATTACAGTTCAGTGTTCTTTTAATAGAGAACACTAAATATAATGTAAATGATATACCACCAATAATTCCACAAGTGCCTAACATTTGTAGCATATGATTATGATAGTGCCAAATTCTATTGACTCTATCAATATCAATTAAATAATAATGAGATGAATAAACGCCTGATCCTATAATCGGATGAGCTAAGAACTGCTCCCAACCTATTTTAAAGACTTCATCTCTTTTAGCAAAGATAGCCTCAGTATCATTAAATCTATCAAAGGCATTCTTTACATATCCTGTAAATACAAGTGTTAATACAACTGCAACTATTCCAACTGCACCTGCAATTAAATAAGGTAAATCCTTCTTTAATCCAGAGCCTGGATTCTTTTTATAATAAATGATGTAGGCAACTATAACTAGTGGTACACATACTAATAAGCCAACCATACCACCACGACAGGCTAGCATTAAATTAGTTGCTAAAAATAAGAAGGCATTAATCAAGAATAAGATTCTTGCAATAATCTTTTTATTAATTATGAAATAATAAATAGACATAATAAAGCAAGTATTAATAGCTGCCATAATATGGTTTTGGTTAAACATACCAATGCTTAAGGCTTTTATCTTAATTATTTCCATAGCGTCTAGATCATTTATATAATTAAACATCATTGCACCAAAAACCTCTAGGGCAAGTGTTATACCAACAATCACAAATGAGTAGGCTATATATTCTTTAACCTCTTCAGTTCTTTCTATCATGATTCTTGCAATAAAATAGGCAACGACCATGCCTACAAAATAACTAAGACCTAAAAGTGAGTCCCCCATAGCCGGAGTGTTAATTAAAGAAAGACACATTGAAAGGCTTATTAAAACTAACGACCATAAAACATAATCCTTCTTTATTTTAGTCCAGACTATTTTGTGATTTATCACAATATAGTAAATAATTGATGCGATCATTAATAAAACAAAAATGATGAATATTAGCATTCCTGCATTAAAGCTTGTATCCACATTTCTATGTGATGCAAGCCCTAAAAGGAAAATGCCTAATATACATCTTAAGTCTGCTTTAAATATAATTACTGCTATAACCGTAAGACAAGCAGTATATAAAGCTATATATGAAACATCAGTTAGGAAGGCTAAGATAGCAACAAAAGAAAGTACTAAAATACAGTACTTTGATTCTATGAATCTTTTACCCCCTTGTAAAAATGTGTTCATAATAACCCCCGAAATTTATTAAAAGAATATAATATCCTTAAATACTGGAATAACTACATTATTAAAATCTAATGATTTTACATAATATAAGAAAATAAATGATACTACAAATAATATAACCCCTAAATTATAGATGGATAAATTCCATCTATACATTGCAATATCATAATTATCCTTTTTAGGTAATTTAATATATGTTAATGCAATTGCATAAACGAATAATAGATTTCTCTGAATTCGATAGAAATCAGCTGTATAAATGATTAATGGAATACCAATAGCTGAAACTATAGCAATCTTCATCATTAGCTGAATGAATGGCTTATTATTCTCTTCAGTATGATTATATACAAAATATAATAATCCTTCAATTGATACAAATAAGAATAATGACTTAAATGTAAACCAACCAAAATTATATTTATTTAAGCTTTTAGCTAGATAATGCTCTTCAAGTCTTGGATAAATATCTCCAAGTAGGGATATTAGCTTAGTGTCTAGGTTTAATAAATAAACGCCATAAACTAAAGCACTTACACCTAGAAGACCAAGAGCCAACCATTTAACTTTAATATTCTTAGCTAAAATCATTAATAAATAAATAAAAAATATACCATGGCATAAGCCTGCAAGTACGATTAAGCCAGCAGAGGCTAAATCCCACTTCCATCCCTTTTTAGTAAGGAATAATATACCTGGTATTAGGAATATTAAGCCCATAGTATTTCTAACCTGGACTATATCAATAAATAAGCCAGTGAAATAATATAGAATGAATGTATAATTTGGATTCTTACTAAATTTAGTAGCCATAAAATACATCATGCAAGAAAAGCCTAACGCAATTGTTATCTGAAGTGCAAACCAGTTAAGACCTATATTTCTATATAGGGCTACTGCACCTGAGAATAATAACTCAATTATTGAGTTATCATCATTTACGCCAGAAAATCTAATTAAATATATTTCTCTATCAGGTACAGAATCTCCAGTAAAGGCCATCATTGAAAACATTAGGATTGCCCAGCATACTGTAACTATCTTACTTTTATTAAATTTAAATGATACAAAGATCATTATTATACCTAATGCTAGGTAAATCATGTTTTCACTTCCTTGTTAATATTTATTAAATAAAAGCTTTATTCTTTTAAATAAATTGTGGTTTCTTCTTCTATATTTTTTAGACCACATTAGCTTCCATTTATATTTAAACTTCTTTTTATAATTAGCCATTAGATTAAGTGCTATATAATCCTCATGGCTTATATATTGCTTATAGCCGTTTAAAACTTCTTCACACAAGCGTGCTTGATGAGATTCACTTTCTTTCCATTTTTTGTAAAATGCAGAAAAGCTCTTTCCATGGTTTTCGCCAACCTGTTGTGAATTATGTTGACGATACTTAATATAGCTATTATCATCGTAATAATACTCTGCAGTATAAGCAGCTAACAAAAATACCCAATAGTCGTGATACTTAATTTCTCTTGGGTAATATTCTAAGATTCTCTTTTGGAATGCATTATTATATACTGCTGTACAGCCTGTACAGATGTTTTCAAAAATAAAGTTCCCCTTATTACATTTATCTATTGAATCATCTTCCATATATTTACCATCAAATTCTAAATCCTCATTAACTATTTTTAGATTTGACATATATAGCTTAGGCTTATCAGTTTCTAAATGCTTAATTGCATTAATAAGCTTATCCTCTTCCCAGAAATCATCCTGGTCAGAAAAGGCATAAAAATCAAATTCACCCATAATTTTATTGGCTGCAAATATTAAATCAATAAAATTATAAGTGAAATTTTTATTCATCTTATTAATGTAATAATTAAAATTAGAATATTTATTTTTATATTCCTCTAGGATTTCAGGAGTACTATCCTTAGATAAATCATCGGATGCTAATATTGAAACATTAACATCCTTCTGATTTAAAATAGAATCTATCTGACATCTTAGATATTTTTCTCCATTATAGGTTGCCAATAAAACTAGTACGTTTTTCATTTAGGCCACCTTTTTCTTTTCGCCAGCTCTCTTACCTAAATAACGAGCAGCCATATCTGGAGCCCATCTAAATAAAACAGGAACATCAAAATGCTTAATAGCCTGCTTTAATGTGAATAAGGCAAGCTTCATTCCGCTATCAGTAGCCTTATACTGCTGGAACTCTGGGTTTTGGGCAATAAAGACACCCATATCGTAATATCTTCTGTATAGCTGCTTTAATGTAAACTTGTGAGAATGTGTAACAATACTTTCCGCACAATATCTTACTGAATAGCCAGCAAGGATTGCCTTTCTTGCATAATACATATCCTCAGCCATCTGGAAGACCTTACCATCAAAACCACCAAGCTCTAAGAATTTCTTTCTATCATATGCAGCGCATGCGTCTGAGCAATAGAAAGTCTTTAGCTGCTCATGTGGAATATCAGCTGCAGTTCTTGTATAAGATACTGCTGGATAATTTAATTCTCTGGTATAACGCTCAATACCGTTATATTTAGTAATCTGTCTAGCAAATGCCTGAATGATGTTACCATTAATTGATTCAGCTAATTCCTTAAGTGCATGTGAATCACTTAAGAAAACATCCTGAGTCATGAATACTACAACATCACTAGTTGCAAGACGCATTGCACGCTCTCTTGTTAGAGAATGTGAGAATTCACTCTTCTTTACTTCCATAATGATTGCGTTAGGTACAGACTTTGCAAGCTCTAATGTATTATCACTAGATTCTGTAACTGGGAAAATAATATTTTTTACTTCTACATCCTTTTGAGCATTAATGCCCTTCATTAACATTTCGAAGTCCTCGCCCGCATTATATAGTGGACACAAAATATCGATAACCATTTCAAAACACCTCTAATTAATTCTATAAACTCTCTCTTTTTATTAGTAAAATATCATCTTTGAATGCCTCCCAAGCAACTAAAGACATTATATTCTACCATAACTAATACAAAGTATTAGATTATGACCTATAAAATGATAACATTTTATATTTTTATATCAAGTAAGTAAAGCATATAATAACGTTTTCAAAAGCGTTATTTTTATACTTTAGCACATTAGATTATTCAATTTCGCCCAAATTAGGTAAAAAGGCTTATTTTATGATAATAACTCTACTTATAATAAAACAATTAAAGAAGCGTTTTTGTGACATACAAAAGGCGGCACAGTTGTGTCGACATTTTACTATTTAATTATTACCAAAAACATCAACTAGAGTATCTCCTGCTTGGGTGTCTCCATAGCTAGATAATACGATATCCTCTAGGTTAATTTCTTCTTCTATAATAGTAGGAGCTTCATACCTTTTCATTAGTATAATCCTCCTAAGGCATTAAGAGATTCTTCTGCAATTTGATCACTTAAATTAGTTACATAATATTTAGCTAATGTTTCAACACTATATGATGCAGAATTCATATAATAAGTATTACCATCAATTATTACATATGCCTTTGCATATACTACTGTTGAATAATTATTAGCTGGTACGCTAAATATTATTGAATACTGATAATAATTACCAGTACTAGATTCAGCACTAGCCCCAATAGAGTCTACTCTAACTGGAGTGCAGGCATGGTTAGTGAATGTTGAATTATCTAATGATGTTGCAACACCAAAGGTAACACTACTACCAAGAGATAATAAATCATTATATAGGTCAGCCTCTAGTCCTGCACCATATCTCATATACATATTTGAATATGAATATGTGGTAGTTGCACCTAAGGATACCTCATATAATGCAAGTGATACCTGAGATGATGTATAGGTTGTAAATCTAGGGGACTGAGAATTATATTGTAATGAATATGTACTATTTGTCACAATAGTTGCGACACCACTAGAAATAGATATAGTCCAAACAGATGCGCTAGATGATGAGCTAACGAAGCTCAATTTCTTGACTGTTGTTGAAGTTAAATAGCCTGAATCATTCTTTAAATAATAAGCATTTGAGGTTGAAGTTGCCTCTAACTCAAATGTTAATGCACTACCAATATCAGTTAAGGTGCTTGTGCCCTTAGTTACAGCTACGCTTGTACCATAACTGTTACTAATAGCACCCATTCCTGTATCATAACCATTGGCAGTAATTATAATTGAGTCTCCATCCTCTAAATCAGATACTGATGAGACTAAATTATATGAAGTTGAGCCACTTCCACTAGTTTCACTAGTATAGCTAAATTTCATTGAAGATTTAGTAGATAAATTTCTAAATTCATTTATATCAGTCATAATAGAATCTAGTGTAGTTCTAGCTGCAGTTAATTCAGAATAGTTAGTAACTAGAGCCTGCTCATTACTATTAAGTGCTGCATAAACCTCTTCTGCAGAAACTATTGCAGCTTCACTAGATAATGTAATTGTTGATGGGATTGAATCAATTAAGGCAATAACATTATCAACCTCATCCTGATTAACTGTACCATCATCACCAATTATATTAGCCCAGTATGTATCTAAATCAGTTGAAGTTCCTGATGTTGACTCAACTAAGCTAAATAAAGTTGATGAATCAGTAACTGATGATTTATCAGCTGTATTAAGTCTTGCATATTTTGCATATGCTGCATAAATTGCATCATCATTAGAATTTGTTGTAAGTGCTGATATAGCACTATTAACATCTGATACCGAATATTTAGTATTAGAATCAGTATCTGTATAGCTATTATTCCAAATAATATCAATCCAATCAGGATTATCAATAAATGGGTTCCTATTTCCTTGAAGATTTTCTATTGCATCATTTCTGATAGTTTCCTTATCAGAAACTGGGTCTAAATGAGACCATTTAGTAAATAGATCTAATGCATAATCTGTTAAATATGGGTAGCTACCAGAGAAAATAGATTTTGCATCACTTGTCCAGTTACCTACTTTATCGCTATAACGAATAGCCATATAGAAATAGCCTCTTGCTATATCGCCCTTATATTCATCAATAGGCTCAAAAACTGTACCACTATATCCTGAAAGTGAGCTTGTACCAAGCATACTTCCATTACCAGTAGTTGTATCTGCTGTTCCAACCTCACCATATGGATAATTAGATCTAATACCATTTACCTTACCATCTGTTGCAAGAATATGGAATACGTCCGCAACCATTGGGGATGCTTTACTAAACCAAGATTGAGGAACTGTATGCTCTCTATTATAATTATCGCCCTCATCTTGATATCCAGAACTTCCTGTTTGGTCTGTGCCATAGGTATAGATATATTCTGAATACGGATCCCAGATTTTAGCTGTACCTGGGAAGGTATCTGTTGTTTCATAAGCTGTCCATACATCATCATAGCTTAATTTAGTTGTATGTGTATTACTAATTAGGGTATGTAAGCTAGAAGCCAAACTGCTACCACTAGATGTATCAGTAATACTTGAATAATAGCTACTATCCGCATTAGATGCGATACCTATTACTAAAAATGATAATACCATTATAGGTATCGATATAATTAATTTAATAAATTTCCTCAATTTGCACCAACCCCTAATTAAAAATAAAAAGCCAAAAGCTTAAGCTCCTGGCTAAAATATTATATTAAAATTACAATTAGGCCAGGATTATATTATACAATATAATCTTACCTCTTTTCAATTCTATCTAAAATATTTTACTATCGTCTTCTTTTAAAATTAGCTTTATAGAGCTAATTATAAATAACATGAATATAGTCATTAATAAGAATCCACTAGAATTAATAATAACATCATTAAATCTAGCACTTCTTGAAACTACCATTGCTTGGAAGATATATTCAGATATAAACGCAAAGCCAACACCTGCAATAATATTAATTAAATGACGCCATTTAATTTTGATTTTTTTGATATTTGTGTAGAATAAATATGAAACTGCACCTAGTAAGGCAAAATAGCCAAAATGGCCAATTAGCTTTCTTAAGAATTGCTGGGTTGTATTATCTGAGGTACTAACAGTTTTATTACCAGTACCTGGTACTGTATCAATAACAACCTGTGATACTGATGATGATACCTTACTTGATGTCGTTCCATTAATAACTGATAGGGCAATATTAGTTATTAATAATAATCCATAAGCTATACCTACTACAATAAAGAATATTCTTCTTGCCTTTTCATTTTTATATAGCTTTTTAAGCTTAATAAACCTAAATATAAAATAGAATGCATAGGTAATTACCGAAAATATCATAAAGCCTGAAAAATCTAGTAAAACATCATTCATACTAGGTCCTCTATTTATAGCTATCATTTGGAAGCCAAATTCAGTTATAAATATATAAATAAAGCCTGAAGATACAGATATTATAATTCTTATCCAAACCTTTAATTTAATGAATGTTAAATATAAAAGGCTAGAGATAAGTCCAAAGAAACAGAAAAAACCAAAATGGCCAATCAGCTTTCTTAAATATCTTGCAAGCTCTTCAGTATTGGTTAAGCCAAAGAGTTCTGCAACCATTTCTGAAACATTTCCAGATAAGGCCCCAGAATCATCGCCACTTTGTAGGCATAATAGCGCAAAAAAGCCGATTAAAAATATATAAATAACTGCTAAAATTTTTCTATATATTTCTAATCTAGCTTCCATAATTATCTCTCCAATCCTTCCATGAATTCAGTAAAGTATTCTGGTAGCTCAGAATCAAATTCCATCCACTCGCCAGTCTTTGGATGCTTAAATCCAATAGTCTTAGCGTGTAGGAACTGGCCCTGATCTCCAATAATCTTTCTTCTTCCATAGGTTTTATCACCTACTAAAGGATGACCAATATATTCTAGGTGAACTCTAATTTGGTGAGTTCTACCTGTTTCTAGCTTACATTCAATGTAAGTAAAATCCTTAAATCTTTTTAAGACTGTAAAATTAGTAACGGCATTCTTACCATCCTTAACAACAGCCATTTTCTTCCTATCTTCTGGGTCTCTTCCAATAGGGGCATTGATTCTACCTCTATTTTCATTGATGACACCATAAACTAAGGCATGGTAAACTCTATGGCATTCATGATTTTTTAGCTGTTCCATTAAGGATTCTGCAGCTATATCATTCTTAGCTACCATTAAAAGTCCTGTAGTATCCTTATCGATTCTATGAACGATACCAGGTCTTACTACTCCATTAATTGCAGATAAATCATCTAGCTCATATAATAAGCCATTAACTAAGGTATTATCCCAATTACCAGCACCTGGGTGAACTACCATATCCTTAGGCTTATTTACTACGGCTACATATTCATCCTGATATACAATATCAAGACCTAGATCCTCTGCCTCAAGCTCTAAGCTTTTAGGCTCTGGCTCATTAATTTCAAATTCTTGATTTTCTAATACCTTTAATGATGCCTTAACAGGCTTACCATCTATTAAAATATTTCCATCTTCAATTAGCTTTAATATATTTTGACGAGACTTTCCCGTAAGCTCAGCTAAAGCCTTGTCACATCTATTCCCCGCTAATTCCTTCGTTATTATCACTTTCATTTAAAACATCACTCAACTTTTCTTTTTCCATTTTTGCGCGTTTCTTCTTTTTATCTGCGAAGAAACAATAATCAATTGCAAATAGGATTACACCTACTACTAAGAAGACATCAGCTAAATTAAATACTGTTGTCCCTAAATTAAAGAATTCACAAATCCAATCAAATGGCTTAAAGACAATCATATCTACTACACCATCATAAATACCAAATAATGTTAATAATCTATCATATAAATTACCAACACAGCCAGCTAGTGCCATTGTGATAGATAGTGCCGCAAGCTTATTGTGCTTCCAGTCATTATGCTTAGCAACTATACATAATATAACAGTACCTGCAATACTAATTAGGGCAAGCATAACACCTGCACCACTAAAGGCACTCCAAGCCATACCATCATTATGAACTCTAGTTATTTCTAAGAAATTAGGAATAAGAACATAATTCCCTGTTATTTCTAATCTTTCTACAATAAATTTTAAAATCTGATCTAGCATATAAAATATGAAGAACAGTAAGACTGTAATACCCATTTTAAGAAATCACTCCCTTACTATATAGCATAACCATAACTAAGCCAGCTATAAGAGTAAATAATATAAAGACTAGGATAAAGACTCTCCATAAGCCTTTAACCTCACCCTTAGATAAGCTTTTTAAATAAAATAATACCCATAGGGCAAAGCCTAGCCCTATAAATAAAGCCATTATATGTAATATCAAAATCTGTGAATCCTTATAAATCATAAGATTTACTAGGATTGCAATCGGACCAGATACTAATAATAAGGCAAATATAAATGATGTTAGCATTGATAGAAATAAATCTATCCATGTAACCTCTTTTTCAAATACCTGCTTTAAGGTAGAACCTAAGCTTTTAAAAAATCTCATTCCTTAAGCCCCCTTAAATATTCTATCGCATCATCAAAGGTTGTAACCTTAACTAAAGCCATCTTATTATGTCCTTTAATTGATGTATATTTTTCATATGCATCATCATAATTAGCCTCAGGACAGAAAAAGACATCAATTCCATCATCTATAGCAGTTGGAATCTTTTCTTTAATACCACCAATTGCCCCAACCTTACCACTAACTGAGATTGTGCCAGTACCTGCAATTTTAAGGCCACTTGTTAAATCCTCTTCTATTAATGAATTATAAATAGATAGAGTTTGAAGTAAGCCTCCAGATGGGCCTCCTGTATTATTTGAATTAAATTTTACTGAAGGTGATAATGTATCATAATCAATATCATAAAATCCATACCAGCCCATTGATTCACCAGCCTCTAAGGTTACTTCTCTAATTTCCTTAGAGCCAGCAAGCTTATAGCTTGAATCAATAGATGAATTATCCTCTAAATACCAAATATCACCTGATTTAGTACTTGATAAGGCAGATAGATATGCAGTTGTATCAGAAAGATCTATATAGCTATCATAAATATAATTACCTGATTCATCAGTTAATTTATTACCATCACTATCAAGTGATACCTTTTTTATACCAACTATTCTATCTCCTATTTCAAGAGCACTATTTTCACCATGATAGGTAATAACTGCCCCAATATATTCATAATCGATATTAATAGCTGTATTTATATCCTTTGCCTCAGTATAGGCATAGATTATTGATGCTGCAATACTAGATGCATATTGGATTCTACTTGCAAAGTATGAATCATAATATGAAATACTTGCCTCACCACTACTCATTGTATACATTTCAATTTCAGGATCATATTTGCCTAAAATATTTTGGAATAGGGTTGAATGCTCCATAGTTAGAACATAAATAGTTGAAAATGAGCCTGATGTCTCATAACTATTTTCAACCTCAACCTCGGCGTTAAATTCTACAGTATCGCCCTTTAGTATTAAGGCCTTATTTGTTCTATAACAACAAAAAACTAAAATAGGCACATTAATAATAATGGCTAAAACCATAAATCCCCAGTATTTTTTTAATAAATACTTAAGGCTACTTAACATTTAGGAATACCTCTATTTCTTCCATCTGTCTATAATCAATGCCAGCTGCGTCTAGCATCTTTTTAGAGGCAATATTTGAAGCCTCATTTCTATATTTATCACTCATATAAACAATATGAGAAATACCAGACTGCACAATTAGCTTAGCACATTCATTACAAGGGAATAAGGATACATAAAGAGTAGCCCCCTTCTTATCTCCACTTGAATTTAAGATTGCATTAGCTTCTGCATGAACGACATATGGATATTTAGTATTTAATGGATTAGAATCTCCCTTTCCCCAAGGGAATTCCTGATCATCACAGCCTCTAGGAAAGCCATTATATCCAATTCCAACAATTCTTTTGTCGGTATTTACGATACAAGCACCAACCTGAGTACTTGGGTCCTTACTACGCTTTGCACTAAGTAAGGCAACACCCATAAAATATTCATCCCATGAAATATGTGGCATAATATCACGCTCCTAAAATATCACTTATAATTATATCAAAATATAATTAATATTCAAAATACTTATTTTAAAAGATAAAGGCAAGAAAAATCTTGCCTTTAATATTAATCCTTAAATTTCTTTAATCTTTTAGCATTATCATGCTGGAATTTATAAATATATCTTGTTAAGCCAAAGCCTGCAAAAGCTAAAATTGAACCAAAAATAAGCTTTCTTAAGCCATACTTAAAATTGCCTAAATATGCGCCAATTGTCATTTCTTTATATTCTGCAATATAATTAAACGCAAATACCATAAAGCAGGCAATAATAATTAAAGGAATAATACCTGTAACTATTCTAAGCCATAATCTTGGTGTTGCATGAGATAAATAATAACCAAGCACTGCCCCAATTGGGCATAATACAATTACTAATGTAAAATAATCATGACCAAAATATGTCCAAAGTATTGCAGGGACAATACCTATACCTGCAAATAGGATAGATAAAAGAATTGATAATAAATATTTAATATTAAAGCCTGATTCCTGCTTTACCTTAGCTTCAAGCTTTTCAACAAATGAAGCTTTACAATCCTCATGCATAGGTAGGAAGTCATCACCAAATTCTAAATATTGGGCTTCCTTTTTACAAATAGGACAAACCTTCATTGGATTATATCCCATTTCTTTTAAAAGCTTAACAGTATCTTCTATTTCTTTATTAATTGCATCTAATGTTTTATCTGAATCCTTCTTGCCATCAGATAATGTAACAATTAATGTATCATTAGTATTTGCTACTGTATATAAAGCACAGGCATTATCTATTTCAGCCTCTATTTTCTTTTTATCACCTGATAAGATTTCCTTATCAGTTGGAATATAGAATGAGGCAATAGATAAAACCATATATTGCCAGTCCTTTAAATAAACCTTAAAGCCATCTACTTCCTTTTCATAAACATTTTTATTCTTATTAAAATTTAGCTTAGGTGCATAATTATCGTATTTCATACAAATCTCCTTAAAAACTGATATTATTTTACCATTTTTAATTAAAAATTAAAAGGAGTCAGTGACTCCTTAAAATATTTTGATTATGGGTTAAGTCTATCTGGTCCACGGAAGATGAACATAGCGTCCTTAATACCGACATTGAATAAAATCATTGTCATACGGTCAACACCAATACCGAATCCACCATGAGGAGGACAACCATACTTGAAGAAATCAAGATAGAATTTAACATCCTCTTCTAGACCCTTTTCCTTGCACTGCTTTAGAAGAATATCATATCTGTGCTCACGCTGTGCACCAGTTGTGATTTCACAGCCCATCCAGATTAAATCATATCCACAAGGTACACCATTCTTATCTCTCATATGATAGAATGCACGGCATTCTGCAGAATAGCCAGTGATGAATAGGAATTCATGACCAAACATATCCTTTGATAGCTTTTCAACTAATCTTTCGCCTTCAGTTGTTAAATCACCCTTTTCAGATTCATCAACCTTATAGCCATATCTAGCTTCTAGCTCATCATATACCTGATGTAAATCCATTCTAGGGAATGGAAGCTTTGGTACTACAACATCAATACCAAATACATCCTTAATCTGCTTACCTAAATTCTTCTTTACCTTCTTTAAGGCATAGGCAATCATCTTTTCCTCAAGCTTCATAACATCCTTATAAGACTTTATATAAGAGAATTCTAGATCTAAGCCTGTAAATTCAGTCGCATGCTTACGAGATGCGAACTTTTCAGCTCTAAATACTGGGCCTGTTTCGAAAATTCTTTCGAATCCTGCAGCCATAGCCATCTGCTTATAGAACTGAGGTGACTGTGCTAAATAAGCATTTCTATCGAAATAATCTACCTTAAATACACCAGCACCAGATTCAGATTCTGCACCAATTAGCTTTGGTGAATGAACCTCGATGAAGTCATCATTTACTAAGAATTCACGACAAGCATTAACGAATGTAGACTGAGCCTTAAACATTAATGTGTTCTTATCTGTTCTTAGGTCGATCCATCTATAATCTAATCTTAAATCAATATTAGTTTCTTCACCCTTAGGAGCTACAATTGGAGAAGGCTCTGCGATTGAAGAAATAATATTTAGCTGGTCTGGATACATTTCCATACCATTAAGCTTTACGAATTCACTCTTAATAATTAAGCCCTTAGCCTCAATTACAGTATCAATTGTAATAGACGCAAGCTTTTCTTCCCATCTTGGATGCTTTTCCTTTTCAATTGTAAGCTGAAGCTTACCTGAAACATCTCTTAATACGATGAAGCACATCTTCTTCTTGTTACGGATTGATTCAACAAATCCAGCAACCTTGTTTACCTGTCCTAAAGTAATATCCTTTAGCATTACTCTTTTAGCGACAGCCTTTTTCTTTTTAGTTTCTGCCATTTCCTTTTACCTCTATTTATTCTTATTACCACAAATTGGTTTATTTAGCTTTGTTAATAAATAAGCATATACATCTCTGATTTCAATAGTTTCCTGCTCATCAGTTTCGTTATTCTTAACATTAATAACCTTATCCTTAAGCTCGTTTTCACCTAAGATTAATGTAAATTTAGCATTGTTCTTATCTGCCTTCTTAAACTGACTCTTAAGTGAACCACCTAAATAATCAATATCACAAGATAAACCACCAATTCTTAAAACATTCATAATCTTTAGGGCAGCCTCCTGGGCTAAATCACCTAAGGCAATGATATATGCATGAACTGAGTCAGGCTTAGCTAGCTGCTTACCAGATAAATCAGCTGCCATTAATAATCTTTCAACACCAAAGGCCATACCAACACCTGGAGTTACAGGTCCACCTAAATCAGAAATAAGCTTATCATATCTACCACCAGCACCGATTACATTTTGAGCACCAAACTCAGGAACATTAACCTCAAGCTCAAATACTGTATGAGAATAATAATCTAAGCCTCTTACTAAATTATCATCAATTACATATTTTAAATCACAATCATCAAGACCTCTTAGGACCTTTTCAAAACGGTCCTTAGAATAATCATTTAAATAATCATTAATCTTTGGAGCGCTCTTAAAGAAATCCTTATCTCTATCAACCTTACAGTCTAGAATTCTAAGTGGGTTCTTCTCAAGTCTATTTAAGCAATCAGAGCATAGACAATCCTTATACTGTGAGAAATGCTTAATTAAAACATCCTTATATTTATTTCTTGATTCCTCATCACCTAAGGAATTAATCTTTACTGTTACATCCTTTAAGCCTAGTGCTCTAATAATAGTCGCACCTAAGGCAATGACTTCTACATCAATCCATGGTGAATCACTACCAAGTGCTTCAACACCAAACTGATTGAACTGTCTTTTTCTACCCTTTTGAGGACGCTCATATCTAAACATAGGTCCCATATAGAATAGCTTTGATACTGGGTTTTCTACATAAAGCTTGTTTTCTACAAAGGCTCTTGCAACACCTGCAGTACCTTCAGGTCTTAATGTAATACCTCTATCTGATCTATCCTTAAAATCATATGTTTCCTTAGTAACCATATCTGATGTATCATTTACATCTCTATGGAATACCTCACTAGATTCAAAAATAGGAGTTCTAATTTCCTTATAATTGAATAATTTACATACCTTTCTAATTGCCTCTTCTAGCTTTGCCCACTTTTGTGACTCACCAGGCAAAATATCTACTGTACCCTTAGGTTTAGTTATCATAATAGCTTATTCCTCCAAATATAATCATCTTTATAAATTGAATAGCAGTATCCAACCTCAAATCTTTCCTCAGCTACCTCAAATAGCTTAGATTCCTGATACTCCAGTCCAAATCTCTTAATTAGCTTTATGCATCTTTCATTCTCAGCTAGGGTAGATATTACAATCTTCTCTAGCTCAAGCTGATAAAAGCCTAGCATAATCGCTTCCTTTAAGACCTTAGTCATTATTCCCTTTCCCCAGTAATCCTGACTTAAGAAAAAACCAATTTCCATTGATTTTTCATCCTCATTATAGGAATGATATTCAAGCACTCCTATTAGGATATCATTAATACAAATTGCATAAGGAATAGGAAGTGATTCCTCATGGCGCTTAAGGTAAATACCCTCAATCGCATAAAGTGCCTCACTCACTCTCTTATATGGTCCCCAGTTCAAATACTTACACATCTCTGGATTAGACCCAACCTCATAGAGTGCGGGAAAGTCTGACTTTTGAATCTCCCTTAATTTAATTTTACCTATGTGTAATACCGGTAAGCTTAAATCCATAAAAAAAGCCCTCATAACTCTCGTTATAAGGACGAATTAATCGTGGTGCCACCTTACTTCAGTGTATTACTACACTCTCATTTATCCCTTAACGCGGGTCAAAACGTCCTAATCACAGGCTCTCCGGAGTGTCCAATAAAAGTATCAGCTGGCGCTTTCACCATACCACCAGTCGCTAAACAGAGGGACTTTTATATCATCTCCATCAATGATTTTAAAAATACAAAGTAATTTTAGCATTAAAACCATTATTTATCAAGAAATAAAGAGTTTTTTATTTTTAAATAAAATCTCTATGCATTTAGAGGGACAAGATTTTTAGTACTTCTTCTATAAATCATACCAAAATAGATTATTTCTGGTATTGAAGTAATTACCCAAGTAATTACATATACAATAAATAATGATTCAATTGTATGATAATGAGCAAATACAGTATAGATCCATATAATTCTAAATATACAAGTACCTGTAATAACCATAACTGTAGGAGCTAATGTCTTACCTAGACCTCTACAGGCTGCAGTTGTAGTATCCATAAAGGCAGATACACAGTATACTAGACCCATTACCTTAAGTCTTTCCATACCTGCATCTATTACCTCACTACTATTAGTAAATAATCCTAAGAAAAATCTACCATAGAAAAATAAGATAGTACCTAATATTAAGGCAATACTAAAGGCATAGGTAAAGCTTATTAAATAGCTTTTTAATATTCTATTCTTTTGACCTGCACCATAATTCTTACTAATGAAGGATGCGGCTGCGGTATAGAAGGCGTAAATAGGCTCATAAATAAATGAATCTATATTAGTAGATGCACTTATTCCTTCTACTGTCACATGATCAAAATAATTTATTCCTGATTGAATAAACATATTTGATATTGCAAATATTGCATACTGAACACCTGATGGAATTCCAACAGATAATATATTTTTAACAGATTCCTTATCTGATTTAATTTCTTTAAATATTAATTTAATTTCTGAATTTTCTCTCTTTAAAGAAATAAAGATTAATATAGCACTAATA
>JAILEP010000042.1 GCA_024697825.1 Acholeplasmatales bacterium
TTTTTTTATTTTCGTTTCTAAAAAAATGTAATGAGCTACCTATTATTATTTATGAAGAAGGAAAGAATTCTTCAAATTAAATGAAAGGAGGTAGCGCATTATGAATAATTATACAGTGAAATACACAGCTTTAAATGATATTGTAGGTCGTGGTCTATTAACAACAGTCTTAAAATTTACTAAGGCTTTAATCTATGAATTATTAAAGGAATCTGATGATGAAACAAAAAATGTAAAATTCTTACCAGGTGCTAAGCCATATACAAGTGAAGATTTTAAGAACATCAATGTTGAAGATATTCATGTTAAAAATGGTAAGCAGCTTGAGGGAACTGAAAGAAAGAATCCTGAATTTGATGTCAATTTAAAGGTTTCAAGCAATCCAAATTTAAGAATAGATATTGAGCTTCAAAATAAAAAGACAAATGAGCTAGATAGAAGAATAAATTATTATACAGATTTAGCAGATATCATTGGTTCAAAGGTTGGAATGAATTATGGAGATATGTCATATTCATTATCAATTTGGTTAATGAATTTTTCATATCTAGGAAAGCCGATAAAGACATTTTACCGCATGACTAATGAACTAGACGCATTTGGATATTCACGACTTATCATAGTTGATTTGACCGAGGTCGATAATTGTGTTAATATTGAATTGAGGAATTACTTAAAATTGTTAATTTCAAATGATTTATCTACACTTTATAAAAAGGATGATGATATTATGGCAGAAGCAATTAAGTATATAGTTAACACAAATGCCGATGAGGACACATTATACGACATTGAACAAGCTGAAAAAGCAAGACTTCAATATAATACAGACATCAAGTATGCCAAGGATGAAGGACTAGCTGAAGGAGAAGCCAAAGGATTAGCCAAAGGTGAAACAAAAAAGCAGGCTGAAATGGTAAGAACAATGTATTCAAGAGGTCAAAGCCCAGAGTTTATTTCTGAAATTACTGATATATCATTGGCTGAGATCAAGAAAATATTGAATATTTAGATGAGGTATATGATATGGGAAAAGTAGAATACATATATCCAAGAGGAATGGCTGATGAAGATACATTGTATGATATTATTAGAGAAGAAAAAGCAAGACTTCAATATAATACAGATATCAAGTATGCCAAGGATGAAGGACTAGCTGAAGGTGAAACAAAAAAGCAGGCTGAAATGATAATTTCAATGTATCAAAATGGATTAGATATGGAAACTATCAAGAAAGTATCAAAACTAGGTGAAGCCGAAATCAAGAAAATATTGAATATTTAGATGAGGTATATGATATGGGAAAAGTAGAATACATATATCCAAGAGGAATGGCTGATGAAGATACATTGTATGATATTATTAGAGAAGAAAAAGCAAGACTTCAATATAATACAGACATCAAGTATGCCAAGGATGAAGGACTAGCTGAAGGAGAAGCCAAAGGTGAAACAAAAAAGCAGGCTGAAATGGTAAGAACAATGTATCAAAATGGATTAGATATGGAAACTATCAAGAAAGTATCAAAACTAGGTGAAGCCGAAATCAAGAAAATATTGAATATTTAAGTTAAAAAGACTGTGAAGATTATTATAGAATCTCACAGACTTTTTCAATACTAGAGTGCGTGATGAAAAAATGCGGATTTCTCCGCATTTTTGGTTTTACTTAATTAATTCCTCTAGTTCATCTAATAAGCTGTTTAAAGAGTCACAAACAGCCTTAAATGGGGCTGGTGTAGTAAGATCTGCTCCACCATTTTTTACTAAATTAACAGGATAATCAGCTCCACCTGATTTTAGCATATTAATATAATTATCAAATGCACCTGGAACATTGTTCTTAATATCATTAAAGATTTTAGAAGAAGCACTGAAACAAGTTGCATACTGATATACATAGAATGGCGTACCATACATATGTGGAATATATGCCCAAACCATCTTCTTAAGTGGTTCGGTATCAAGATCGATTCCATAATATGTTTTATATAAATCAGCCATAATATTATCCAATACATCATATGTTAATGCTTCACCATTTAAAGCTTTCATATGTGCTTGATATTCAAAATCTGCAAATAATGTCTGACGGTAGAATGTAGATACAATATTCATTATCTGCTTTTCTACAGCCTGAAGCTTTACATTCTTATCCTTAGATGTATGAAGAATATAATCTAAGAATAAATGCTCATTAAATGTTGAAGGAATTTCTGCAACAAATAGCTCATAATCCTTAGTCTCATAAGGCTGGTTTTCGTTTGAATAAAGGGTATGAATTGAATGTCCACATTCATGAGCTAATGTAAATGCACTCTCTAAATCATCAGTATGGTTCAGTAGAATATAAGTGCCATAGCCATAAATCTGAGTAGAATAAGCACCACCCTGCTTACCATCTCTTGGGAAGACATCAACACGACCATCCTCTAAAGTTTCCTTAGCATGCTTAACAAAGTCACTACCCATAGGCTTTAATGCCTCAAGCACCTGCTTATAGGCTTCATCGTAAGTATATTTAACTGATCCTTCACCGGCAATAGTTTGAATACGGTCATATGTATGATATTCCTCAAGACCAAAATATTTTTTACGAATCTCTATAAATCTCTTTAGTGGTGCAGTATTTTCTCTTACTGTATTAATTAAAGAAGTATAAACCTCAAGAGGAATCTTCTTATTATCAAGCATAGCCTCAACTGGGTTTGTATAGCCCTTTGCCTTCATATAGGCAATGTCAGCGTTAACTACACCATTATAAATATTAGCTAAAGTATTTTTATGCTTCTCATAATAACCGAATAAAGCCTCAAATACTCTCTTTCTATCCTCCTGCTTATCAAGCTTACCTAAGAAGGAAGAATAGGTATTAGGAGATACCTCAACAGTTGTACCATCTGTTAATGTAACAGGGATAATTACATAATCCTGATACATTAAGGAATCATATAAATCTGCATATCCTGATGCGGTAAGATTATAATCTGCAATAATCTTTTCCTGCTCCTCAGGTAAGATATGAGCCTCTAAATCAAAAATCTTTTTTACATTAAATAAATTATTCTTAATTACCTCACTTGTTTTAGCATATTCACAATATGTTTCATAAGGAGTCTTTAATAATTCAGAATTAATATAGCTAGATTTTGCTTCAAAATCATTTAATAAATTCATAAATTCAGATAGTAAAGAATTATAAGTTAATTCCTTAGTATTTCTATCTCTATTTAGGGCAACATAGCCATATAAAACCTCAAGCTTTTTATTATATTCAGCTTCAAATTTAAATAAGGTTTCAACACCTTCCTTAGTGTTAAGTTTTCCTTTAAAATCCTTAATCTTATCTGATTCAGCCTTGGCTTCATTAAAAGCCTTTTTCCATTCTTGGACGTCACTATAGACGTTATCTAATTTCCATTCGTACATATAAAACACCTCGGTTGTATTATATTATAAAATTTCTATTTTATAAACAAATTTATATCAAGTAGGACATATGTAATTTCTATGTTTCAAAAAAAGATATGAAAGTAGTAAAATAGTACAAATTATATATAAATGTTTTATTTTCGTGATAGAATTATGTTGGGTGAAGAAATTTGAAATTAATTGGAAATATTATTTGGTTTATATTTGGTGGATTTTTAATGGCAGCAGAATACCTGATTTTAGGAGTCGTATTTTGTGTAACTATTATTGGGCTACCTGTAGGCTTTCAGCTGTTTAAATTAGGAGAACTATCACTTACTCCATTTGGGCATAAGGTAAAGTATAATTTTGCAGCACATCCAATATTAAATATAATTTGGGCTTTATTTGTAGGATTTGGTTTAATGCTTGAATGCTTAATGCTTGCGATAATGCTATGTGTAACAATTATTGGTATTCCATTTGCTAAGCAAATGCTAAAGCTTGCAGGATTAAGCTTAATTCCATTTGGTGCAACAATTGAGAAGTGTTAAAACAAAAAGCGGTGGCAGCCGCTTTTTATTTTGTCAACATTTTAATTGACTCTATATATGCTTTAGCATAATCCGAAAGTGGAATATTTTTATGCTTAACATATCCTATATTCATTTCCTCATCATAGATAAGGGGTCTTGAGATGATGTCTCCCTCATTAACATCCTTTGAGATGACACCTGATGACACTGTATAGCCATTTAAATTTACTACAAGGTTAAATAGAGAGGCTCTATCTCTAACCATGATATTCTTATCAACATCAATAGTTGATATGAATTCTTCACTAAAATAGAAGGAATTATATTCACCCTGCTCAAATGTTAAATAAGGGTAAGGCTTTAAATCCTCTATAGTAATAGCTTTCTTTTTGGCAAGCGGATGCTTTCTACCAATAAACACATGAGGTGCTGCCTTGAATAAGGATTCAAAGACGAGATCATTCTTTTTAATAATTTTCTCGATAACCTCACGATTTGATTTAGAAAGATAAAGTATGCCGATCTCTGATTTCATTTCAGCTACATCCTCGATTATCTCGTGAGTCTGTGTCTCTCGTAGGGTAAAGTTATATGACGGTGTCTCGTATTTCTTTACTAATTCAGAGAATGCTGTGACACAGAAGGAGTAATGCTGGCATGAAACTGAGAACTTTGTCTTTCTTAGAGTATTCTTTTTATATTTGTCTTCAAGAAGGTTAGCCTGCTCAAGAACCTGCCTAGCGTAGGCTAAGAACATTTCACCCTCCTTAGTGACTGAAATACCCTTATTGGTTCTTGCAAAAATCTGGACATTCATTTCCTTTTCAAGCTCGGATATTGCATGAGTTAAGGATGGCTGTGCTATGAATAAGCTTTCTGCAGCCTTAGTGATATTTCCAGTTTCAGCAACCTTGATGACATATTCAAGCTGCTTTAATGTCATTTCTCATCACCAATCTTATTTTACCATAGATTTTTTCTATGACAAACACTAAATTTAAAATATTATTCTATTTTGAACGTGAATAGTAAAATATACTATATCTAAAGATATAAAATTTGTTATAATTGAAATGAATTATTTCAAGGAGGCACTACAATGAAGAAAATTACAAGCTTTACAGTAGATCATATGACATTATTACCAGGAATTTACGTATCTAGATGTGATACAATGGATGGATTCACATTCACAACATTTGACTTAAGAGTTACAAGACCTAACTTTGAGCCAGTTATGAATACAGCCGAAATCCATACAATTGAGCATTTAGCTGCAACTTGGTTTAGAAATTATTATGAGGAATACGATATGTATTTCGGTCCTATGGGATGTAGAACAGGCTTTTATTTAATCTGGAAGGGTAAGGCATCTGCAGAAGAGATTAAGCCAATTATTATTGAGTGCTTTAGATTTATAAGAGATTTTGAGGGCGAGATTCCAGGTGCTAAGCCTGAGGAATGTGGCAATTATTTAGATCAGAATCTTCCAATGGCTAAGTTCCTAGCGAAGAAATATTTAAAAGTTCTAGGTGATGAATAAATGAAAATTGATGAGATATTAAAAAATAAGAGAACATTATCATTTGAAACATTCCCTCCTAAAAAGGGTATGGATGATTTAGATAAGACAAAAGAGGTATTAAAGGAGCTTGCAAAGCTTAATCCTGACTTCATATCAGTGACATATGGTGCAGGTGGTTCTAATAGTAAGGGAAATGTTGAGCTTGCCTCATATATTAAAAACGAGCTTAATATTGAAGCCTTAGCTCATTTAACTGGTGGACCTTCAACTCCTGAGGATATTGATAATGTTGTTAAAGAATTAAAGAAAAACAATATTGAAAATATTTTAGCCTTAAGAGGTGATAAGCCTCTTGATTATGAGGCTGAATATTGTAAATATTTTAAGCACGCGACTGATTTAATGGAATATTTAAAGGATGATGGCTTTACTTTAGCTGGAGCTGCTTATCCAGAGGCTCATGTTGAGGCAATTTCATTAAAGGCAGATTTAGAATTTATGAAAAAGAAGGAGGAGCTTGGGGCAAAATTCTTTGTCACACAGATCTTCTTTGATAATGAATATTATTACCGTTTAGTAAAGGAAGCTAGAGAAATTGGTATTAAATCACCAATCATTCCAGGTATTATGCCTCTAGTTTCACCTAAGTCTATTGCTAGAACTAAATCTATGTGTGGTTCAACAATTCCTTTAAATTACAGAAATATGCTTGAGTTCTATCAAGATAAGCCAAAGGCATTTAAGGAATTAGGCTATAATTATGCCGTTTACCAAATTATGGATTTACTTGCTAAGGGCGCTCCTGGTATCCATTTGTATGTAATGAATAATACAACTACTGCAAATGAAATTGTTAGGAGATTAGAAAATGTCATTAAAGAATACTTCTAAAATAAAGAAGCATGCTTATACCTATTTAGGCTATCGTAATATGTCTCATGATGAAAGAACAGATAAGATCATCGATGAGTGCATAGAAGAAATAGAAAAAATTGCTCAATTTAAATATATCTATGCTGAATTTGATTATCAGCTAGATTTTTTAAAGGATAACGCTGTTTACCAAAGATTCCTTAAGGATACGACTTCATATTATTTAGTTCTTACTACACTTGGTAAGAAGGTAGATGATAAATGTAGATATTATTCTAAGATTGATATGGAAAGAATGGTTATCTTTGATGCAGTATCAAGTGCCTATTTAGAATATATGGCAGATGAATTTGAAGAGGAGAATTTCCCTAAAGATAGAACCTATAGATTCTGTCCAGGATACCAGGGAACAGAAACTAAGGATATTAGAGAAATCTTCAAATATATTAATCCACTTAAATGTGGTGTTGAATTACTAGAATCTAATTTAATGGTTCCTATGAAATCAATGTGTGGAATCGTTGGTGTAGGTAAGAATAAGAAGCTTACCTGTGGTAATTGTGTAGTTAAGGAAAAGTGTGAGTACAGAAAGGAAGGTACAACATGCTATCAAGACTCGGAAAAGAAATAATGATCTTTGATGGTGGTATGGGTAGTGAGATTGAAAAAAGAGGTCTTGCAGGGCTTGTTCCAGAAGATTTAAATATCACTCATCCAGAGGCTATTCAGGATATTCATAAGGCTTATAAGGATGCAGATTTTATAACATGTAATACCTTTGGCCTAAATAGAATTAAATATCATGGTGAATATGATTTAAAAACTGTTTGTGAGGCAGCTGTTAAAAATGCATGTACTGCAGGCAAATATGTAATGTTTGATATGGGTCCTACTGGACAAATGCTTGCCCCACTTGGTTCTTTATCATTTGATGATGCATATAACGCCTTTGCAGAAATGGTAAATATTGCAGATCCACTTGTGGATGGATTTATTCTAGAAACATTTACTGATTTATATGAGGCTAAGGCTGCACTTCTTGCAGTAAAGGAAAATAGTAAAAAGCCAGTATTTATTACAATGACATTTGATGGTTCTGGTAGAACTCTAACTGGTTCAACACCTGAAATTGTTGTAAATACCTTAGAGGGCTTAGGTGCAGATGCGGTTGGTGTTAACTGCTCACTTGGACCTAAGGAGCTTTATCCTATTATTGATAAGCTTGTTCATACAGCTCATGTACCTGTTATTATTCAGCCTAATAGAGGCTTACCTACATTAAAGAATGGTAAGACTGTATATACACTTGAATTTGATGAATTCGATGAATATACAAAAAAATATATTGATATGGGTGTATCAATTGTTGGTGGCTGTTGTGGTACAAACCCTGAATTTATTACAGGTATTTCTAAATATAGAGGCCTACCTGTAAATAGACAGGATAATCCAAGAGAGACTGTTATCAATTCAGCTTCAGTTTTAACTAAGATTGAAAATGTTAAAATCTGTGGTGAAAGATTAAATCCGACAGGTAAGAAGAAGCTTAAGCAGGCTTTAATTGATGGTAATTTCGAATATTTAGTAGGCGAGGCTATTAAGCAACAGGAGGCCGGAGTAGATTTACTTGATTTAAATGTAGGTGTTCCTAAGATTGATGAGCCGACAACTATGGTTAATGCAATTAGACATATCCAGGAATATTGTGATTTACCTTTACAGCTAGATTCATCTAATAAGGATGCTCTAGAGCTTGGATGTCGTTATTATAATGGTATTCCACTTATTAATTCAGTTAATGGTGAGGATGCAGTAATGGAAAGAGTCTTCCCTATTGCGAAAAAGTATGGTGCCGTTGTCTTAGGCTTAGCCTTAGATGAAAATGGTGTACCTAAGACTGCAGAGGAAAGATTTGAAATTGCAAAAAGAATTATTGCCAAGGCAGCAGAATATGGTATTCCTAAGAATAGAATAATGATTGATACATTAGTATTAACTGCAAGTGCAGAGCAGGCATTAGTTCAAGAAACATTAAAGGGCTTAACATTAGTTAGAAGCCTAGGCGTTAAAACAGCACTAGGTGTATCTAATGTTTCATTTGGTCTACCTTATAGACCATTATTAAATAAAACATTCCTAGCTATGGCAATGTATGCTGGATTAAATATGCCAATTATGAACCCATTAGATACTGAAATGATGGGTGCTATATCTGCATATAATGTATTAATGAATATTGATGCAAATTCAGAAAAATATATTGATAAATATAAGGATGTTGAGGTTAAGGTTACAACAACTACTGCAGGGGCAGCCACTACTAAGCAGGAGGCTTCTGAGCTAGATTTATATAATGCAGTTAAAAAGGGCTTAAAGCCTGAGATTGAACGCTTAACTATTAAGGAATTAGAAACTAAGGAGCCACTTGTAGTAATAAATGATGTATTAATTGCATCACTTACAGAGGTTGGTAATTTATATGATAAGGGTAAGCTATTCTTACCTCAGCTAATTTCCGCTGCCGAGGCTGCAAAGGAGGCCTTCGCAGTAATATCAGCTAAATTCCCAAAGAAGGATTCAGCTAAGGCTACTATTGTAATGGCAACTGTTAAGGGTGACGTTCATGATATTGGTAAGAATATCTGTAAGGTTGTTGCAGAATCATATGGATATGAGGTTATCGATTTAGGTAAGGACGTACCTATTGAGGATGTAGTTGCTGCAGACAATAAGTATCATCCATTTGCAATTGGTCTTTCTGCACTTATGACGACTACAGTTTTAAGTATGGAGGATACAATTAAGGCATTACGTGCAAATAATACTAAGGCTCACATTTGTGTAGGTGGAGCCGTAGTTACTGCCGATATTGCTAAGAATATAGGCGCAGACTTTTATTCAAAGGATGCCCTAGAGCTAGTTAATATCCTAGAGGATTTAGTTAGCAAAAGATAAATAAATTCAGTTTGAAAATCATGGCACCTGTAAAAGGGTTTAATAAGGAATCACGTGAGAATCGTGAACTGTACCAGCAACTGTGTTAATCTACTTGTATAAAATATGGTCATTGGATTTAATCCGAGAAGGCGTTATACAGGGCTTGAAGATGAAGCCAGGAGACTTACCTGATTTTTAATAAATATTTAAAGGGGAAAATGAAAGGGGCCCCTTATCCTATTTTAGCTATTGCTGGGATACGATAGAACGAGGAGAAGAAAATGAAGAAAAAGTTATTAGGACTAAGCGTAATTGGCTTAGCAATTTTTGGTCTTGCATCATGCGAATCAGAAAGCAAGGGAAGCAGTGCTTTAGCATCAAGCGCAGCCGCATCAAGTGCTGCATCAAGTGCTGCATCATCAAGTGCTGCATCATCAAGCGCCGCAACATCAAGTGTCGCAACATCAAGTGCTGCATCAAGTAGTGTAGCTTCAAACCTAAATTATAGTGTTAAGGTAATTGATATTGATGGAGAGGTACTATTAGAAAAGGATTTAGTATCCACATCTAAGAATTCAGTTTTAACTGATTTACAGTCAGCTACAACAGTAGTTGGCTATGAAGGAACTTATGGCTATTCATTATCATCTATTGCAGGTTCTGTAGTTGATGCTAATTATTATTTAGCAATTTATGAAAATAATTCTTATGCATCAACTGGTATTGAAGGATTAACAATTGATGAAGGTGATACATTTACATTCCAGGTAGAATGCTGGAATACTGTAGCATCAGGATATGGTACATTAACAGATACTGATGTATTAATTGATAAGACAATTTATAAGTATGCAAAGGAAGTATTACCTACAAGGATTGCAGCAGATACAACATATTCAGGATCTAATTATTGGTCTTATATGACAGTATCATTAATGGCTAATAATGGCTATGACACTAGTGTATTTAATACAGCTTCTGCAACTGATACATTAAAGACTGCAGTAAGCAGTGCTGATGTAACAGCTCTTACAGGTGCAAACTTTGGCAAGTATTATTATACAAATAGAGCACTTGGTAATGATACATCTGATGCATTTAAGACATCATATACATCATATTTAGAGGGTTTAACAACATATGCATCATTTGGTGAATATACAAATCCATTTAGTGTATCACCTGCTTATTCATTAAATTTAGGTGATAAGGTTGCTGATGCTGTAAAGAATCCAACATATACACCATCAACAAGCTATGGCTATGATGGCTATTGCTGGTATTTAACAGCTAATGCTTTATGGAAGGATACATTATCAGCTGATGATTTAGCAGTACTTCCAACAGTGGTTCAGGCTAATTCAGTTTCTCAGGCTGCATTATTATTACCATATGCTGCATATAATCAGTCAGGTGCTGCTATAGCTAAGCTTTTAATGGATAATTATTATGATTCAACTACAGGCTTTGTTAAGTATACAGCTGCTTCTGATAAGGGTACTAATTATATGATTGAGCAGGTTTATGCTGGTCTAGCTGCATATAAGGTACAGCGTGATAAGGCAGCTTCAGCTAATTTATTTGCATAAAAATTTCAATTATTCTCCATTTTGGATTATAATATAGCGTAGGCTATAAGGAGTGATAAAAAATGAAGAAGAAGCTATTAGGCCTTGGATTAATGGGTCTTTCAGTATTAGGTTTAGCATCATGTGGTGATGATAGTACCTATTCTTATAAATATACATATAACGTTAAGGTAATTGATATTGATGGCGAGGAGCTATTGGATCATTCCTTCCATACAAATGAGCATAGCGATATGAGAGCTGAGATAAAGGATTATACATCATTATCAGGCTCAGATGATTTAACTACTGGATTTAAGGTTAAATCTATTGCAGGCTCTGTTATAGATAATAACTATAATCTAGTTATTTACGAAAATGGAGTTAAAACTGATTTAGGTATCGATAGCTTATATGTTGATGATGGTGATGAATTCGTCTTTCAGGTAGAATGCTGGAATTCTGTTGCTTCAGGCTATGGTAGCCTAGATGAAAATGATATATTATTAGACCAGGCCTTCTATAAATATGTAAAGAAGGAAATGCCTAAGGTATTAAAGGCTGGTGAAACATTTGACTCTAGTGACTACTGGACATATATGATGATTTCATTTATGAAAAACCATAGCTATAGCCCAGCATTGTTTAATACAAATAAGGCAACTACCGCTATGAAAACATCAATTAGTAAGCAGTCTGTATCTGCACTTACTGGGGCATCTGTTGGAAAATATTATTATTCAGCACGTGCTTTAGGTACAGATTTATCAGATTTTAAGGATGCTTATAAGACTTATCTTGGAACTATTACAGAATATGGTGAATATGGTGAATTTACAAGACCATTTGATGTTTCACCTGCCTATACTTTAGGTTATTCAGAATATGTAGCTGATTCTGTAAAAACACCAAGCTATATTCCATCAACTGAATATGGATATGATGGCTATTCATGGTTTGTCGCATCAACAGCATTATTTAATGAATATGATTCTAATTCATTTAATTTACCACTTACAGATCAAGGTAATTTAACAAGTAATGCTTGTTTATTAATGGCTCATGCAGCACTTAATAATAGCGCTAAGGAATTAGCTGATTTATTAGTTACAAATTATTATGATTCAGAAACTGGCTATTTAATTTATCAGCCTGGTGATGAGAATGGAATTTCATTTGAATCTGCTAATCAGGCTTATGCTGGTATAGCAGCTTATAAGGTACAGAGGGACAAGAAGATTGCAGCGAACATTTTTGAATAAGAAGAATCTTATCAAAATTGTCATCGCATTATTAATGGTAGGTATTTGTGTTTTAGCCTTTGTTTTAGTAAATTATTACAATAAATCACAGGTTAAAAGAGCTGAGGATGGTTCAATACATGTTCAGGTTCTAGTTATTGATATTGATTCAAATACCTTATCTGATAACTCATATAGTACTGACAATTCATCACTATATGATCTTATGGATGAACATTACACCCTAAAGACAGAAGATGGCACATACGGTAAGGTTTTGTTAGGAATTGACAATTTAATAACTGATTTCAACACAACCTATATTGCTATCTATGTTAATGGTGATTATGCTAATTATGGAATATCAACATTACAGATTAGTGATGGGGATGTATTTGAATTTAAGGAAGAGAGGGTAATGTGGTAATGACTATTAAAAAGCTATGTTATCTAGTCGCAATGACGACAATCCTATTTGTTCAGGAGGAGGTACTTACTGTAATTCCTTCTGTTCAATTGACATTCTTCCTTATCATTTTATATGGTGCGACAGTAGGAATTGGGTATGGCTCAATTATAGTTGTTGCCCATGTTTTAATGGATAATCTATTTATGGGCTCATTTGTAGTATGGACAATTGTACCAATGATTGTTGGCTATGAAATAACATTAACATTTGGTTATTTATTAAGAAAGAAAAACGAATTTATTATTGCAGGTTCAGGAGTAATTGCAGGTCTTATTTATGCAGCTTTATTTATTCCAATTGGAGTATTTGTATATGAACAAAAGCTTGTTCCATATATAATTGCAGATATTCCATTTACATTAGTTCTTGTAACATGCAATTTTATAACAATTGCATTCTTATATAAGCCAATGTATAAGCTGTTAAATAGATTATTACAAGGGGATAAATATGTTGACCCACTTGAAATTAAGGATGAAGAGGAAACGGATTAATCCGTTTCCTTATTTTTATATATTTATAAACATTTATAAAAATGATATAATCAGTAATGTATTTGAAATGAATTAAAAGGGTGATTAACTATTAATAATCAAGTACTAAATTATAAAAATTTTAATAAGTTAATTAAACCAAGACTAAAAATCCTCAAATTAGTGATTTTTTAAAAATCTT
>JAILEP010000052.1 GCA_024697825.1 Acholeplasmatales bacterium
ACCTCCCAATTTATCGTTTACTCTATATTATATTTTAGTACCTTTTTATAACATTTACAATAGAATATGTACTAAAGTTTTAAAAGTGTAAAGTCAATTATACAAAATAAAAACGAATCACAATATAGTGACTCGTCTTTAATATTATTTAGTTAATGATTCCATTAATGTGTCTTTTACTATAAAATAATCTCTTGCGCATTCTCTTGGAATTGAATAAAGCTTTATGTTATGCTCCTCACAAAGCTTCTTCTTATAATTATCTCTCATAATTACATCTTCTCTAGATGAATGCTCTGGACCATTAAGCTCTATAATTGCAATGATAGAATCATTTTTATATCCTCTTTGGAATACAACAAAATCAAATCTTTGATTATAGAACCAAGGGCTTAGATTCTTTTCATCATTAAATATAGATGCTGGAGATACCTCTCCCTTTACATAGCAGTTATTATTTAATACCGAAATTAAATGATCTAATGTTTCTCTAAAGTCTTCTTCAGATTCAGTAGAGATTTCTCTTGTACCTAAAGCCTTAGATTTAGGAGATACGTTAGTTACCTCGCATTCTCCTTCTGTCTTAACATAATCAAAAAGCTCCTTCATGTCATCATTGCCATCAGTTAGATTCTTAACTGAATCATAAGATCCTAATAAGATTAGCTTGTCCTTTGGCCTTGATATTGCAACATTAATAAGCTCTTTATTATTCTTAAGCCATTCATATGTTTTCTTATGAGTTTTCTTAGTAACTGCAGTAGAGAACAAAATGACCTTCTTTTGGTCTCCCTGGAAGGCATGAACTGTACCTACAGGTACATTATCAATACCAGCTTCCTTAAGAAAATACTCAATACATTCCTTTTGATGAACAAATGGTGTAATTACACCAATTTCTTCATCATTATGTTTCTTGATGTAATCAACAATCATCTTTGCTTCTACATCACTCATGTTTTTATCATTATTTTGTGATAATGCATCATCCTTAGATGTATCCATTAAAACAAGAGGACGATTTTCTTCACTCTTGCTCTTAAGCTTAAGCTTGTTGTTATAATATTTCTTATTAGAGAATTCGATAATCTTATTATTACATCTATAATGATAAGATAATAATGTTTCATTATTGACGATATCAATATTAGTAAATGATGTATAAATAGAATTTGTTACATAATCATATTCTCTAGGAATACCATATTTCTTCATTAACTTCTTATTAGCATTAGGATCTAATACTACAACAGGTCTTAGCTGTTGTGGGTCACCAACTAATACTAAACGTTCAGCTCTAACAATTGGAATTAGGGCATTCGCTACATTGCACTGACCAGCCTCATCCATCATAACATAATCAAATTGAGGTTTAGGTTCACCTAAATAGGTTGCAGAAAGGTTTGTAGAAATGATTATTGGGAAGATTTCTTGGAAATCCTTTAGATTTACTGAATCGCTCAAATAATCCTTAAATTTCTTTACTCTTGACTGAATCTGCTTAGAATCTGATGAAGGCATATCTATTATTTCTTTTAATTTAGAATACTTCTTATAATTTAATCTCTTAAGCCTTGAAACAGTATCAAAATGAATAGACATAAAGAATTGTCTAAAATCAATGTTTAATAAGCTTCTAAGCTTTTCATCATCAACCTTAATTTCACCTAAGTCTTCTAATTCCTTATTTACTCCATCTAATTGACCACTTAAATTAATCTTAAGTGATTCATCCTGTGTCTTTTCTATTAGGTTTTCAAGATTATATTTACGAGCTAATAAATCCGATTGAACCTCGTAGTCAGTTAATAGGTCAGTTAGAGCCTTCATTGCACTCTTACGTTCTGCCTTAAGATTAGTAATAGCCTCTTCCTTTGCAGTTAGATTTTTAGCTGTTTCAGCCATTTTCTTAATTCTATCTATGGCTGCATTAACATTATCAGTATTACCTAATCTAATTGCAGGGAATAATAATGGAACTCCTGGCTTATATTCTATTTTTAGAATATCCTCATAAACTCCATCCATTGGAACATTATTATTAGATGTAACTAGTGCAGTCTTATTATTATACATTACTGTAAAAATAAGGTTTAATAAAGTTTGAGTCTTTCCAGTACCAGGAGGCCCCTGAATATATGACGCAGATGATTTAACTGCAACATTAATTGCGTTAATTTGATCGATATTATATTTATCATCAACTACATAAATTGGATAAGTCATTCTTCTTAATCCCTTAGGATCTGGATTACCAAAGAATGTCTTAACAGGCATAGACATTTCGCTAGGATTTGCAATCATCTTTTTAATGCCTGCAAATTGGGCATCAATATCTACAGTTAGATTCATGCATAAATTAATAATATATGGTTTTGAATCTAAAATATTAGTATATGATTTATTGCCTAAATCATTATATTCAATAATTATTTTATGAATTTCCTTTTCATTCTTATCAAAATCATCAAGTAAATATTTTGATTCTTCTGGTAAGAATCTAGTCATAGACATAACATTTTTAGCATCGCTAGTATCTGAATCAAAAGCGAATTCAGTATTAATAACAGTATCTTGACTTGGAACTAATACCTTCTTTTCGATATCTAGCTCTAATTCTCTATAAGCAAGAACATAAAGACCTCTTTTAGTTTTAATAGATAATCTATTCATAACTAGCTTGAAGTCATTAAGCTTTCCTTCCTTTTTCTTAAGCTTGTCATTCTTAGAATATAATGATAATGTTAATTCCTTAAATTGTTCCTCACTTAATGCATAGGTATCATTTTCCATAAGAGTATCATTATCAAGTGATCTAATTAGACCATAATCAGTCTTATAAGGAACATTATCTAATTTAAAGCATTCAGAATAATAATCTAAAACATCCTCATTTACCATATCCGCATCAATAAATGAATATAGCTCCGGATTCTTAGCCATATTATCAATTAGCTTTTTTGGTGTTTTATGGAATGTACCATCAACTACCTCTGCAGACTCAATGCTCTTATAATAAATTGTTCTTTCAGATACAGCAGTGCTGTACTGAATATTAAATGAATCTACAATAAAGGATTGCTTATAATAATTAATATCCTTAATACCAACCATAAATAGAGTTTCCTCTCCCTGTTGGTTTTTATATTTAATCTTTAACCATTTATTTTGATTAATAGCCTTTAATGTTTCTCTTGCAATATCGGTATAAACCTGAAGAGTAGGCTCTTCCTTAAGTTTCTTTTCAGCCTTAGTAGGCTCGGATTCCTTTTTTACAGGCTTAACTACCATTTCAGTTAAGGCTTGGTTTATATAATCCTCGTTTTTTTTATTTTCAACTTTAGGTTCAGGCTCTTTAGCCTCAGCTTTTACCTCAACCTTTTCTTCAACAACAGCTTTAACTTCTAATTCTTCCTTGACTTCTTCAGCTTTATTAGGCTCAACATAGGCCTCAAGAGAACTATTTAATACAGATTTTTGACAATCAGAAAAAGCAACACTAGTAATAAGAAGTGCTGACTTAATTACGGTACCAACGCCATACTTTTTATGTATTACCTTATCTCCTTTTTTAAACATAGGAAATCCTCCGAATTTAAGAATATAGTCTTATTTTATCACCATTTTGAGAAAAATAAAAGTATATCGCTAGCGATATACCCTTATTGTAATGTATTTTAGCAATTTTAAAATACTAATGCTATCTTATGAAAGTCATTACAATTATCATTATAATTTACAACTTGTTATATTTTGTCGATACACCCTTTGCCTTATCGACTGGATATTTCTTTTCAGTTATATCCAACTTCTTATTTATAATTTCGATTGGATCTAAATTTAATACCTGACACATTTGTAAGCAGTAATTAATAACATCAGCTAATTCCTCTTTTACATCTTCTAGGCTTAAAAATATTATCATTATATTAATATGGGAATTTTGCTACTATATCATATTTAAGCGCATTAACATGATTCTTTTCACTTAAACGCTATGTAAATTAAAACATTGTCATAATTGTTATTATGAGAAGATAGGTAAGAATGAACCTGTGAAATTAGAGGATTTGCCTTTTGACATACCTGATAACTGGATATGGATAAGATTAAAATCATTATCTAACATATATAATGGTAATAGTATCAATGATGAAGACAAGAAAAAGAAATATTCTAATGTTGTTGGTAGAGACTTTATCGCTACAAAAGATGTAGGATTTGACAGAACAATCGCTTATAATAACGGGATTAATATTCCATTTGAAAATACTTCTTTTAAAATTGCTCCTACTCATAAGATACTTCTTTGCATCGAAGGTGGTTCTGCTGGAAGAAAAATAGCAATAACTGATAGAGAAGTATGTTTTGGTAATAAATTAGCATGTTTTGATACTTTTATTGTTAATGATTTATATTTGTTTAATATTTTCCAATCTAGTGAGTTTTTGTCTATTTTTAAATCTTCATTGAATGGAATTATTGGTGGCGTAAGTATTAATACTTTAAAAGATTTTATAATACCTCTTCCACCGTTTGAAGAACAGCAACGTATCGTTAATAAAATCAATTCATTTGAACCATTAATACAAGAATATGATAAAAATGAGAAATTATTAACTGAACTAGAATCAACTTTTGCAGATAAATTAAAAAAATCAATACTACAATACGCTATTGAAGGTAAGTTAGTTAAACAAG
>JAILEP010000106.1 GCA_024697825.1 Acholeplasmatales bacterium
TTTAATAATATTAAATATTTAGTTGGCAATATTGATTTATCAACCTATATTAATAACACAGCCCTTATGTTAGGGCCTTTTTGTGCCTAAAAATAATTGATGGAGGAATTAAAATGCAAAATCAAACAACAAATAATCTTAATTTTGTTTCTGAGGATGTAACCGAGCTAACACTTGATTGGGATTCATTGGACGAAAATCTTGTCAGTAAGGATGAAATACATACATCTAGCATTTCCGATGCCTTAGTATTTTCTTTAAAGAATTTAGGTAAGGTTGATATTGAATACATTTCTAAAATAACAGGTAATGATTATCAAACTATAATTGATAAGCTAAAGGGCTCTATTTATAAAGACCCAACAGCTATTGCCCATAAGTATTACGAAGGTTATAAAACCTCTGATGAATATTTATCAGGTAATTTATTCAAGAAGCTTGAGGATGCGAAGATTTACAATATCAATGGCAAATATGATGAGAACATCAAAGCTTTAGAAGCTATTATGCCAACCGGTGTATCAAGCAGTGAAATCTATTTTAATTTAGCATCACCATGGATTCCTCATTATATTATCAAGGAATTCTTTGAGACTATATTTGTTAGAAACGCGCACCTTGAATCAGGTGAGCTTGAATACGATGAGTCAAAGGGCGTTTGGGACGTAAGCATATCTAAGTATAGAGTAGCCTATAGCGCAGGGCTTAATTATGGTAATGATTATATAGGAGCTGCTAAGCTATTTGAAAAGGTCGTAAATTGTCAAACAATAGCACTATACGATTATGTTTTAAGAAATGGTCATAGAAAGAAAGTATTTAACGAGGCAGCTACTCAGGATGCCTTAGCTAAGGCTAATGATATTGAAAAATGCTTCAAGAAGTTTTTATCAACAAGACCTTGGCTAAATAATGATCTAGTTAAGACTTATAATGAAAAGTATGGTTATAATGTATCTAGAGTTTATAATGGTGATTTCTTAGAGTTTCCACATAAAAATCCTGATGTTACCTTATTTAAATATCAAAGAGACGCAATAGCACGTATCATATTTAATCCAAATACATTACTTGCCCACGAGGTTGGTACAGGTAAGACATATATTATGATTGCCTCAGGCGAAGAATTACTTAGAATGGGGCTATCTACTAAAAATTTATATGTAGTACCTAATAATATTGTTTCTCAATGGAAAAATGATTATAAGTATCTATATCCTAATTCAAATTTATTAGCAACAGATGTTGGTGACTATTCTCCGAATAAAATTCTAAATACCTTAAAGCTTATTAAGGATGGTGATTATAACGCAGTAATTATGCCACAATCATCATTCGATAGAATCCCTTATTCAATCGAAAAGGAAACCAAGAAGCTAGCTAGTGAATATGCTAGGCTAAAGAGTAAATACAATAATAGTCAAACTATTCCGACTACAATAGTTAAAAAGATCAAGAAGCTAAGAGAAGCTCTTGACACTATTGCTAAATCTCCAATTAAGGAGGAGTATTCATTTAGAAATCTAGGGTTTACTAGATTATATGTAGATGAATCACATAATTATAAAAATATCCCTATTAAATCTTCTATGAATTTGATTAGAGGTATCAATTTAGAGGGTTCAGATAAATGTCAACATTTTAAAGTTATCTGTGATCATTTTAATTCCCTACAAAATGGGGGAATTATCTTAGCTACAGGTACACCTATTACAAATTCTATAAGCGACCTTTATAATATCCAACGCTGCTTACAGCCAACTGATTTAACTATCACTAATATCGTAAGCTTCGATAATTGGATTGCGATGTATGCTGAATACGTCGAAGAGATAGAGGTTGATTTAAATGGTGAAGGCTATAGACCTGTAACTAGATTATCTAAGTTCCATAACTTACCAGAGTTAACTCAAATTCTATCTAATATTGCTGATTTCTATTCTAGTAGCCAAATGGATGGAGCTCCTAAGCTAAATGGCTACAAGGATATTACTATTGCTAAATCAAAGGAACTAGCAGCATACATTGCAGACATCAGTGAGCGAATTGAAAAGATTCGTAAACATCAATTAGATGAAAATGATGAAAAGGATAACCTACTAAAGGTTACATCTGATGGTAGAAAGGCTGCCCTTGATCTAAGAATCATCGATGAAAATAAGTATAAGGGTTATAGTCAAGGTAAAGTTACAACCTGTGCTGTTAGAATCTTAAATAATTATATTAAGACTAATAGCTTTAAGGGTACTCAATTAGTATTCTGTGATATTTCTACTCCAAAGGAAGGCTTTAATATTTATGATGAGCTTAAATCGCTTTTAATCAAATATGGCATTCCTGCATCTGAAATAGCCTTTATTCATGATGTAAAGGATTCAGAATCAAAGCGTAATAAGCTATTTAAGGCTGTTAATGATGGAACAATTAGAGTATTAATTGGTTCAACTCAAAAGCTTGGAACAGGTGTAAATATCACAAAATACTAATTGAGTACCCTTAAAACTATTAGTCTTAATATAATTATTTAAGATATTAATAGCACAGGTTCTAACCTTACCATC
>JAILEP010000141.1 GCA_024697825.1 Acholeplasmatales bacterium
TAAGGATGATTATGTTATTTCAGTTACATCAGAGCATGATGATGAAATTGAAATTGTAGAAGAAAAGGTAGAGGATTTAATTAATTATTAAATCTAAATTAAAGGAGGGTTTTGTTTTATGTATTGTTCTAATTGTGGTGCCTTACTTGAGGTAGGCGCAAAATTTTGTTCTAATTGTGGAGTTAAGGCTTCAACTCAAGAAAAAGCTCCATCTATGGGTGATATTGTAATGAAGGATGGGACTAGAAATCCAAATCTTCCTAATATGGGAATGATGGTTGGGGCTGGTGCAGGTGGCTCAATGATGGGTCTTTTAGTTACTGTAATGTTACTAAATGGAATGCAGAAGAACCTTTATTATAATAATGGTCGTTATTTTAATGATCCAAATTGTACAAATGAATATCCTAAAAATGAAATAAAGGATGCGGATGAAAAGCCATCTAATATTAAAGGCTCCGCAATCTTTATTGTTGGTGGTGGAATGTAAGGCTCTAGTTAAGACTAGAGTCTTTTATTTTAATATGAATTTCAATAAATGGACATTTAAAAGTAAATAGTATAAAAATATTGTGCTTTAACCTTTATAAATAATAATTAAGTATTATAATATTGGTGATGTAAGGAATTTTATAATTTTTTATAAGTATTTCCTATATGTCATTTTCCTAAGAATCATTTCCCAGAATGAACACTCCATTTCCCCGGAGTGTTTATTCACTTTTTAAGGAGATTTCTCTTGGTTGTACAATTCAATGAAAATGGTGCAAATGAAACAGCTACTGGTAATTGGTGGTATTTTGGTAACGATGGTAACATTGTTGAAATAGTAAATGAATAATAATTGAAGTGGCTATCTCCTGATAGCCATTTTATATTAGCTTGAAAATTAATCGTAGTAATCGTGCAAAATACTCGCAACCATATAGCGAAAAACAACTGGCATTGCCGGCTGTTATTATTAAAAAATGGCTTAATTTAGCGTTTGTAAAGTGAGCCTTGACAAAATTCTAAGCCCTACTTGGTGGTGTGCAAGTGAAAAATTATCTATAATTTAATTGCAATATACAAAGGGAGAGCTGTAGATTGTCTTTCTGATATAGGCCTAGCCTAAATTTGTCATGCATCACTAATTCGCCTCTGGCTAGGCCCTATATCAGCTTAAATTTTTTTGGGAGAGTGGTTAATAATGATTAGCTTATTATTTAATCCTGGTCTTATTTTATTATACATATTATTTACTTCATCTATAGTCTTTGCATTAACGGCATTTAGGAAGAAGCGCTCATTAATGCTTACCTTTATTATTATAGGGCTTGTCCTATTTGGAGCTTATGCAGGAGTCTTCATTCATTATTTTGTAACAATTGAAGGACTAGAGGCTACATATTCTGAAAAAGAGGATACCTATACTATAGAAGGAGAAACATATTATAATTCAGGATTTAGGGTTGATTCTGATTACGAATCAGAAAATCCTAAATATGCTCATACATCTATATATTTATCATGTGAATATCTAGCAACTTATTCCAGTGAATATCTAGAAGGAATAGATGATGGACGCTATTTATATTTAAATCAGGAAAACCTAGATATATTAAATAATAATATTTATTTCGAATTAATTTATTGTAATTATAATTATAGTTATGAAACTGATCCTCAGCTAAAGCTTAATATAGGCTCTGATTTAAAGGATGAGATCACTGCCTTAATAAAGGAATCAAATGATGATTCCTTAGGCTTAACAGAGGATGAATATTGTACTGATCGAGGTCTAGATTCAACTGATGCTGAAGATGGTATTTTAATTGATATTTTATGTCTAGATTCTAATTTATATCATATGGGCTTAGATATTAATTATACCTATGCTCATCAAACAAATTGTTATTATATTATAAGAGCTGTAAAAAGGATAGGAAGCTATAAATACTATTTCTATGATGTAAATAAATACAAAGAATTAACAATTAAGCTAAATGAATTTGTTAGCTTAATTTAAGGGGAGATTAAAAAGTTTGAAAAGCTTGCTCATGGCGGATTCAGCTGATTATTTTAATAGGCTAAATATCCCATTAAAAAATGGAATTGACACAACAGCACAGGGCTCATTCATTATTATCCCATCAGTTCCTAAAAGTAATGTCTTTGGAAGTAATATAGTTGTTAGATATTCTAATTATCGTAATATTAATAATTATTATCTATATGAATCTGAAGTATGCTTAAGCTTAGAAACTATAATAGATAGACGCTTTTATTGTTATGATTTAACTAAATTTAAATCTCTAGTTATAGCTTTAGATAATTTTGTAGAAACTTTTTAATATTTAATATATAATAAAGCAGTTAATAATTATATTGGGGGGATTGCTTTATGGCATGGGCAACTAGGCTTCAATTTTGGCCACTTATAACATTTGCAGTATTAATAGTTTTAATTATTATTTTTAGAAAAAAACGCATTAGAACATTTCTTGTATCTATTGCGCTAATCAATCTTATTGTATCAGTAATTTCTATTATAGGTATGATTGAATTAGCGACAAAAGAGAATTCATATTATGATTCAGATAATGATACATTTGAGGTTCGAGGAGAAAAATATATTTATTCAGATTT
>JAILEP010000081.1 GCA_024697825.1 Acholeplasmatales bacterium
CCAATATAATTATAAAATTGAAATAATAAAATATTATGATATAATATTTGTTGTATGTTAAAGGTTTTATACCTTTTTAAGGAGAATTAATTATGTTAGATATTAAATTTATCAGAGAAAATCCTGAAATTGTTAAGGAAAATATAAAGAAGAAGTTCCAGGATGCAAAGCTTCCTCTTGTTGATGAGGTTATTGACCTAGATCAAAAGATTAGAGCTTATAAGCAGGAGGCTGAAACTTTACGTGCTTCACGTAATGAGCTTTCTAAGCAGATTGGCGCTTTAATGAGAGAAAAGAAGATTGAAGAGGCTAACGCTATTAAGGCTATCGTTGCTAAGAATAACGCAAGAATTGCAGAAATTGAGCCTGAGCTTGAGGTACTAGCTGCTGAATTAAATAAGAGAATGCTTGTCATTCCAAATATCATTGATTCATCTGTACCAGTTGGTAAGGATGATTCAGAGAATGTTGAAATCGAAAAGTTTGGTGAGCCAGTTGTACCTGCATATGAAATTCCATATCATGCAGATATCATTGCTAAGTTCAATGGTCTTGATAAGGAGGCTTCAGGTAGAACTTCAGGTAACGGCTTCTATTATTTAATTGGTGATATTGCAAGACTTCATTCTGCAATGCTAGCTTATGCTAGAGATTTCATGATTGATAAGGGATTCACTTATTGTATTCCACCATTTATGATTCATTCAGATGTAGTAAACGGAGTAATGAGCTTCGCTGAAATGGAAAATATGATGTATAAGATTGAAGGCGAGGATTTATACCTAATCGGTACTTCTGAGCATTCAATGATTGGTAGATTTAAGAATCAGATTGTTAAGGAAAATGAATTACCTATTACCCTAACATCTTATTCACCTTGCTTCCGTAAGGAGGTTGGTGCTCATGGTATTGAGGAAAGAGGAATCTATCGTGTTCACCAGTTTGAAAAGCAGGAAATGATTGTTTTATGTAAGCCAGAGGATTCAATGGAATGGTATAACAAGATGTGGAGCTACACAGTAGAATTCTTCAGATCTATGGATGTACCTGTAAGAACACTTGAGTGCTGCTCAGGTGACTTAGCTGACCTTAAGGTTAAGTCTTGTGATGTTGAGGCATGGAGCCCACGTCAGAAGAAGTATTTCGAGGTTGGTTCTTGTTCAACATTAGGTGATGCCCAGGCTAGACGTTTAGGTATCAGATCTAAGGGTGACAACGGTACTTACCTATTACATACATTAAATAATACAGTACTTGCAACTCCAAGAGGCTTAATTGCAGTAATTGAAAATAACTATAATGAGGATGGTTCTATTTCAATTCCTAAGGCATTACAGCCATATATGGGTGGAAAGACAATTATTAAGTAATAACGAAAAAACTGTCACTTATGTGGCAGTTTTATTATTTTATGAGTAAAAAAAGGGACCGCTTGGAGAGGGCGGTCTTTTCTTTTTTTCGTTTCGTAGTTTAAAAAACGAAAAGGTAAAGAAAGAACCAGATGGGAGTCCGGTTCTCTTTTGGGAAAATAGTTTTTTAGTTCATGCAGGGACATATTTAGGGAAATTCCTTGCATAAACAAAATAAGTATACAACAAAATTTTCATATTGCAATATTGTATAAAATTGAAAGCGTTTCACACTTTTTAAATTAGCATTTTACTGGACAACTGAGTCATTTTTGTATCACTAATATACAGATTTCAAGCTTATAAAAGATTATAAAATTTCAAGCACGAATTTTAATTTATTTTTTGTGAATTTTTCCAAAATAAAAAGCCCATCCTTTCTATGGGCCGTGGGAGAAAAAAGTGTTGTCTTTTACTTGCATCCCAGAACTTATGTTTACGTTTAATATTGGGAGAAAAATTGATATGGAAAAGTTCTGGGTTTCTTCTTTTAAGACAACTATAGTATACCCAATAATTGTGGAAATAATAATTGAATAATGTGGTAAAAAATGTGAATGTGAGAAAATAAAAAAAACTAGAACTATTTCTAGCTGTGTCTAAAAAAATAAAAGAGCCCTTTTATAGGAAGGGCAAGGGAGAAAAAAGTTTTTAAAGGTCTTATTAATAGGAGAACCCGAGAATAGTTTACGTTTATAATTGGGAGAAAAATTAATATGGAATCTCGGGTTCCTCCTTAAGACACTTATAGTATAGAGTACAAATATCTTAGAATTAACAAACAATTATGTGAAAAAATGTTATAAAAACTTATAAAACGAAAGAAAAAGCCCTGATTTTGGGCTAAAGGGAGAAAAAAGATTTGAATCTTAATATAGGGGTCCAAAACCTGTTTACGTTATAAGTGGGAGAAAAGCTATATGGTGATTTTGGACCTTGTCCTATTTAAGACAACTATAGTATATCTTAGGATTAACGCGGAAAAATATTAGGAATGTGGTAAAATGTGTATTCAACTTTAAAAAATAAAATATATAAATAATAATTATATGGTAAAATACAATTAATAATGTCGTATTCACTTTAAGGAGGAAAAAATGAAGACAATTAATTATGTTAAAGCAAATAAGCTTATTCATATTACCTTGGATAATTTATATAATAATCCAGGTGCTGTAATGGATGCGTTAGATCAGGATATTTCTAATGTAATTGATACAGAGGCCCCAATTACATTAAATACCTTAAAAGCAAGAATGAGAGAGGTATTTGATGTCGCTAAAATTAGTGGCAAGGCTTTAGATATTATTATGGAAAGAATATCTAAGCTAGGCTATAAATATAATGAGGAATTATATGATATAGTATTATGGCCTAAGACTGGTGAATTTAAGGTAGATTATTTAAGAATAGGCTCTGATCGTCTTATTTATGATATTCCACCTGTAGAGATGAAGAATTTAGTTAATGAACTAGGACTAAAGGGTGAGGAGCTTTATAGAGCAATCCTTAAGTATTTTGGTCTTGAGGTATTAACTAAGAAGGCTAATGATTATTTAGCTTATGTAGAAAAGTATTAGAAGAAGTGTGTTTTTATGTTAAGTGTAATTTTAAATAAGGGAGAGGAAAAGGAAAAGCTAGATGGCTTTCCTTGGGTATTCTCCAATGAAATTAATAATTTTGATGGTGAAATAGTTAATGGTAGTGTTGTTAGAGTTGAAACTATTGATAGAAAATTTGTTGGCTATGGCTTTTTAAATACATCATCAAAAATTATGGTTAGATTCTTATCATTAGATGAGAATGAGGTAATTGATAAGGAATTCTTTAAGAAAAGAATAGCTTATGCTAAATCACATAGAGATATTATTAATTATGATAATTCCTCTAATTGCTATAGAGTTGTATTTAGTGAGGCTGATCATTTACCAGGCTTAATTGTTGATAAATATGGTGATTATTTATCTATTCAGATATTATCACTTGGATTAAATAATATTAAGCAGGATATCATTGATATTTTAGTAGAATTATATAATCCAAAGGGTATTTATGAAAGAAGTGACTCTCCTGTAAGATTAAAGGAGGGCTTACCTGAATTTAAGGGTCCTATTTATGGTGAATTTGACCCTAGAGTTGAAGTTTTAGAAAACAACATAAGATTTATAGTCGATATGGAAAATGGTCAAAAAACAGGATATTTTCTAGACCAAAAATTCAATAGAGATATTGTTAAATACTATGCTAAGGATAAGGAAGTATTAGACTGCTTTTCTAATGTAGGTGGCTTTGCCCTACATTCAGCTCATTATGGAGCTAAGCATGTTGATGCATTAGATATTTCTAAGAAGGCCTGTGATGATATTATGTATAATGCATCACTTAATGGCTTTAATAATATTAATGCAGTATGTGTTGATGTATTCGATTATTTAAGAAATACAGATAAGACATATGATGTAGTAGTTTTAGACCCACCTGCCTTTACAAAGGATAAGGAAACAGTAAAGAAGGCCTATAGAGGATATAAGGAAATTAATTTATCTGCTCTAAAGCTTGTAAGAAGTGGAGGCTATTTATTAACATTTTCTTGTAGCCAGCACATGACACCATCCCTATTTATGGAAATGGTTAAGGACGCTGCTCATGACGCAAATAGAGAGGTTCAGATGGTTGATTTTAGGATTCAATCACCAGACCATCCATCACGTCTTGAATCTATTGAGCAGCTATATTTAAAATGTATTATTTTAAGAGTGAAATAAGATGAGATTTATCTCGTCTTTTTTCTTTTTAGTGCCGGTTTTAGCGGAAAAAGTGCCATTTGCTAAATACAAGACTATAGTTTTATATTTTATTAATTATTGGACACTAGAATTAAATTTTACAACAAATTTTTGAAATACAATTATCATTGTTATTTATGAATACGTTTTATATTTAGAATAAATATAACAAAATATTATGACACAAAAATTCTATAAATGTCTCAATTGAGCCATTTTTTCGATACACTATGCTTATTTAGTGTATCTATTAAACAAAAACGGTTAAATATGTTATAAATTGACTATATTTATGTGAAATGTTATAATTTATTATCATATAATACTATTTTAAAATTAATATTATACGATCGAAAAAAGTGGTGATATTCGTGCGAAAAAACAAGTTTTTTATAATTACATCTTTCATAATGCTTATATTTGTTTTGGCAGCTTGTACTGTCGGTCAAGAAGGCACTATTTATGTAGAGGGCTATGAGAATGAGGATTCAGTTTTGAATCTATCTATTGGTACGCCTAATTATAGTGATTATACAGTTGTTCATGTTAAGAATGATGTCACTGAATCTATGCCACTTGAGGAATCAATGATATCTGATTATGATCGTATGAAGTTTTATCAGATTGGTACATACGAAATTACAATTACTGCTTATGATTGTGAATGTACAATAAATATTAATATCGTTCGTAATAACTTTAGTGATATTACCCTAAATGGCTCAATGGTAACCTATGATGGTAAGGCTCATTCATTATCATTTAATAAGTCATTACCTTCAGGCACAGTAGTAACATACGATATTGGTAATTCATTTACTGATGTTGGTACATACGTTGTTACTGCAACATTAGTTAATGATTCCTATGTTACATATAAGACTACAGGAACTTTAATTATTAAAAAGGCTGAATATGATATGAGCGGTATTTCATTTAGTGATTCAACAGTCACATATGATGGAAAATATAAGTCTATTGAAATAGAAGGAAGCCTTCCAACTGGTGTATCTGTTTCATATTCAATAGAAGGATATACATCTGCAAGAGTTATTAATGCAGGTACTTATATAGTTACAGCAACATTCACTAATACAAATAAGAATTACGAGGATGTTGAGTCAATGACGGCAACATTAACTATTGAAAAAGGAACTATTGATGTTTCTGAATTATTATTCCCAGATACTAAGACATTATATGATGGTACTCCAAAGAGAATTAAGATTGTTGGTGATGTACCTGATGGTGTTGATGTATCCTATGATGTAATATCAGTTGAAACTGGTGAGCATTTAGATTACAGAACAATCACTGATGTTGGTACATATTATTTCTTTGCATACTTAGATGTTGATACAACTAATTACAATACTATTAATCCATTATTTGCTGTATTAACAATTTATTCAGAATAAGACTTGAAATTATAAGGAAGGAGAAAAGCTTATGATTGAGAAGACGCATTATGTTAAGGTGCTTATCATCCAGCTAGTATGCTTGGCTATAGGCTTCTTATCAGCAGTAATAATCTTAATAGCAAATATGGAACTAAGCTTTTCTAATGTTTTAAAGTGGGGCTTATTCCTAACAGTATTCTATATGCTAATAGCAAATGTAATCACAATTAATAAGCTAGCTAGAGGAGCTGCTCAAATATTTATATTCTTTATTTCAGCAATACTTTTAGCATCTATAATTAGTGGTTATGTTTTATATGCTATATTTAATAGCTCATTCAATTTCAATAAGATTGATTGGTGGGGCTCATTAAATAAGGCAGTGAGTGTTGATTTTATGTTCTATGGAACAGTTCTATTATTTATTATCCTTTACGTATTTATTTATTGCTTCTTCATAGATAGAAAGTTCTATGTATGGGTAAGAGGTGGTATCTTAGGTAAGGGTAAACTTAAGCAGATTGATACTAACCTAGAAAATTCTAGATGGTTAAATGAAGAAGAAAAGGCTAAGCTATTTAAGCATTATGAATATTCAGAGCTTGATAAGATTGAAAAGGATGGTATTCCGGTTTTAGCTGAGCTTGAAAATAAGAATAAGGATTTAAGAATTGCCTTCAATTCTCCATGTCATTCTATTATCATCGGTTCTACAGGTTCAGGTAAGACAACAACATTCGTTAACCCTATGATTCAGATTCTTGGTGCAACTAAGGCTGGATCTTCAATGATTATTACTGACCCTAAGGGTGAATTATTTAGCTTACATTCTAAATATTTAAAGGATAGAGGCTATAACGTAGTAGTAATTGATTTAAGAGATACTTATTCATCAAGTAGATGGAATCCGCTTGATAATATTTATGATAATTATCAGGCATATGCAAATGCTCAAAACAATGTATATCAAAGAACTGATAATGTTGAGGACAGCGGTCTTGAGCTTGCAAATGAGCTTGAAACATTCGATTTAACTTGGTATGAATTCGATAATAAGGCTTATTCTAAATATGATGATTTAGTAAGAGCCATTAAGATTTATAAGAAGAGAACTTTTGATGAGGTTTATGAAGATTTAAATGACTTAGTTTCTGTATTAGTTCCAGTTGAAAATGACAAGGACCCAATGTGGGAAAAGGGTGCACGTTCAATTGTTCTATCAGTATTACTTGCAATGCTTGAGGATAGCGAAAATCCAGAGCTTGGTATGACTAAGGATAAATATAATTTCTTCAATATGACTAAGATTTTACAGAATTCTGCAAATGATTATGCAGAATTAAGAAATTATTTCGCAGGACGTAGTGTTCTATCTAGAGCATATTCATTATCTAAGCAGGTATGTGATTGTGCTGAGCAGACTAGAGCATCATATATGTCAATTGTTTATGAAAAGCTTACTATGTTTAATGATATTGGTATTTGTGGTTTAACATCTTCAAGTGATTTCTCATCTGAGGATATCGCAATGAAGCCAACTGCATTATTCCTAAAGATTCCTGATGAAAAGGATACAAGACATAATCTAGCTGCAATCTTTATTCTTAATATTTATAAGACATTAATTAAGGTTGCATCATCATATGAGGATCTATCACTTAAGCGTAATGTATATTTCATTCTAGATGAGTTCGGTAACATGCCAAGAATTGAAAAATTCGATAAGATGATTACAGTAGGTAGATCTAGAAAGATTTGGTTCAATATGATCATTCAGTCATATGCACAGCTAAATAATGTATATGGCGATACAGTCGCAGATATCGTTAAGGGTAACTGTGGTATTAAGATGTTTATCGGTTCAAACGATATGAACACATGTAAGGAATACAGTGAGCTATGTGGTAATATCACTGTCGTTACAGCATCATCTTCATCAACTACTGGTGGAAATGATATGAATATTACAAACCAGACACAGGTTAGACCACTTATCTATCCATCTGAGCTTCAGAGATTAAATAAGCCAGGAGATATTGGTCATTCAATTATTGTTACATTTGGTAATTATCCATTAAAGACTTATTTCGCACCAAGCTTTAAGGTTCCATTCTATAAGATTGGTATGATGGATATTTCTGATATCAAAGCTAGATACTTTGATGAAAATGCTATCTTCTATGATGTTACAAAGAGAAATAAGAAGATTTTAGAGGAGCAGGAGCAGGACAAGGGCATAAAGCTAGGCGGAAAGGTTCAGCGTCCAAAGGGTGAAGAGGAATATATTCCTGAGGATACTCCTGATGTTATCGAAGAAATCAAGGAAGAGGAAGCAGAGGAAGAGTTAGAGGATAAGGATGAAAGAGATTATGAAATCCTTAAGTTCTTAAAGATGTATAGAGACTTCAAGGCAAAGAACCCTGATGTCAACCTAGATGAGCTTGCGATAGAGGAGGCTAAGCTAGGTAAAAGATAATTACTCGGAAAAGAGGCTGATATTATGAAAAGAAAAATTGCATACGTAATGTCGCTTATTACACTTTGCTTTACAATTCTTATTTTGTTAGCACAAAGTGTTATGGTAGAGGCTATAACATTTGATGATATCAATATTACACAAACAATTTCTAGGCTAGTAGCTGAGGCTAATGGCAGCACGATGGTTGGTATTGGCTTTACATCTGAGGATGAATGTGAGCAAATTGGTGATAGAACATATTATAGAATTCTATCTACTAAGACATCAATTTATGTTCCAGTATTTATTATTAATCCTAAGGCTACTGTATATAAGGTTTCGTATGAAACTGCTGAATATACAGCACTTGCTGGTACAGATTATACTGAAGTATCAGGTGATATCTATATTAAAACAGATGAAAATGCAAAGCTATACGGTACAAGCAGTGGTACAAAATATTACTATTCTTATGTAACTATTAGTGCAACTCAGTCAATGTTTAGAATTGATAATGATTTCTATGAGAATTCATACTTCAATGATGAAAATATCTCAGTTGATAATATCTCATATGGTAATGAATTCTTCTTCAGTATTACAAGTATAGTTGCAACAAGTGGTAATACTGATTGTACAATTTCAGCTGCGCTTGATACAGTTGCAATTCAGCTACCTGGTACAATCAATGATAACTACATGCGTTATTTAAATGGCGATTATACTGATTATAATTCCAAGCTTGATAACCCTGAAGAGACAGTTTTAGGTGGAGTAAGCATGTATACTAATTTAACATATCGTTCATTAGGATACTATTTTGATTACACAGATGTCACTGTTAGTGATGTTGATGGACTTGATGATGATTCAGATAAGGTAGAATATGCTAACCTATCTAATGTTGGTGATTATAGTATTTCTGGTAATCCGTATATAGATGCTGGTCTTGCTAATTTATTCATTAACTATAGCGGTAAATATAAAATGAAGAGCAACGTCACTGATGATGCTTGGAATAGAATTAGGGCATATGATACAGGAGGCACAAAGATTTTTGATGTTACATCATATAGCACTGGTTCAGGTAAGAGTGTTACATCATCTTCATCAGAAAGTGGTGGAAATCCAATTTATTTAACTAATGATACATCTCATGATTCTACTAAATATATTCAGGTTGATTCAACTAAGGCATCAAAGATTAAATTAGAATATACAGCTAATACATTCTGGCATAATGTAAGCTTATATGATCAAAGCATTCACTTAAAGATTGGAGATATTACAGCTCCTAAGGTTGTAGGTGTATCACTTGATACATCTAAGATTACAAGCACAAATCATAAGGTTTATTATAGGATTAGATTATCAGAGCCAGTTTATGCACCTACTAATGCAGGCTTCCTAGCTGGTGTAAATGGTAATATGAGCCCTGATTCAGGCTATGAATTAAGATTTAGGTATTATGGTGGTTCATTAACTAATACATTAATATTTGAGACTGATTTAGATGATTATAAGGGTAAAGGTAAATATTTAATTAAGAATATAACACCACTTGGTGTTGCAAATCTTAATACAACTAAATTAGATTATTTTGACAGATATTCATTTACTGAGACTGTAAATAGTAAGACAGTTAGATATTCATTATTTGATGTACGTGATTTATCTCCACTTCTAAATAGCTTAGGCTCAGATGAATATGGTGTTTTAGAGGGATTTGATAAGGTTACATGCTCTATTGATACACGTTTACCAAATATTCAGGTTACCCATACTAATACAATTGCTAAAACACATACAACTACATTTAGCTTAAGTGATTGCTCAACTGGTACTGTTTATTATGCGTTTACTGATAATTTAGATGATACAGTTGATTGGTCAACAGCTGCTAAGTTTGTCTATGATGCAGGAGATGAGGATGAATTCTCTAAGCAAATAGTTACATCAGGCTATGATGGTATTAAATATATTCATGTTAAAGCAATCAACTCGTTTGGACTTGAGCAAACTGAGGTTTATTATGGAATTGATGATAAGCTTCAAAAATATCAATTCGATAGCTCAGGACCAACAGCAACAATAACGGCTTCTGATTCTAATACGACAAAATCAAGAACCTATACTATAAGCGCAACCGATCTTCCTAGTGATTCATCGAGTGGTGTAAAGACAATATATGTTAAGGTTTATGATGAGGACGAAACAGAGCTAATAAGCTTAACAGCTAATAGGGAAACATACACATTTACAATTGTCGCATCTGGTGATGGCAATAGTGTAGGATTAGGTGATGGTGAGCGTGGAAGCTATACAATTATTTATTATGTAATTGATGAGCTTGAAAATAAGAGCGAAGAATATACGCTAAAAACACAATTTGATACTAATGATTATTTTGATGGTGAAATAAGTGCAGATAGCAATAGTACAACTATCCTAAATGATGAAGATAATAGAGAGCTAGTGCTTATTTCTAATACTGTAGATACAACTAATTCAGATGATACAACTACAGTTTATATGCCAACTACATTAACTATCACATTTACTGATCCAGCTGGTACAGCAGGTGCATATGAGATTATTAATAATTTCTCTATAACGGATAGTAGTAATAATACTTATTCATATGCAGATTTCACTTTTAGCTCAGATTCTTATATTCATGATTATTTCACAGCGACAATTAGTGATAGTAATCTTGTGTCTGATGGTAGTGATAGAGTATTTACATTAAAATTTACTGGTCATAATGCTGGTACTCTTGATTATGGCTATTTCGATATTAGATTAGAAACTGACCAAGGAAGAAGCTTTGTTTATAGAGTATATATTGGTACAGATGGTGAAAATACATCTAATATTGAAACTATTAATAATACAAATATTATTTTAAATAATGTTGTTAAGCTAAGTACTGATTATTCATTATTCTATTATTTAGAGGAAACAGATAATGTTATCTCTGTTAATACAGTGAAGTATCATTCAACTGCAACAACTCCTAATCCAGTATTCTCTTCTAAGATATTTGCAAGAGAATTCGTATATGCAATGGAATTTAAGGATATTACTGCAGTTACATTAACTTCAGATCAGGCTACTTTATTAGCAGCTGATAATGGTGGTTATTATAAGGCTACAGGAGAAACAACAACTCCTCAGGCTGGTCAGGTATGGATTCGTTATAAGATTTCATCTTGGACTGCATCATCAACATCATCAGCATGGCGTTATTATTACTATTCTGATACTAGTAATTCATCAACAGTTAATCCTGGAGCTTTCAGTAGTAATTTATTAAATGCAATTAATAGTGTTACAGATACAATCTGTGCTTCATTATATTCAGATTATTTAGTAGATGATGTAGATGATTATGGAAATCCTAGAGTTTCTGCCACTGCGACATTCGCAGATGCATTCACTGTTACAAAAAGCTTAAGTGGAACTGTATTCAGTAACCCTATTTCATATTCAGGTGATACAGCTATCTATATTAATAATATTAAGGTTGATGGTAATTCATATAAGCTTGCAAAGAATTATTATCTATCTATTTCTTCAAATACAAGATTATATTTCTACGATTCTGATAATGATAAATATTATCCAATCAGTAGTGATTATGATGATTACAATGTTTATGATGCATTAAAGGAAGTAATGGAGCTTGATGAGGCTGATTTAACTTCTAAGGTAATTTATTTATATGAATTTGATTCATCAGGATCTAATTCAATTGCATTATATCTTGATGTTGTGGCACCACAAATTACAGTTAATGTCGTTGATGTTGATGGTGTAAGTGGAGCGATGACAGTATCTTCTAATAATAAGAATGTTTCAATCACTGGTTCTTATATTTCACTTGTAAGTTTAATTGATGAGGATAGCTATAGCTATGTAATTGTTAGAACTTATATTAGAGCTAATGTTGGTACATTCCTAAACTTCTATAGAGCAGATGATATTACTGAAAGTAGTCCTGTATTATCTGGTGGTAATTATATTGTTACTGTATCAGATAGATCTGGTAATTCATATTCATTCTATGTATTTGTTAATGATACAACCCTATCTGTTAATCAGACAGTTGTTGAAAACGAATATTATAAGATTGAATGTAATAGAACTAGTGACCAGATTTCATTATTTGAGGTTTATTTCAATGGTGCACTAGTAACTAATACTTATGATTTAACAAAGAAGTATACAGCATCAGGCTTATATAGAATTTATATTAGAGATATTTATGGTAATACATATGATGAATATTATGAATTCGAACGTGATTACCCAGTAGTAACTTGGAGCTATTATATTGATGGTTCTTATACAACATATAAAGAAACAGAAGGAACATGCCCAATGAAGCTTACTGGTACAGGTGAGGGCGAATATACTATTGTAACTAATACATCATTAGCATTCGTTTATTCATCATCTTGTACAGTTACATTTGAGGTAGAGCCATCTACTTACACTATGAGTGAAACTACAAATAAGGTTACTATTGGTGCAAGTGGTGAGGCAACATCCTTTGTATTAAGGGTTGCATACTCAAATCTTCCTAGTGTTTATACTAGATATATTTGTATAGTAGATACATCAGCTCCATTAATTAAGGCTAGATGTACTTATCCAACTTATGATTTAGATACAGACTCAACTAATTTAGTAATTGAAGATGGTGCAATTAAAACACCTGTAAGCTTCTGGTACGATAGCATGAATTCAGCTACTAATAATCATAATATTGAGGATGGTACAGTAGAATACGCTGATACATTCAATATCAATGTATCTGATGAATATACTATTTACTCAATTGAGGTTTATTTAAATGGCGAAAAGGTTAAGTATTTATCTAATCAGTCAAATTGTAGCTTCGATATGACTGGCTATGGTACTTATACAATAATCGCAACTGATATTTATGGTAATAAATCAGAATTCAATTTTGAAAATCGTGATACATCAGGATTTGGATATGTAATAGACGGTACTGCTATAACATTATCTTCTGATTTAACAGGCTATTTCAATGATTCAACATTAGAATTTGAGGATATCTATTATGGCCATGAGTCTACAGTATTAAGACTAATGGAAAATGGTGCATTTAGAGTTATTCTAAGACATGGTGATGATGTTTCATATGCGGTATTTAAATTTGATGGTACTTATCTAACAGAATATAAGTATATTGTATATACATTAACTGATGGTACTCAGGTATTAGGTACTGAATATGCTAATAGATATTTATTCGTTGATGGTGCAACTGAAACTATTACACTTGGTAATTTATCATTTACTATTCAATATGTAGCTGATCCAACAGCTCAATATTATAAGAATTCATTAAAGGTTATCTTTAATGTAATTGATGATGATGAATATACTGTTGATTTCAGATTTGATTCAGAGCTTGGCTTCCCTTATTATGTGAAGTTTGGTTTATCAACTTATACATCAGGTGTTAAGTTCTATAATCAATTAAATGAAGAAATTGGTGTTACAACAACTGATCAGGTAAAGATTAGTGAGCAGTTCACAATTTCAACAGATACTGACGCTGATATCTTAGTTTTATATGATGCAGCAGGACATTTCATTTATGCTAATAATATTTATGAATATGGTAAATATTATAGTGATGAGGGTGCATATTTAGTTTCTATTACTAATAAATACGGTAATGTATCTAAATATAATGTAATATATTATGAATCATATTTAGTTGCAGTAAATATTGTTTATGAGGATACAACTTCATTCTCATTAAATAATCCAAAGGAAGCTTATTCTAATTATATTATTAAGGTAATATTATATGATGAAAGCACAATTACTATAACTAAGGATGGCGAGGAATTCACTCCTGAGGTAACATTTGCAAATGAGGTTTATTCATTTAAGCTTACTCTTGAGGGTGATTATGAATTAAGCCTTGTTAATACATATGGCAGTAAATTTGAATTTAGTGCTCATATTAAGAATGAGACTCTTGAGGAGGATAATTTATTATCCGGCTACAATGAGGATGCCTTAAGAAGAAGCGATGGCTATACTAACCAGGCTCTTACTATCGATTATGATGTGGCTAATAATTATAGCTATGTTGGTGTTAAATATGGTGATAATGATACTATTGTGCTTAAGGATACAGTCACTGGTAGTGATATCGCACTTGATGCATCAATCCTAGCTGGTTATATTGGTTCACTTGGTGATGGTACTTATGATGTAATTATTAGAGATATTTACGGTAATTCTCATATCGATAAGGTTTATTATAGAGGTACTAATACCTTCACATTAGAAAGAAGAATTAGAACTTCTGTTGAGAATGAGGAATATAGTATTGAAAAGGCCGTAGAGCTTGGCTTCTGGTCAAATAGCTCATTATTATTTGAAACAGCAGCAACAACTTATCAATTTACCTTAGATGGTAAGGAGGTTTCACTTCCTTATAAGCTAAGCTATGCTGGTACAGAAAATGATGGTGCTTATATCTATAAGATTACTTATATTGATGAATATGGATTCAAATATGAATTCGATGCTCATTTAGTTAGAACAACCCTTAACCTTGCAGTATCTGAGGATGCGAAGGCTATAGAAATTGAAGGTATAATGACTACTAAGTATTCATTCACAATGCTATATGATGATACAATTTCTTCATGTAGCTACATTAAGGATTCTGTATCTTATCCATATTCAGGACAAGAAATTTCAGAAGATGGTGTTTACCGCTTTGTCGCAACAGACCTTGCAGGAAACAATACATCATTTACAATTGTTAAGGACTCAATTGTTGAATTCGCATTTAAGAATTCAGCAAGCGTTAAGCAGGTAATATTTGGTGAAACTATTACTATACTTAGATTGAGCTTTACATCAGTTAACGGGGATTCATCTTACATTTATGCTGCATATAAGGACGGCGAAAAGATTAAGGATATCACTGATATCTATAATGAGGTCGGTACTTATGAATTCCTAATTAGGGATGCGGTAGGAAATGAAACATACTTCAAATTCAGAATGATTAACAATGTTGTTGGATCATTTGAATATGAGACACCATATTCATACTTGGTTACATCAGTAATCTATTATACTAAGCTAATTCCAGAAATCTCATATATGGAATATGTAGAGCAATTCGCTGACTATTCTAAGATGAGCTTTAAGGAGGATGGCTTCTATGAGATTACAACTCAATCAAAGGATACAGGTGAAATAATTAAGCTATCATTTGAAATTAATACAGCAGCTCCAGAGGCTACATTAACAGGTGTCGCAAATGGCGGTACAACTATTAATGATGTCAACTTAGATAATCTAAAGGCCGGAGATGTAGTAGAGGTTTATAGAAATGGTACTTTAGTTAATACATACTATATCGCTATTGATGGTGATGATATAACTAGTATTAAAGATGGTGGTAAATATAAGATTGTTATAACAAATGCAGCTGGTGTTAGTAGTACACTAGAATTTACAAGAAAGCATACAGCCAATGTCGCAGGCTCAGCTTTAGTTGTTATAGGTTCTGTAGTTGCAGTTGGTTTAATATTCTTTGGTATTTTGCAACATAATAAAAAGAAAACTGATATTTAAAAAAGAAAAGTGAGGAAAAAGATTATGACAAGTTTATTTTTAGAGACAATTAGTTCAAGTAAATTAAAATCTATTGCTCAGCCAATCCTTGATATTTGTGAGGCTGTTATTCCAGTTTTACTTGCAGTAGTTACAGCAATTGGTGCTATTTACTGTATTTTACTAGGTGTACGTTATGCAAAGGCTGATGACCAGCAGGAGCATGATAAGGCTAAGAAGGCATTAAAGAATGCGATTATTGGTTTCGTATTAATCTTCGTATTATTAGTAATGCTTTACTTCGGTACAGACGTATTCGAGAACTGGTACGAATCTCAGGTTAACGGCTAAAAGAGGCTTTTATGAGAGTTAGGGTAGAAAGGTTCATAGCAGCTTTAATGCTAATTCCATTAATGATGCTCACAGGCTGCTATGATCTTGGATCCTTTGAAGACCTTGATGATTATTATGATTCCTTTTCAGATGCGACATTCTATAATAAGACCTTTGGCTCGAGTTCATATTCGATAGAGGACTATTTATACAATGAAGAGACTCAGAATGATTATAACAAGGAGGATAATGACATTACATTTATGTCTAGTGGTTATTATTCTTATTTGACTTTAAAATGTGAGCGAGATATGACTATAAGATCCGTTGCCTTTTTCGTAAAGGCAAGCAGCAGTGACACATTATATTATGAGATTTATCATGTGACTGGCTTTGATACTGGTAATTTTTCAAGCTATGACGCTGAATCTAAATCAAGCACAGACCTAGAAAGTCCTTTAAATGAGGATAGTACTATCACTAAGAAGGATGATTGGGCTTATTGCGAGATTAAATGTAATGAGGGATTTGTTGAAGGAAATTATTTAGTTATAAAATTTGTAAATAATACATATGATGGAAAAATAAATTCATACGGCGAAATTAACTTTTTAATGGTTAATCTTTTAGTACGTGCTGAATTTTAAATTTATTTATTAAATAGGAGGTGATGGCAATATGTTTGATTGGTTTTGGGAGTTTCTTTATGGTATTTCTAAGAGCTTACTAAGAATAATCGATACAATTCTATACTGTGCTAAGGTATTAGTAGGAATTACACCGATGACAATCGATGGTGAGGAGCAGACGTTCCTTGACTTTCTAATTACTAGTGATACGGTTGATTTCGCATTTAAGGCCTGCGCTGTATTAGGATTTATCGCTATAATTATATTTGCGATTATTGCCATTATAAAATCGTTTGCTAAGGATAGTAAGGATGGTACGCCTGCTCAAATAGGCGTAAAGGCCTTTAAGGCAGTTATAATGTTTGTTGCAGTTCCTTTCTTTATGATTGTTTTCATATTGCTTGGTAATGCATTTATGACCGCTATTGATAAGGCTACAACTGAGGGCTCAACATCTCTTGGTGCGTTCTTATTTGTTCAATTTGCAGAAGATGGTGCATATTCTAGTTTTAATGATGTTAGGGATCAGTTCCTTACATATAATGAATTTACTGGTACAGGTTTGAGCTATTATGATACAGACGCTGTTGCTAGATATGTTGATTTAAGTGATTTTAACTATATCCTATCTTGGATTGTTTCAATTGTTTTATTATATGTAATTGGTACATCATTCCTTGTATTCGTAGAGCGTATTATCTCAATTGCATTGCTATATATTTTGGCTCCATTCTCAGTTGCATCAACTGTACTAGATGATGGTGCTAGATTTAAGCTATGGAGAGATCAGATGTTTGTCAAATTCTTCTCGGGATATGGAACGATTTTAGCTCTGAATATTTATTGTATGATTATGAGTGTTATTGCGTCTGATGATGTTCAATTCTTTAGTAATGGCTTCGCTAATTTCATTACTAAGATAATTATCATTATTGGTGGTGGTTTAACATTAAAGAAGAGTATGGCTCTTGTTGGTAACCTAATCCAGTCTGGTGCTGGTACAGGCGAAATGAGTGGTCCATCAAGTGCTGGTGGTATTGTTGGCTCTATGCTTGGAATTGCAACTACAGTTACAGGCTTGAGTTTAACTAAGGATATTATTAGCCAAGGCTGGCAAAGTGCTAAGAGAAAAGCTGGTGAATCAGTATTTGGTTTAAATGGACCTAGTGGTGGTGCCGGTGGCGGTGGCAACAATAATAATAACAACAATAATAACAACAACAACGAAAACAATAATGATAATCAAAACAACAATAATCCAAATTATCAAAACGATGATAATAACGTTAGAAATGAATTGGAAAATAATGAAAATAACGAAAATAACAACGATAATCAGCAAAATAATAATCCAGTAAATAATGATAATAATAATAATTTGATTAATGGTGCTATCAATGATGCTGATGACAACAACATTAATAATGAAAATGATGATAATAATATCAACAATCATTAATTAGTTTAGGAGGGGTTTAATATGCGTATTATACCTAGAACAGCGAAAGTAAAAATTCAATTCTTTAAAAATATTTCGCTACTCGACATGTTCATAGCTTTAATAGGTTTATCGATAATCTTGTTATTATTCCTAACTAATTTAGGTTATCCTAGATTCCTTATTATGATAGTAGTGCTAGTATTCTTTATATCACTATATATTCCATTTGATGGACAGAGATTCTATATATTCGTGGCCCATGCCTTTGTTTATATATTCTCAACACATCATTATACTAATGAATCTAGTGGAACATCATCATCTGTTGATACACTTATTCCTTTTAAGGGAATCAAGAATGATTTTATTGTTTTTGATAACTATTACGGTGGAGTTCTTCAGATAGATCCTAGAGAATTTAGACTTTTATCAGGCTATAAGCAGAATGAAATAATTGATAAATATTTTGCAAGAATAATCAAATCCATTGCTGGAAATACTAGAGCTTCTCTAGTTAAAATCGATAGAAAGCTATCATTTACTGACTTTATCGCTGCAGAGGATGAGAAGAGTGCAATTCTTAAGAAAATGCACGATGAAGGCATTTTAAATGACCAGGAGTGGATGATAAGAGAAAAGATTCTTGAGGGTAGAAGAAATACCTATAATAAATTCCAGGATGAGACTAAAATATCTAAGCCATTCTATTATTTAGTAATTTATGATGAGGATACTAAGGTAATTGATGAAATCATTACCCTTGCTAGATCGACATTCCTTGAGGCAGGAATGACTTCTCATAAGCTAAATGATAGAGATCTTGCAATCTTCTTAAAATACAATTATACAAGAGAATTTAATGAGGATGATATTGATGCCTTAACACCTGAAGAAATTATTAAATGGGTTCGTCCGTCTGATATTAAGGTTAAGGCTAGCGAATTATTAATTGATGGTATTGAAACATATAATTTTACTGTAAAGAATTTCCCAATTGTTGTATTAAATGCCTGGGGATATCAGATATTTAATACACCTAATACAAAGGTAGTTATGAATTTAGAGCCTTATGAAAAAACAAAGGCTGTAAGAATGATTGATAGATCACTACAGGAGCTTGCTAGTCAAAGTGATACATCCTATAAGGCGTCATCAATTATTGATAAGAAGACACATATTCAAACATTAGTAAATGTTTTAAGAATGCTTCAAAATGATAATGAAATTCTATTTAAGGTTTCACTTCAAATTACTTTATATAATCAGGGTGATGAAAGAAAGGCTCAGGAAAATAGAAAAACACTTAAGAAGAATCTTAAGAGAGTATTCGCTGAGCAGGGCTTTGATTTAACAGATAATTATTTCAAGCAGACTAAGGCATTTATCGGCTCAAATATTACAAGATATGAGCCAATGACTGAATTTGTTCGTGCAATTCATTCTTCATCTGTAGCTGCAGTATTCCCATTCGTTTTATCTACAGATATGGATAAAAAGGGTATATTGTTAGGTGTATCAGATAATTTCCCAGTTATTCAGGATTTCTTTAAGAGAGATAACACACATGTTAATTCAAACATGGTTATTATTGGTAAATCTGGTTCAGGTAAATCTTATGCTACAAAGACAATGCTTGCTAATTTAGCTTGTGAAAACACTAAGATATTTATCCTTGACCCAGAAAATGAATATATTCCACTAGTAAAGAATTTAGGTGGTAGAGTAATTGATGTAGGTACTGCATCAGAGGGTAGAATTAACCCATTCCATATTATTACAACCCTAGATTCTGATGAGGAAGGTGCAGAGGCAACTATTGATAATTTTGCCGTACATCTACAGTTCCTAGAGGAATTCTTTAGAGTTATTCTTGCAGGTATAAACCCAGAGGCACTAGAGTATTTAAACAACCTAGTTGTTGAGGTTTATAAGAAGAAGAATATCGATTTTAGTACGGATATTTCTAAGCTAAAGGCTGAGGATTACCCAGTATTTGATGATTTATTTGAGTTAATTCAGGAGAAGCTTGAAACTGCAACTGTCGCATACGACGTTACAAATTTAAGAATCCTAAATAACTATATTTCTAAGTTCGCTAAGAATGGACGTAATTCTAATTTATGGAATGGTCCATCAACACTTGATGTTAATGAAAACTTTGCAGTATTCAATTTCCAAAGCTTACTTGCAAATAAGAATAATTTAATTGGTAATGCCCAGATGCTACTAGTATTAAAATGGGTAGATAATGAAATTATTAAGAATAGAGATTTCAACATCAAGCATAATTCTAATCGTAAGATTATTGTCGCAATCGATGAGGCCCATGTCTTCATTGATCCTAAATATCCAGTTGCCCTAGACTTTATGTATCAGCTTGCTAAGCGTATACGTAAATATAATGGTATGCAGATTGTAATTACACAGAATATCAAGGATTTCGTTGGAACACCTGACATTGTAAGAAAATCAAGTGCGGTTATTAACGCCTGTCAGTATTCCTTCATTTTCTCACTTTCTCCTAATGATATGGATGATTTGTGTACATTATACGATAAGGCTGGTCAGATTAATGAAACAGAGCAGGATCAGATTGTTAATAATGAAAGAGGTAATGCCTTTATCATTACAAGCCCAACATCTAGAAGTAACATGGAAATTGTTGCCAATAGTAAGGTAAGACAAATCTTCGAGGATTATAATAAATAACTAAATTTGACAGATGTTCCATAGGGACATCTGTCTTTTTTTGTCCTATTTTTGTCTACTTTTCGGACAAAAAACACTAAAGTGTATACGTTTTACATACATTTTTTTGCCTATATTATTTTATATAAAATAATATCGTGATATAATGTAATGTAGTGGAGATCGATTACATTAAAGGAGTGAGTTATATGACATTAAAAGAAATAATTTATGCGCTAAACGGTGAATATAAAAAATATGGTAATAAGAATGACTTCGGTACGCTTAATAAAGCTATTGATCTTGTCATAACTGGTTTTGCGGATGATGAAAATCTTAAAAAGGCAATAGTTGATTATATTGAAGAACAGGAAAATATAAAGAATGTAGCCCGTAATTTTGTTCCTGGTAAGAGAATTAAGCAAAAGAGTGTTGATGATCTAAAAAAAATGGATGCCTGCGAGCTTTTAAAGTATGCTAATGACAGACATTTTCCAACAACTAAATTTATGCTTGATAAATTAACATATCTTGTTAATAATGGTATCATCCCTAATAACGAAAATAACACATATGAGTCTGTGAATATTTTATATATAAAGCATAGATGCCATGAAACAGATTATGGTAACAATATTGATAATATCGAGCAGTACTTACGTCAAATGAAGGGCAGTGAAGCTCGAAATTTAACAAATGCGACAATTGATAAATTTGTTAAGAATGTAAGAAGCAATTATTCTTATAGTAATGCAGAGCTTGATGAGGCAAGAAAAGACAATTATCTATTTGAATATAATAATATCTACGATAAGACAATGGGTGAATATAATAAGCAAAATTATGCAGGTATGGGTGATAGTCCTGTTCCGTTTGTTTTATCTAATGAAGCAGTGAATAAATTCTTAAATTTCTATAAGATTGGTGAAATGGCTGTATCTGATATTGATTATGGTGATAAGCTTGCGATGACTAAAATCGAAGAAGAAAAGGAAAGCATCGCAAAAATGTATAATGACATAATTAATACTGATCCAGAAAAGCTAGAGGAAAAGCTTAAAGCTCTTAATACAAAGCTAGAGAATAAGAAGTATTTTGATCCAGCAATTGAGCTTTTACAAAAGGAATGTAAGGATGATATTCTAGTTGAACCAATTGTTATTAATGATTATCCACTTAAATATGTTAAAAATTTACGTGGTGTTAATAAGCTAAATGGCTTATATTGCGTTAATAAGATTATTAAAAAGCTTAATATTCCAGCAATTGAATTTATTAAGAATCCAATTGAATCATTAAGAAGATATGAGCAAATGACAGCATCTACATTTGTTAATGATAAATATGCATTAAGTGATATTGAAGGACTTTTACCTAGTGATGCAGATGATAGCTTATATCGTGATTATATTTATGATGGTGCAGTTAATTTCCTTGCGACATTAGACCAAAAGAATGCAGAAAATAATATGTATGCATTATCAGTAGAAAGTACGAAGAAGCGTCTTAGAGATGAAAATGCTATTTATAAGCTTGAAAATAAGGTCGTAGGATCTGGTATAGATAATATTTATGATATTATCGCCGATGAGGATAATAAGATTAATGATATTAAAGTCGACAATGTTAATATTAATGAGGCTCATCTTGATTTTTATAAGAACCTATTAGTTGCTGAAAGAGATGTTACTAAGAGAGAAATTGCTGTTGGTAAGTATTATGATGAAAAGGATGGAAAAATCAAGGAAAATAAGGAGCATTATTATAGAAAAGTAGTCCGTAAAATTATGAATGAGGTCGAGAAGTTTGAGGCTGATAATAATTATAGGGTTGATAAGAATCTTGAAGCATTACCTTATGTTCTTGGCAGAAACTTTGAAATGATTAAGGAAGCTATCTATAAGAAATATAATGTTAAAAATATTCTTATGATTAGGTCTGATAAGAGAACTCCTTCACAAAATAAAAATATTGCAATCGCAATGCGTGAGCTACGTAATTTAACTATTTCTGCAATTGAGGTAGGCAAGGATGTTAAGCTTTTATATTCTCAGGTTCCTAATCTTGATATAGCCTTTAGTAATAATAAGGTTATGAATGATTTAACTAATGATTATTTGATATATTTAAATGATCACGAGAAGGAATTAATCAATAACCTATCAATTAAGGATACCCGTTTAAATTATGCTAAAACACTGCCTAAAACTTTAAATGAGTTATATCATTCATATGAGGATAAGGAAAGAAAGCTAATTACTCATTTTACAGATACAATCAGTATTTTACAGAACCAGCTATTAACTTTAGCAAATGAGCGAGTTGAATTTGAATCTGATCCGGAACTTTTGGGAAAACCAGAGATATTAGAGCAAATGCGAGAGGGATATAGAATTGTAGTTGCCCAGGTTAGAGATCTTCTTCAAAGAACTATAGATGAAGAGATTGAAAGACTAGGTAAGGCCTATAGTAATGGTGATGTCCCTGAAAGCTATGTTATAGCTCAGGTTAGACAGATAAGGCTTGGAGAGCCTGCATCAGAAGTTCAATTTAGGCTTACACCTGAAGAGGCTAGAAAATTTGCTAAAGAGAAGTATTTAATTTTTAACGGCTATTTACCTAAGCCAGATGGTGCTGCTTTAATTGCTCGTGAAAATGCAAAGGATCTACATGAGGTAAATTATGATTGGTCAAAATATAAATTAGTTCTTCATGAGAATAAATATAATGTTGAAAATATCAATATGGCTGTAGCCCTAGCATCACTTGATGAGGCTAGAAAGAATATTATCCGTGAGGAAGAATATGATCCTAAGAATTATGCGGATGATAAGGAAACTGTTAGTTATAAGAAGAATGCTATTTTATTAGGCTATTTTGCAAATACATATGGTGCAGAATTAGAAGCTAAGATTAATGCTTTACCTAATCCTGCTTCAAAAACATATTTCTTAAACGAATTAATGGAAAGAAGAAATAGAGCTCTTATTTTAGCTGTCAATAGGAAAAGAACTCTTAAGGGTTTACCTGCACTTAGTAGTAAAACAACAAATTATGACGCTCTTGTCCATGAGGCAGAGAATCAAAATATTAACGTAAATGATATCAAGAATAGTGTTGGCTTTGATTATACAATGAGATTCCAATCAATGCATGTTGATGGTGCTATAGCCTTCTTTAGAAGTAATGAGGATATTAAGAAATTAGATGTACCTATCAATAATTTTGAAGGCTTTGATTATGATAATTCGCTAGTATTTGATTATAAGAATGAGTTTAATAATATTATTGAAAAGGCTAAGGATAAAAAGTACATAACATTCTTAATTAAGAATCCAAATAATAATGGTGTATTCGATAAATTCTTTACTAATTTTGTTTCTGCTAGCAACCATACTCTAAGATTACAAAAGGGAAATGTTAGTGTAATTAAGGAAAGATTTAATAATGAATTTACATTAAGAGAAAATAAGAATGAAAGATATCAAGCAGATTCAAGAGCAGAGCTAAAGGATGTTATTGATGTTGAAAGTCCTGCATTTAATGAAAACTATAATCGTGTAACTCTTGTTGGTATTGATGCACATGATTTAAATGGTTTAAAGAAGCTTTATGATTTAAGTAAATTTAGTCTTAAGGATTATGCAACTAAGAAGAAAATGCTTGCAACTAAGATGCAGCAGCTATCTTATCTAATGAATAATAAGAATACTGATCCTAATGTCGTTATGCAAAGAATGGAAGAAATCAATAACCTTAATGATGAGATTGCAGAAATTGAGGAGAAGATGACTGAATTTGATAAGGTAGCTAGTGATTATGATATTAATCCAGATATGCTTTATCCAATTGTTGTTGAAGACACTGTTGATGCATTTGGTTTATTCCAATTTATGAAGAATCCAACTAATGCTTCATATTTAGAGGGCTTACATAGCTTTGATAGTATTGTTAGAGAGCAGGGTTATAATCCTGAAGATTTCTTTAAGCCAAATAATAGTAATTTATTTAAAGAATTATTTGATAAGATGGCTGATAGAATTATCAAGAATAACAAGATAAGAGAAAATTGCCCTTTAAATGAGATTTTCCCATTGCTAATGAATGATAAGGCGCCTAAGATTGAAAACACTAAGCCTTATAAGGATTTAATGCGTTTAATCGATTTCTTATCATGCTTTAAGAGATTAGGCTCTTTAAATGTAGTTGAAGCTGGTGAAATGATTAAATCTAAGGTTAAGGGTTTAACTAGTGGCTATGTTAAGGGTACTAATGTATTACAGCAGGATGGTACTAAGACTTATTATAATTTATTAACTGCCGCTCCTAATGATGATTGCACTAAGCTAATTTATAATCATCAGAAATATAATAATGGTGCTTCAATGTATGAGAATGTTGATGGTGAGGCTAGAATATTATTAGGTAATCATTCTAATCCATCACTTGCTAGATTAGAGGCTAATTTCAATACATTAAAGGCTTCTATGAAGACATTTATCCAAGAGACTGGCTCAGCACAGGCAATTAATGAGCTAGCAAAGCTAACAAAGGTATATGTGACTGCAGTTAAGGATTATTTTGTTGCACATCCAGATCAGCTATCTGTTGCAGATAATAGGAGATTTAAGGATATGCTAAAGGCTACTGGTAGATTTGTAGATGATACATTTGCTGGTATAAACATTAATAATCAAAAGAGAACAGAGATTAAGGATAGCGTTAAGAAGGCATCTGATGTTAAGGAATTTGATGTAAAATTTAAGAATACTCTATCTATGCTAGAAATAGAAAATAGTTTTGCTCATGCCAATCTTGAAATGCAGGCTACTAAAAAGAATGCTTCACAGGAAGAGCGTAACAAGTATATCCAAATGGTAAATGAGGAGAAAATTAGATTATTCTCTAAGGTTAAGAGTGGTTCAATTCCAAAGGCATATTACAATGAAATGCTTGGTAAGCTTAATAATAGCCTTGGTAATGATTTTAGATATATTGATCGTTCATTCACTGAAGCTGAAAAGAATGAGATGAGACGTAATTTATATGTTAAGAATCATGGAAAGAAATTCGATATTGTTGCTCAGGCTCCAGAATTAGAAGCTACTGGCGATAATGCATTAAATATAGTAAATAATGAGAAAATTGAGTATATTAACAATCCATTATTAAATAATGTTAGAGAAAATATTAATATCAATATTAATATGGCCGCAGAAGTTAACGCATTAGATATTGAAGATGGAGAAGAAATACAAGAAAATAAAATAATTGAGGATAAGCAGAAGATTTCTGTTGAAGTTGAAGATCAAAAGAAAAATGAAAAGTTATCTGAGATAGTAAAACAAATTGATAATAAGCTTGCATTAAATGAAGAAATTAATGCTAAAGACATTTTAATCAAGAAATAATATTATCTTTAAACGAGGAGAGGTGCATTTGAAATGCCAAAAATTAAATTAAGAGATTATTTAAAAAAATACAAGGAAACATATGAAAAATTATCTAGTAACAAGCAGGTTACTATGAAGGATGCGATTGCTTATACTACTGATCAGCAAAAGCTTTCTAGAGAGGGTAAAAATCTAATTAACCAGATTCAAATGGTTAATGGTTTGAAGACAATTCAGAATATTGTTGATAAATCATTTGATTTGGCTTCAAAGAAAAATAAAAGCTTTAATGCTAAGGTTGAAAAGGCAAAATTCAAAAACGAATTATTTTCTAATGCAGGTAAGTATATTTTCCATTTCTCAAAGACTGATAATGTTGAATATGCTAATCATGATAAGCTAAAGAAGATTGTTAGTGATCTTCGTATTAAAACATTAGCTGATGCGACTAATTATGGTACTAAAAAGCTATATGAGCGTGTTGCTAAAAAGCTACCTGATATTGGTGTTTTTACTGATAAGTACAATTTAGTTGGTAACATTCTGCCATTAGAAAAAATGCAGGATAATTTAGCAGATGTTATTGAAAGCTCTGATATTGATTTAGATATGGAGATTGAAGATACTGTTTATGCAACTGATTTAACAGATGAGGAATTAATTAATGATTCTAAGGATGCAATACTTAATGATATTGCAGAAATGGATAATGTTAAGAATAATCCAGAAAAGCTTGAAGAATTAAAGGCGATTAAACTTGCTGTTGCAGGTGGAAATGATATTTCTTCTGATTTCTCAAGTCTAAGAGATATAGTTGAGGGAACTGCCAACGAAAGAACTAAGAAATTTGGTGAGAATTTCCTTGTAGAAGAGGAAAATAGAATCTTCGAGGAGGTTTCAGTTAGTGGTGGTAAGCAGCCTGTTAAGGTTGCTAAGCCTGGCATGGAAAAGGAAGCTAAGGAATATCTAGAAAATAAGCCTATGATTCTAACTGATAAGGAAAAAGAAGGCTTTAAGCTTGCTTTAGAGCAAATAAGGGAGTTAGGCCTTAATACTAAGATTGGTGAAGAAGGAACTAAGGTTTATGCTTTTAGTAAGCTTCAGGCTCAGGCTGTTGTTTTAAATAATATTCTTAAGCAAATTGATGAAACTAATAAGAAGATCGAAGCACAAGAAAAGCTTATTAAGGAAAATAAGGATGATGCAAAGGCTCATGATATGGAGGTTGAGCTAGAAAAGCTTAAGGCAGAAAAGCAGGTTGCAACCAATAACCTATTTTTAGCTAAGGCTGATTATAATAAGGAAGAGGCAAAGATTGATGGTGTATTAAATACATTAGATAAATATTTTGGTAATGTCCAAAATATGAATACTAATGTCGATGTTTCTAGAAACGGTGCTATTCCTCCTAAATATCGTAAGAATATTATTGGTACATCACAGCTAAATGGTCTTTATTATTTATATTGCTTCTTAGAGAATAATAATATTACTGTTGATGATTTTATTAATAATCCAGCAAAGGCTTATCGCGGTGCTATAGATAATGTATTTAATTCTGATGATTATTTAGTTACTGGAAATGAGGAATCTCTAGATAAGCAGTTAGATAAGGTTGTTTATCGTGATATGACTTCTAAGGATTTCTTTACAAAGAGTAATTTTGCTGGTTCAATTGTAAGAAGCTTAGATTTTGTAAGCTCAGTAACAGAGAATTTCAAGGAAAATAGCGCAGTTTCAAAGAAGCTTGGACATTTAGCAGCTGAGCTTTCTGATAAAGTTATAAGTGTTACGCCATTTGGAGATAATTCTAAGACAACATATGAAAACATTATTGTAACTGGTGGTAAGAATTTCCCTAATTTAATTGCGGATAAGTATTACGATCCAATAACTAGAACTATTGTTGGTGGCAGTGATTTTAGTGCATCTCAGTATATGAATGAGAATGATGTAACACCTAAAGAAATGCTTAATAATACTAAGGCAATTATTGATGCCTTAAATAGGCATAATGAGCCTGATCAGCCAATGTATGCGCGAATGGTTGCAAATGGTGTTAGCGAACAGCTAAATAATGTAATTTATGCTTTAAATAATGCAACTCTTAAATATTTACAGCAATATAAGATTGATCCTAAAAATGTTACAGATCCAGATATAAAGCTTTTATGTAAGGCTATTGAAAAGCCTGAGGAATTCCTTGTTGAGGATATGGGATATAAAAATCTTAATGCAAATAAAATCTATAATGGAGAGCTACAAAAAAAGTATGCAAAGTTATCAACTATTACATATGATGCAAATGCTGTTCAAAATGCATTAGATAATATTGAAATTGATGTTTTAGAACAAGAAGGTAAATTTGATAAACAGGTAGAAAAATATCGTAAGGGTTTAGAAAAGAGAGTTTCAAAGCTTTTAGATAATCCTACTCCTGAAAATCTTGAGAAGGTTGAAAAGGAATACGATTCTTTCCACAATATGCTAGCTACACATGCTAATCATTTTACTGAAAAATATCAAAATGGATTAATGCCTGAAACATTCTATCTTAAGAGATTAGAGCAGATTATGGCAGGTGCTCCTTTAAATGGCTTAAATTATTTCGATAATTCAGCATTCTATGAGCATGATGAATATATTGAAATGCAGCTATCAAATTCTAATCTAAAGCCAACTGATGAAGAAATTGCCGCAAGTGAAAAGAGTATAGATGATTTAATTAAGGAAAAAGAGGATGCAGCTAGAGAGGCTGCAGAGGAAGCGTATAATAATTATCTTGAAAAGCAGGGTAATGAGGAAGAAGTCTTTAAGAGAAACTTCGTATATGTAATGGACAAGCCTTATGAGGAAATTATTATCAAGAAGGATAGACCTGATGGCCTTAAAATGGAGCTTAAGGGTCAAAGTGCAATTGAAGGCTTTATTGTAGTTGATGAAGATGAAAATGGAGTCTTAAATGAAGAAGAAATCGAAGAAAAAACTATTGAGGATTATGTTCGAATTGCCAAGAAGAATGCTGATTTAGCTAAAGAGAAGGAATTAGATAACGTAAGTGTTAACTCTATAGATTCAAGAAGCTCAATTAGCTCAAATAATTCTAATAGCGTAGATGAGGAAGAGAGAGACTTAGATTCTTCTAGCGAAGATTTTGGTCTCGATGATCTAGGACTTGAGGAAGAAGATAAAAAGGAAATTGAGGATTATCTAAGACGAACAAAGCTTGATGAGAAGCATTTAGCTGCTATTAAGGCTGACCCAACTCTTGGTGGTCATAGAACTAAAGTTTCAATTGATTTAAATGAATCAGTTGTTTCTGAGAAGTCTAAGAGTATTGATTCTCAGGAAAAGGTAATAGAAAAAGAACAAAATAAATCTATGGATAGTATAAATATCTAGGAAAAAGTGGAGGTAACAGCATATGCCAAAAATGAAATTAAAGGAATTTGCTGCAAAATATCAAGAAAATATAAATAATAGTGACCCAAGCCTTAATGTTAATATGGAAAACATTATTAATACATCACTTAATTATGCGAGAAGCTATAACCAATATAAGGACTTAATGGCGCATATTGCTAAAAATTATGGTGATGATAAGGCCTATGAATTCATTGTTAATGTTTTAAAAACAAGGAAACAAAAGGATCCTGAATTCGATTATGATGCTGCTATAGAGAAGCTTCAAAATGATACGACTAGAATTAAATTTCAGCGTTTAGCAACCCAAATTGATAAGCTAGATCCAAATGTTCCTAATGTTAAAGCCTTAAAGGCTGAAATTGATAAGGGTGGAATTCTTAAGCCTGCTAATTTTATGAAGATTGGAATGCAGGCTACATTAGATAAGATTTTAGAGCTAGGTGGTAAGGAATACCAGGAATATGTAAGCCATAGCTATGATCATATTGGTGAAATACCATATGATGAGATAAAGGATTATATTGGTGAAACACTTGATCCATCACTTGGAGATAATAAAGCTGCACCTGCACCATTTAATCTTGATGCAGAGATTGATACTGAGCCATACGTATTAGATTTATCTGATGATGATATTGTTGAAAATACATACGATGATATAATTGCGGATGTAAAGAAGAATCAAAATTTATCTGATGATGAAGTAAGAAAGATTAGAACTATAGTTAATCAAACTTCAAATAATACTAATGACTCATTTGATGCATTTAGATCCAATGTTGAATCAAAGTCAACAAAGCTTTTACATTCACTAGAGGATCCAAAATATACTAAATTTAGAGAAGAATATACAGAGGCAAATCCTAATTTTATTTCACCAGTTGTAAAGACTGAATATGAGTATTTTGACACTCAGTCTGAAAATTCATTTGGATTAAAGCTTAGCCCTGATGTTCTTGAAGGTCTTAAGGAAGGCCTTAAGTATATTGAAGGCATGAATCTTAAGCCAGTTCGTGGTGAAGAGGGTCAAAAGAGTTACGCATTTAATGAGATTACTAGATGTCGAGATTTAGTTTTAAGTAGTACAAAGAGAATAGCTGATTTAAAGAATGAGCTAAAGGAAAAGGAAGCTGCCAATAATCCAAGCTTTAAGGAAGAAATTGAAGCAATAAAGGCCGATATTACTAAGAATGAAGCACAATTAGTTGCTAACATGAAGGAATATGAAAAGGCTGAAGCCCAAATGGATGGCTTAATGGATATTGTTACAAAGAATTTTAAGAATACTAAGGTAATGAACAATAATGTCGAGGTTACTCGTTCTGACTTCATTGCCCCTAAGTATCGTAAGAATATTCTTGGTGCATCTCATGCCAATGGCTTATTCCATGTTTATAGCTTTTTAAAGCGAGGAAATGTTTCAGTTGATGAATTCTTGAAGGATCCTGGTAATGCACTTGATAAGGCATATGATAATATTCATCATGTTAAGGATTTGGCTATAATTGGTAATGAAACATTCGACCAGGAAATGGATAAGCTTGTTAATATACATTACGAATCTAAGACTTTAGATGATAGATCTGCTGACTTGGTTACTGCCTCAAGAGCATTTGAGTTCTTATCAGTTATTGATGGTGAGAATACTCCACAAAATACAGCTGCACACAAAAATTTCTACGATCAGCTTACAACCTATTCATCTCATCAGGGTAATAACATTGCATTTAAAACGAATGCCCTTCAGAGCTATGAAAATATATTAATTGCAGATGAGCTAAAGCCTCATCAGGTTTTAGCTGATGATTTTATAAATCCTTTAACTAGAACAGTGATGCATAAGCCATATTTTGATTTAAATGAATATGTAAATTCTCATCAAATGAAGCCATCTGTAATTATGGATAGATATAAGAAAATTGTTGCTTCAATGATTAGAAAAAATGTTTATAATGAAGCAAAATCTTCTGCTAAGCATACTAAGGACTTTGTAGGTAAAAGTATTATTGATGTAACAAAGAGCTTGCAAAATGCGACATTAAAATATATCCAAAAATATGGTATTGATCCAGACAAGGTTACAGATCCAAACGAAAAGCTAATGATTAAGAGTATTACTGATCCTGATCAATTTGTCAGAGATATGGGATATTATGATTATGATTTTGACTTAAGACCAAATAAGGATTTAGTCGAAAAGATTAATAGACATAAGGAATCAAATATCAAAAAATCAGCTAAGAATTTGGAAAATGAACTTATAGCCTTAGAAAAAAGAATCATGGATGCCGAAAGAGCGTATGATATTGAGACTCAAAAAATCCAGGGTAAATTAGATAAGATGTATGATAAATACTCAAAAGAAGGATTTGAAGGACAAGATAGTTTCGAAAATGCAATGGTTGAATATAGAAATTACCGAATGAATCATTTAAATGAGCTAAAGATTGAATATGAAAAGGGTAATATTCCACGAAGCTTTTATTTAAATAGAATTGAGCAGGTTAATGCTGGTGCACCTCTTGGTGATGAACTAAAATTCTATGGAAATAAGCCATCATTAACTGAGAAGCAGTTTATTGATGAGCAGCTAGAAATGAATGATGAGCGTCCTGAAAATGAGAGAATAACAAAGGATCAGGCTAAGAAAATGTACAAGGACATGAAGAAGGAATTCAAGGAAGAAAAGAATACTATGCTCATGAACCTTGCTCATCAAAAGGCTAATGGTGATGCTGAAATTGATCTTTCAATAAAGCCTGAAATGAAGGCAAGAGGCACACTTTTCTATTCTGATCTTAAGTGGCATGAAATGGCTCAAATTATCCGAGAAGAAGATAAAATTGAAAAGGCAAAGGAAACCGAAAACAAGGTAAATATTCATATCGATTTAGATAAGAAAGATAATAATATTATCAATGAAAATGATGATTTAAATATCAGTAGTATTAATGTTGGTATTCAGGAAAAAGCTAATAACGAAATGAATATTAATAGCATTAACGAAGATGATGAATTAAACAATAGTCGGGTTGGAATACACATCGACCTTGGTGATAAGGTTGTCAGTGAAAAATCTCAATTCATTGAACAAAATAATGAACCAAAGACTGTTAATAAGGACTCTAAAAATATAGGTGAGCTTTAAAAAAGACTCCGAGTTTTAATACTCGGGTCTTTTCTTTTATAAGGTGTATAATTATTATTTCAATAATTTGTTTTATATACTTTACTTTTAATAATGTAAAAATCGTTTTCAGTCTATTTAACGTAGTTAAATATTTTTAAAATCGGTACACTATGTTATAATTATGATATATAAATACGGTTTAACTAAATATAGATATCAATTTGAAAAATGGGGTGGAGTTATGCCAAAAGTAAAATTAAGTGATTTAATAAAGGAATATGAGGAGAATGAGGTTATTATAAATAAGCCTACATTCTCAGTTAAGGATGAGTTTGAGCGCTTAAAAGCAATTTATCGTAAAAACAGTATAAAAATGAATATCATTAATGGTATTGATGAGGTATATGGTGCTCAAAAGACATTAGAGCTAATCAAGCTTGTATTTGCCAAACTGCATGAGCAGAATGCAGAATTTGATGAAAAGACTGCACTTGCTGAAATGAATGAGAGGGTTAATACAAGAAAGGCTGAAGCGATTTTCCATGATGCTTTTAGTCCTGATGATAACAATATGCCTTTAAAAGAAGAGATTAAGGCAGAATGTAGAAATATTGGAGTTACTAATTCAAATTCTGTATCTGGATATGGTTATAAGAATTTTTATGACCACATGGTTGAAAAATTCGGTGAGCCTTTAACACAATACCTTAATGGAAAATCTAAGCCACAAAGCTATGTGAGCTGGAATACATTAAATGTAAATATTATTGATATTGCTAAGGATGATGCATTAGATATTGATTTAGATAAAGAGGTTACTAAGGAATATTATGCCTTTGATATTCATAATCCATATCTTGCTAAGGGAAAGAATAAAAAGCCTATTTTAGATATCATTAAGAATACTGATTATTATAAGAATTCTAATTTTGATTTAAGTAAGGAATTAGATGAGATTGATTTAATAATAGAAGAGCCTAAGCCAGAAGTAGAATTCCAGCTAAATCAGGTAAGAGATAATTTAGAGGCTGAAACTACAGCTCTTAATAAAAAAGCATATGGCAATAAGCTTGAAGAGGATAAAGAAAAGAATTTTGATTCTGTAAAGTTTGATAATACTAATACAACTGCATCTACAGTATTAATTTTGAAGCCTGAAGTGAATTTTAAGGAATATGAAGATGGCATTGATATTAAGATAAATGATAAAGCTAAGGAAGGTATAATCCTTGGGGTTAAGAAGCTTAAGGCAATGAAGGCTAAGGCTCATTATTCTGAGGAAGGTATTAAGGCTTATTCATTTACTAATCTACTTACTATAGCTGATAAGATTATAAATACTACAGATGAAATCGTAGGTATTAATGCTAATATTGGACAGAAGGAAGCTTTAAAGGCAGCTGGTAATCAGAATGCTCAAATAGATACTGATATTACCAATTTAAAGGCTGAGCTTGAAGCTAAGACAGCTGAGCTTTTTGAATTAAATAAGGCTTATAAGGAAGAGGATAAGCACTTAGAGGAATTAAGAGAAATTACTGTAAAGTATTTCGGTGATAATAAGTTTAGTAATACAAATGTTGATGTTACTAGAACATCTACAGTTCCTTTTAAATATCGTAAGGATATTATTACTAATGGTAGAATGAATGGCTTAGCTTATTGGTATGCCATTATTGAAGAATCTGGTATGACACCAGAGGAATTCATGGAAAATCCTGGTAAGAATTTCTATGAAATATCTAAAAGAAAAGCCAATATTGATGAGAACACTTTATTAAAGAATGATGTTAAGGCTGAGGTTAATGCTGGTGAGATGTCATTGTTTGATAAGTATCGTAAGATGCTAAATTATAATGATTTTGCAGATGAGCTTAAAATGAAGGGTGATATTTGCGACAATATGGTTCGAGGAATGGATTTCCTTATTAGCACTGATGAGGAGCATTTTGTTGAAAATAATATTGCTTATGAGCGTATGAATAATTTGATGGATAAGCAGTTTAGATTTTATAAGCAACATATGCTATTTGCTAGTAAAGCCTTAGAATCATATGAAAGATTATTTATGGTTGATGATGTTCCTTTAATGGACTTATTAGCAGATGATTATTTTGATCCATTTAAATTTGAGATTGTTAAGGCTAAGCCTTTCGATTTAGATAAATATATTAATGAGCATGAGATTAAGCCTATGGATATTCTTATGAAATATGAGACTATGGTTAGAGCTTATATGGATAAGAATAAGACTATTAATCCGAGCGATCCTGAATCAGTTTATGAGAGCCTTTCAGCAGATATTAAGGTTATGACTGCCGCATTAGCGGAGGCTTCTGCTAAATATTTAGAGGTTAATGGTATTGACCCCGAAAAGAATACTGACCCAGTCGTTGGTTTATTAATTCAGTCAATTGAGGACCCAAAGAAGCTAGTTAGGGATTATATAGGCTTTAAGCACTATACTCATTCTAATATTAATCAAAAGGATTTAAAAATTAAGCTTGATAGACTAAAGATTTCTAAATATTTAGTCTATCAAGCTTAATTTTTAAATCCTTTTGATTAATATTAGAATGAGTATAGTGCTTAAAGCCTATATAATCCCTAACTAGCTTC
>JAILEP010000142.1 GCA_024697825.1 Acholeplasmatales bacterium
TCCTCATTACCTGCATAAGCTACATAATCCCATACTTCTCCAGCTTGAACGCCCTGAGATACATAATTTAAATAGTCGTTGTCATTATCTTTATTGCTTGTATAGAAATTCCTAGCTTTGATACTATTTGCAACTGACTTATTGGATTTATCTGCAGTTTCTGGCACAGGTTTATAATATTTAATTCTTACTAATACATTAGGACTATCCACTACTTAGAAGCCTCAAGAATCATTTTCTTAATCTTCTCTGGAATGTCATCATAGAATCCAGAAGCAATATCTTCTTTATCTACTGGCACACCAAGTGAAATATCCAATACTACACCTAATATTTCAGACCCTAATAATAACAATGCATCATTATAAGATTTATTAGTTCTATCTTTACTTAATAAGTATGCTATTAATCTATCTACACTTTCTTTTAAAGACACAATATGTGTGTTTATAGTTGTAATACTAGAATTAATATTATTAGATTCAGTAGAATCAGAATGAGTTTTCTTATATTCATCTAATCCTGAACGAATCATTTGTTGAACAAAATCATTTTTGCTCATTGCATCACCATTAAATATTGCAAGTCTAGACATCTTATTAATGTCTTCATTGAACTTAGAGTCTGAAATACGAATTGTTAATTTATTCTTATCAATTCCCATATCTTATCTCTCCTTTACATTTTTCTTCTTTAATCTACCCTTATGGGCTTCAAACAATCATATTAAATCACCATCCTTTGAAGAGAGATTTAAACGAACTATAACGAACGAAATTTATCTCCCTTCACTATATGGAGAAATGAAGGCCATTTTGGGGACCCTATTTTGAAAAAAATTTTAAATATTTATTTTTTATTTGATTAAAAGTTTTTGTTATTGCCTTGTGTTCTACGTTTTCGATTCGGGAAATTTCACGAAATGAATATCCTTCCTCTCTTAATTTCAATCTTCGAAGCTGAACTTCTGTAAGTGTCTTATAGAATTCTTCAATTCTTCTTTTTGATTCATCAAGTATTGCTTTTTCGCAAGGATCTAATGACTCGTCTTGTTCCCAATCGCCTTCATAATCATAATCATCTAGAGATTGTTTAACCCAATAACGCCATTTTCTTTCATCATTTTCGAATTCCTTTTCCATTTCTTTGTATTGGTTACCAAATTCTTCAGTTACCTCTACCTCACTAACATCTCCATTAGCAAATTCATATTTAATAATCATTTTTTCTCCTAAAGAAATAATCCTTAGGAGAAGCTATATCCTTAAATGAAAATAAAAAGACGAGCTAAAAAATAGATATACTATTTCCTGCCCGTCTTGCGGTTCACCTAAGGACATATTAAATTTCCTGCGTATTCTCTTCGTCCGCCGACTGAATATTATTGTATAATTTCTTCTCTTACTACTTGGTATGTTTCCATTGATATATAAATCTTTACACCTTTAAACTGTGTAATAATCAGCTTATTTACAACATCAATTTCACAAGCTAGTTTCCCTGTGGCATTTCCACAGGAGTATCTTATTTTTGTGGTCATGAGTATTTCTCCTTTCTTGAAAAATAAAAACCCTACAAATAACAACAAATAAAACATGAATTACGAAATAAAACCTGTATTACTGTCATTACTTGTAGGGCCTAGATAACTTTATTATCATAATAGTTTCCGTTCCTACAACTTATTAATGCATCAAGTGCCGGACTTATGATTAAAACTGCCTCAATCCTTAAAAGCATAAACGTTGTATATTAAATTTAATCTAAGCATCTTTCATGCTTATTCTTCTCTTTCTGGACACATAAATTATATGACCATACGCTTAATTGCGTCGAACCATTTTCGGTTCTTGTGGCTAGAATGCTTGCTCCGCAATTATTACATTTAAAGGTTACTTTAACAAATTGTTTACCGTTTCCTAGAAATGCACCACATTCTGGACACATTAAATTAGAATTATTAACATTTCCCGTATAGAGCTCCTTTCTCATGACCACTTGTCAAACTCCAACTAAAATGCTATAATAATAATTGGTTATAGTGTATATAGCACTTATTAGAGGTATGACAAAGTCATGCCTTTTTTATTTTTCAAATGCAATTATAATTACATTTAAAATCTTATTGTGATATTACATCAATATAATAACTAGGTGATTTACCTGATAAAAACTTTTCAAGATTTGGGTCTTCAATGGCTTCTTTTTCAACAAAATCACTATATGATTCCAATCCATAATAATTCATTATTTTAATTAGATTTAGTGCATCAGGTTTCCCATCACCAATTTCAATTCTTTGGTATGTTCTAAGGTTAATATCCATAGCTTCAGCAGCATCTTTTTGAGAGATACCCATTTGTTCTCTTTTGCTAATTATATTAGAGTAATCAAATTTCATACACTTAGGACCTGTATATTCCTCTATCCAAAGTATTGTTTTTTCATCATCAAACAAATCATCATCAACAGTAGTTTCATTAGCTAAAAATACTCTAGAGTCATTTTTTAACTCAATCACAATAGAACCTTCAATTGATGAATTAAATTGATTTGCAACAAAATCAGGAACTGTATTTAGATCAACTGTTGGTCTTCGTCTCTTAATTTCACCAATGTTCTCGCACCATACTCCAATCCATTTTAAAATTGGATCTCCATTTTCATCAAATGGAAATTCTCCAAGTAAAATCATTCTTTTATTTCCTTTTTTAGTAGTAACAACCCTATAATCCTCAGCAAAATAAATATATGGCTTTTGTTGTGTTGCAACAAGTTCATTATTCAATGCTGTAAGAATATTTTTGGGAAATACATTACTTTCTTCAACAGTGTTCAATAAGCCAATATATTGGAACCATTTAGCGAACACTTCAAAATTTTTTGTATCTCCACATTGTGACATAATATAACCAGTCATTTTTTCAAATGGAATTTCAAAATCATAATAAACTCGTTCAAGCATCTTATATAAAGGCTCAAAATCTATATTCTTGTACCACTCAATAGCTTGTCCGTACCAATCATCTTCTTCATCTAATACGCCTTGTTTCTTATTTATATATTTGGCATATCCATAAAAAATATCTGTTACTGTTCCATATGTACCATCATTCTTTAATGTAACATCATTAAAATAAATAGGAACACGTCTAATAAACCCTGCTTTATTAATAGGTTTAAACTCATTCAAATAAGAGAAATTAATACTTTGCTTCCCTTTTTCTGTTAAGAAATTAACAAACACATCAAAAGTAATAATCTCGTTATCATTTACATAACCAATTATTCCTTCTACGTTAAAATAGTTTGGATTGATTATTTTTCTTAATGTTAACTCATCAATTTGTGTCATTTCACTTTTTAAATTAAACATATAAAAAACCTCCTTTTTCAATGTTCAAACACATTATATATGTTTTTTATGTCACTGTCAATGACTTTTATATATTTTTTGTCATTTTCTACGACAGTTTTGACGCTGATTGTCAAAATTTCATCTTAAAATAGACGACAATTTTGTCGAATAAAAAAATAGATACTATACAAAAATGTATAGTATCTAAAAATTTTTTAATTTTATATATTTATTCTTGAATAAATCTTTGCATTAAGTTATTGAAACTTGAATTAGATGCTACTTCATTATCTGGTATAAATAGATATTTAAAAGGCTTATGCCCATTTGCAATATTATATTCACTAGCTACTTTACAGTAAGCAATTGCACGTTCCTTTTTAGCAACGACATCTGGATCAGTTAGTTTTCTTCTATCCTTTACTTCTACCAAATAATACATATCAGATGTTTCAACCACAAAATCAGGTTCATATCTATGTCCACGATTGTAAGTAATATTAAATTGACGTGAACTAGGTCTAAGCCACTGAATAACTTCTGGAGAATTTTCGCAGGCTATTGCAAATAGTCTTTCTGGATTACTATCAAACTTATATGGTGTCGTTACAGATTTTCTTGCTCCATCATAAGTAATAGAACGAATGTCACCTTCTGGCTCTTCATTAATGTTTTTGATATCTCCAGATACATCCACTAAGTAATTTGATATAACAGTTTCAATGCCAGATACAACTTCCACAATACCATTATACTTTACAGCTAGATGCTGTAATAATTGATTTTTAAATTTATTTGTTATATCTCTTTTATACATTAAAATAATGTTTCTTACTTCTTCTTCATTGAATCTTTCTCTATAATACTTCAAAAATTGAATAACAACTTTTTGAATGATTTTAGGACATTTTTCATAGTCAATCTCGCTGATTTCTCTTATTCCATCAACTAGTACTTTTTCAGGTTTTATCGTGTTAAAATCAATGACGCTTCCCTTAATAATTTGAGTTTCTTCTCTTGAATCTAAAAGATTTTTAATTAAAATTTCATTCGCAATTGGTACATAATTCATTTGAGATAAATCTAAATCAAAATCTTGAATTATATATTCTTCATCACCAAACTCTTCAGTTCTTATCTTTGGAATAAACATTTGTCTTTCTTGAACATTATTTATAATATTTTCGCCAACACGTGTTACTCCAAACATAGCGTCAATTATTCTTTGAACATCAGTATTGTCTGTAAATCTTTCACCTAAATCTTTTTCTGTTTGCTCTATAACTTGTTGAGTACTTACTATTTGTCCAGGATTTTGTCTAACTTGGTTATTAGTTGCTTGAGTAACAGCAGATACAATTTCATTATAGATATCTCTATGCTCTTGATTATTGTGATCTAATCCAGCCTCTGATAATACTTCTTGTCTTTGCTCATTATCATCGAATAATGTTTGGATTACTGGAACAACATGACGTTCTCTTTCTGTCTCGGCATAAATTACACCTTCAGCATTAAAAATAGAATCTCCTCTTTGAGCTTCAGCAATAATTTCATCAAACTTATCATGAGCAGTTATCGTAACTGAGTCAATCATTTTTTCTCCAGTACGTTTACCATATGGCAATCTTAGACCTCTACCTACAGTTTGCTCTCTAAGTGTTTTACTTGTCGCTGTTCTTAAAGGAACTATTGTATATAGATTATTAACATCCCATCCTTCTTTTAAAATATTGACATGAATAACAATCTCGATTGGATTATCAACCTTTTCAACATCCAATAACAACTTGATATTTTCCTCTTTTTCTGCACCTTTTTGATTAGAGTGCACCATGATAACCTTATTCTTATATAAACCATTTCTAAAGGCATCAGATTGAATATATTCTAATACCTGTTGTGCATGTGTTGTGTCTTTACAAACAATCAACATAAAAGGTTTTACCAATTTAACACCATTATTAACAGAGTACTTTTTTAATTCTAATTTCATATTTTCGTGATGCCTTATGCCATCATTAATCATAGTCTTATCAAGCTCTTCAGAAGTAAAATTATAACTATTTATATCTCTTCTAGTCAAAGCATAAGGAGTTCTCGTGTATCCATCTTTAATTGCTTTACTTAAAGGATATTCATAAACAACATTTTTAAACAATATTGTCTTACTTCCATCTTGAACTTGAGGTGTAGCAGTCAATTCCAATCCTAAAACAGGATTTAAATCATTTATTGCCTTTGCACTTGACTTAGCTCTATAATGATGTGATTCATCCATTATCAAAACCAAATCATCTAAAGATTTCAAATAATCAAAGAAACTTTGACCCAAATACTCATTTATACTTAACATATTTCTTTCATCAGAATTAAATTTAGAAATATTAAAAATAAAAATATTTATTGATTCAGAATCTCCAATTGCATGTGCAGGTCTATTTCTATAGTCATCATCAGCCCATATATTAGGTGTCTGAGTAGTAAAACAACTTACTCCTCTGAACACATACTTTTCATTATCAGAAGCTGGATTACCTAAATCATTTTTAAGTTTGTTATAAATTGTTAAATTAGGTGCTACCACAAAAAAGTTTCTTATTCCTTTATTTGTATATAGATATGTCATAAATGCACCCATTAATTTAGTTTTTCCTACACCTGTAGCAAGTGCAAATGTCATAGACATAAATGAATGCTCAAATTCTTTAAAAATTGGATAGACATCATGAATGGAATCAGCAGCATTTTGTAAATTAGTCTCTTTTCCCAATTGTATTTCATCTAAAATAGAATCTAATATTTTTACACTTTGTTTCTGCGGCTTTCTCAATGACATCACATTAGAAATAGTATCAATATTAAATTCTGGATATAAAGGATAATTAATATTATTCATCTTCTTCATCCTCCTCATAAACTGGTGGACAAATTATATTAAGATTGTAATTATCTTTCCCGAATTCACAGTTTTTTAATAAAGACTGGGGTATCTTCTTAATAGATATATTTTTAATTCCAGCAATGACATTAGTATCATAAGACTTACAACTAATTAAAAGATGCTCATCTTCTTTTAAATCAACTAAAATAGAATCAATCATTTGTTTTGTAACATGGGTTGTTGTTACAAATAAATATGAATTGTTTTCGTTTAAAGATTGTTTCCAAAAACAATCTTTACTTGGTGAATAGTTGTATCCTTCATGTAAAGCAATAGCGGCTGCAAGCATTACTGGATTGTATTGTGGATTTATAATGGCTTGTCCAAATTCGTCCTCGTTTATCAAAGTTGGGGCCAATTCAAAAAACTTATATCCACCACCAGAAGTCCACCCACACGACTTTGTAACGCCAATCGGGTCTTGTCCGTCAATTATCCTATCCAGTCTATACTTAGCATGTGAATATGCATGTTCACCCATTTCTATACCAATCCATTTTCTTTTCATTTTGTGAGCAACTGCGGCTGTTGTTCCAGAACCTAAGAACGAATCCAAAACCCAATCACCAGGATTAGTAGCGATTTCCAAAATACGCTTTATTAATTGTTCTGGTTTTTTACTTCTTGGAAAATCAACTCCACCTTCATTAGCTAAATCGGCTTTAGGTATTTCTTCGTGTCTCCATACAGTAGTTAATTTATTTGTTTTTACAATATTTCCATCTTCAATATATGCTGTATCCTTCAACCATGCAAACAATTCAGAATTGTAATAATAAAGAGTTGTTTTTTGATTTTTATATTTCCCTCTACTCGGAACATAATCAACTGTATATAAAGATGTTTTTTCCATTCTTGACATTAAATCATTTTGGAACTCATTTTCTTTTTGAACATTATTCGTTCTAAATAAATGTTCAAAATTATCTAAAAATTCTTTTCTTATTTCTTTCTCGTTCTTCTCAAAATTTTTTAAAGAAATACTCTCGATTTGAAAATTACTATGTTTATAGATTTTTACTATTGACCCATTGGATTTTGATTCAAACTCATCTATCAATTCTCTTTGTCCTTCTGATTTAAGTACCTTATTATATCTTTTCATAGTTTTCAATTCTAATAAGGAACTACCTAAAACTGGATTATATTGAAAAACACCTTTTGAATAGACTAAAATATGTTCGCTATTGTTTACAAATAAACCCCCTTGCCCTAAACCAGCACTTCCTGAACGTTCATAAGTAATATCTGCAACGAAGCCAGTCACTCCAAAAATCTCATCCATAATTAATCTTAACCTATGAGATTCAATATCATCAATACTTACCCAAATACTTCCTCCATCTTTCAATAGATTAAATAAAATTTTAAGTCTGGGATACATCAAATTAAGCCAAGTGCTATGCTCCCTATTATCATCGTAATACTCTAAAGCGTTACGTGTATTATATGGCGGATCAATATATATGCATTTAATTCTATTTGCAAATTTTTGTTCAATAGCTTTCAAAGCTAGTAAATTATCTCCATGAATTAATAAATTGTCATAAATTCCATTATCGAAAAGACCTTCCTCGTTTTTTTTATAACTTTTACTAATATCTTCCATTAATATGCGTGGTTCAATCTTCTCTTCTTTATCTTTATCCAACCATTTTAATTCCAGTTTTGACAAACTCATAGATATCCCTCAATTCTAATTAAAAAATTATTTTATAATAGAACATTTTTCAATATGTTCTATTATAATTAGTCATTACTCTGCAATCGCAAAACTTAACTATTATTATTTTATCAAAATAATAGAAATTTGAAAACTATTATAATTTAATAATTACATTTTTCATTATCTTGACTTGACCATTTAATTCTTTAGCATCATTCCTATTAACTTCTTTAATAAGTTGATTGATAGTTTCAACTTCTTCTGACAAAAGCATCTTAACAAGCTTAGCTTCTTTTTCAGTTAATTCAATAATCATTCTTTTGACCTCTTTCCTTTTCATTAAAATTAATCGCGCTCTTAATTTCACATGAATTATAGCAAATTAAAAATATCTGTCAAACGACCTCGAACGGACAACCAATTTTTTCTCAAATAAAAATTTATAAAAATCTTGATGTTTTGGTTTTATATTAAGAAATAAAAGAGATGATTTATTTATTTTTTCTCAAATGTCCGTATTATAAAAACAAAAAGTGTCTTTCAAAACGAAAAAAACTTTTTTTAAATTTTTTTATTTTTAATTTTTAGAAAATTTTCTCAAATATAATGTAAGCATCAAAAATACCACGTTACTATGTTGTAGCATAACAACTGTAAAATAATAAAAGCCCTGGATTTACCAAGGCAACACTAAGGCATCCTCCTAGCTTTGGTGTTTTTTGATCTGTTCGCTAATCAAACATAGACAATATAAGGGCTTTATAGTAAAATTAAACTATATTATAATGGATGTGGATTATTCAGAATTTAAATTTAACTAAAAAAGAAAGGGATGATTATACATGGCAGAAAAGAAAATAGTTTATAGTGAACCGAAAGAATATTTTACACCTGAGCAACGTAGAGTATTTGAAGAGGCACCAAGAACTACCAAATTATTATCATGGTTCTTTAAAAACAAGAATTACTATATTCATGATACAGAAGTAGATTCATTACTAGAGTTTATTGATATTGTAGAACTTGATGAATATGTTCTTGATGGGCCAAGAAAGAAGACATATATCATTTATCTAACAAATGAACATAAGAGAGAATATGATGTTACAATCAGCAAAAAAGAATGCAATAAACTTTTGAAATTAGATGAGGATGAATTGTTAAAGGCTGTTGCTGATATTATTAATGCGAAAGAGCCAGAGATAAATAAACCTATTATAAAGCTCATAAAGAAAGACTAAATTAGGGGGTTAAATTTTTACACGATTTGACCTAAGGGTGCTAAAATTGTATTAAAACATTTCTACTTAGACATTAAAGAACAATAGGTTTGATACAATAATGTATTAAGCCTTTTTTCTTTTACTTTTAATAAATGTTTAAATCAAGTATTTATTATTTAATTTAATAGTATAATTACTCTTGTAGGGAATGATTGTCTCCCTTGCAAAATTGCTAAACCGCTTATTTAAGCTGATGATGTCTATGATTTTTTGTCATGGATAAATCAGCTTTTTTATGATTTAAGAAATTATGAAAATATTTTTATCTTTATTTATTATTTTTACTTGTGGAATATTAGGTGGATTTATATTTGACGCTTACAATATAATTATTTTTCAAAAAATATTGCTTACCACACAAAATTTGGAAATACCTCTTTAAATCAATTTGGACAACAACGCAGGCAACAACGATATCAAATTCTAATGATTTTTACCGAATTTAAACGAACTATAATAAACTATCAAAAAATAAAAAAAACGGCTTGAATTCGAGAATATTCAAGCCTGTTCTTCTTTTTTTGCAATTATTAAAATCAAACAAATTCCTAACGCTTAGAGAACTGTGGAGCACGACGTGCCTTCTTTAAACCATACTTCTTACGTTCCTTAGCACGTGGATCACGTGTTACTAAACCAGCTGGCTTTAAGATTGCGCGGTAGTCTGGATTAACTTCCATTAATGCACGAGTAATACCTAAACGGATTGCTCCTGCCTGACCAGTGATACCACCACCGAATACGTTAACTAAGATGTCAAACTTTTCAGTTGTTTCAGTTAACTCAAGTGGCTGTAATACATCTAGACGAACTGCTGCAGATGGAATATAGTCTTCAAAAGCACGACCATTAATAGTGATTGTACCCTTACCTGGACGTAAGTAAACTCTTGCAACAGAACTCTTACGACGTCCTGTTCCTAAATACTGAACTAATTTCTTTGCCATATTTACTTCCTCCCTATGCCTTTACTACAAATTCTACTGGCTTCTGAGCTGCATGTGGATGTTCTGCTGTTGCATAAACATATAACTGCTTTCTCATCTGATCGCCTAACTTAGTATGAGGTAACATACCTGAAATAGCCTCTTCTACAATTCTTGTAGGATACTTAGCCATTACTTCCTTTGCAGTTAAAGTTCTTAGACCACCAGAATACTCTGAGTGATGACGATATAACTTGTCATCCCACTTAGATCCAGTTAAAACGATTTTGTCTGCGTTGATAATGATAACATTATCACCACAATTTACATGTGGAGTATAAATTGGCTTATTCTTACCTCTTAATAAGATAGCTGCCTGAGTAGCTAATCTACCAAGTGTAAGACCAGTTGCATCAATTACATACCAGCCATGTGTTACTGTTTGATTGTTTGCCATGAAAGTCTTATTCATGTTAATTTCCTCCTAAATATTTTAAAAATATAATTTAGGGCAATTGTGGATAATTGCTTTAAAATGTACCAGTTGATATTGTACGATAATAGAGAGCCAGTGTCAAGTTTAAATTTAAAAAAAGGCTCTCTCTAAAAGAGAGAACCTATAAAATATTAATCATCATCCTCATCTAATGGCTTAGTTTTAAAAACATATTTGTCAAATACATCACCAATAATATAGAAAAATGGAATTGTAACAAATAAGAACCAAAATGGATGCCATAACCCAAATTCAAGTCCTAAGAAACAATATATTGCAGTTACTAAGCATGGATATACAAATTTTGTTATCTGCTTTTTGTAAATAGCTTCAAAGATAGACATTAATGCAGGCATTAATACCCAAAGAACCCAAGAAACATACCAAGCATTAAAAACAAATGACCAAATGAGATAACCAGTTAATGTTAATAATAGGATAATTGCGTCTGTAATAGTTAAAAATACTGACTTCTTTTCTCTTTTTTCCTCTGTTCCATCAGGATTAATAAATTTAACATGACCATTTTCAATTCTAACAGTTTGTCCTTCATCATCAGTAATAGAAATACTATCAGGCTTTCTTTCCTCTTCCTTATCGATATTTCTATCTCTAATTTCTTCATTAGATTCATTATCATATAATAGATCATCTAAGGACATATTATATAGTCTTGCTAGAATAATTAAATTATCAGTATCTGGTGAAGATTCAGCTCTTTCCCATTTAGATACTGCCTGTCTAGATATGCCAAGCTTATCTGCTAATTCTTCCTGTGAATAACCATTTTCTTTTCTTAATTTTTGTAATCTGTTTGCAATCTCAATATTCATAAACATTTCCTCCCTAACTTGCAACTTCAATTTAACAAAATTAGCAGTTGCAGGCTACCAAATCTAGTTTGAATTTACGCAACTATTGGTTTCATACCACGAAAAATAGCCATTTTTGCGCATATTTCAGACTATTTGTGAATATTAATATATTTTTATTATACATTCTTTTAAGTGAAAGAAAAACCAGCAAATGCTGGTTAATCAATCATTCTTTCCTTTAAGCCAAAGTGATATGCAAACTCAAGTCGTTCACGACATCTCTTATTCAATGTCTTAGACTCAAAATTAAATGCCTCTAGTACAGCACGGAATAAATCTTCCTCATCTACCATACCACCCTGCATATTAATGATTTGCTTCATACATGCAATAAGCTCTTCCTTTGCGACATCCTGGATATCTCTTCCACCGGCAACACGGAAATTAGACATATAGTTATCCTGATTATGCCAATAGAATTTATCGAACTGATCAATTGTATAGCTAAAGCTTGCCAATGTCATTTCAATTTCATTACTCATTCTAGGGCTTAGTGCCTTAATATGGCACATTTCTCTAATCTTAGCCTTAATACGGTTAAGAGAGATAGGACCTTCCATATTAATAACAAGCTTCAAGCCTCCCTCTAAATTGATGAAGCCTGCCTCCTTGTCATATCTAACTCCAAGTAATGGAGCTTGAGTATATTCATCTGGAGTAAGCTTAATTTCCTTCTTTTCCTTAACAAGGATTTCAGGCTTAAGCTCAATGCTCTTTTTAATATATGGATCATCAATCGCATCAACAATTCTTGCAAGAACTGCTTTCTTATTCTTAAAGTACTCAATTGAATATATATTAATAATCTTCCACTTTAAATTATTAAGCATATAATCATTAACATATAAACGGTCTCTTAATGATAATCCATCCATATTAGCTGAATTATCAACAATAATACCTAATTCATAATTCTCAGAATTTGGTCTCTTTATTGCAACATCAACTCTAAGTCTACCAGAACCTACACCAGTATTAACCTCATAGCCCATTTGCTTTAAATCATCAGCTAAAATCATTGCAAATTCATCATTGTAACCAATGTTTTGATTAGATACATAAGTGTTTCTTTCTGCATATGATAAGAAATACTTAAGCTTCTTAGCACCTAAGCTTGTTATTCTTTCATCATCCTCAAAATCACTAGATTTAATTGTTGATATAACAATCATCTGTTCCTTAGATCTTGATACTGCAACATTTAATCTCTTTTCACCATTGATTCTTACTAAAGGTCCATTTACATAAGGACGACCTAAAGAATTCTTTCTAAAGCCTACAGATAGGATAATAATATCTCTTTCATCACCCTGAACATTTTCTAAGGACTTAACAAATAAAGGCTCACCGCTTGCCTCTGCGGCATAGTTAATCTTATCTCTTAATTCCTTATTAGTACTCATAAGAGTCTGAAGCTTAGCCTCTAAAGCCTCCTCCTGCTTGATATTAAATACAATAATACCAAGTGATCTATCCTTATTATCAGGATTATCATAGATTTCCTTTATTGTATTAATAATCTCATCAGATTCCTCCTTAGAAAGGTTAGTATTCTTCTTTTCCTCCTTAAGATATACATATTTAAATGCAACCTTAAAGCTATCTGAATCACTAGATGGGAATGTATATAATGAAGAATTATAATAATTTCTATTAGAGAATTCAATTAAAGATTCATGATGACTTCTATAATGGAACTTTAGCTGATGTCTTGGCATATCAATAGATAAGCATTCATTTAATAATGAATCAGCATCCTCAAATTCAATATCATCCTCACTATAATTAATTCCAGCCTGGAAATATGAAGATGGTGGCATCTGCATAGGGTCTCCTGCAACAATTAAGCTCTTACCTCTTGCGATAGGACCAATAGCCTCGTGTGTTGGAATCTGTGATGCCTCATCAAAGATAACAATATCAAACTTAGAAACACCCTTACCATCACTATTATCAACAGATAAATACTGAGCTGCAGATAAAGGTGACATTAAAAATACTGGGAAGTAGCTCTTCATAATTGAATCATAATTTAATAATGTTTCTCTTATTGTAGTACCACGTCCTGATGACTGAATTGCCTTCTTAAGTCTACCAATTGGAGATGATTCTAAATAATCAATACTGTTATGATTTAATCTAGCAGTAAGCTTAGCTGAAACCTCTTCTATAACAATATTATTATATTCATTAATTAATTCTCTATAACGCTTAATCTCATTTTCAAAATATGAAGGATTAAAATAATTAATCTCTTCATCTAAGAAATATAATCTAATAATATTTTCCGCAATGCTCTTATCAAATACAGGACCTAAATCCTTAGCCTTAACACTACCAGATAAAATAGCCTCACTAACAACATTTAAGCCCATTGAATCAAGCTCTGCTAAAATATTATTGATTCTAGCCTGAGCAGTCAATTCATTAATATCTACCATAGACATATATTCATTAAATCTTCTAAATGAATGAATATCAAGAGACTTATATCTAACTGCATATTTTTCTGTAACAGCTGCCTCTGAATCCTTATAAGAAGCTAGCTCCTTATTAACCTTAGCTAAGGAATTTCTTAAATTATCAGACTTAGCCTCATATATATCTGCGAATAAATATGATAAATCATCAAAGCCTAATAAATCCATATGCTTACATAATCTTACTAATTCCTTAGTATTTAAATAAGCATCCTTAACTCTATCAACCTCACCTAAATGATTTTTAATATCATCACCAATTAGATTGTTGATATCCTTCTTATTTAAATCAATGTAGCTACTACATTCGTTATATTTACCAATAAATTCAAAATAGCCTACTAAATTCTTTTTAGGCTTAACATTAAGTACAGGCTCAAGAACCTTCTTATATTTACCCTTAACCTTAAGCTTCTTAAAGAATCCAGTTGTATTATTAATTTCATCAATTGCGCTCTTATAATCAATATCCTTAATTAAATCAAGCTTATAATCACTACCTGCTTTAGTTAAGTCATTTAGCTTTTTAGCAGAAGCTAATACAGAATTAATTAATTCCTCATCATAATCCTCATAATAAGCAATTCTTTCCTTCATATATAGCTCTTTATTTAAAGCTAAATCTAAAAGTAATAATAGATCAGCTATTGCCGGCTGATTAAGCTCTGCCTCAAGGCCTGATGCCTTAACAAGCTTTTCGATATCATAATATAAATCATCAAATTCAGCTGCTAGCTTCTTAAAATCATTATGAATATTATCGGCATCATAGAATGATACCTTATCTAAGCCTACATATTTAGCTAAGGAATCATCATAATTACGGATTTCTCTAGTATGAGATAATAATTCTCTTATTAGATTTAAAGCCTTATAATTATCCTCTTCAGTATATTTAATTAATACACTATCTGGAATATTTAATGTTTCTTCAGTATTCTTATGATTTTCTAAATCAATAATTGCATCATATAAAGATAAGAAATATCTCTTTTCATGCATCTTATTGATGATTCTAGATAATTCATCCTTTTTAACTAATAAATCCCTGCATTTTGCGTTAAATTCTGGGTCTTGGGCTGTTTCACCTATTTCCATAGAACTCTTTAATTTCGCAAAGAAATCAGCTTTATTTGCCTTGTTAGAATGTAGCTCAAGCGCAAATCTACCAAGCTTGATCTTTTCAAGTCTTTCCGCAACTACATCTAAGGCTGCCTTCTTTTCTGCAACGAATAAAACAGTCTTGCCATTATAGAAGGCATTAACAATCATATTAACGATAGTCTGAGACTTACCTGTACCTGGAGGACCATCAAGTATAAATGATTTGCCCTTAGCACAATCCTTAATTGCCTCAAGCTGAGTTGAATCATATGGAAGTGGTGCTGCAAATGTAGAATAATCCTCAGGATCCATCTCTGTATCTAAATCAGGAACCTCATCTAGCATATTCTTATTTTCTAGAATACTTAGGACAACCTTATTCTTCTTTAATTCATCATGACGCTTCTTCATATCTAACCACATAATGTAGTGAGAGAATGTAAGATTTGCAATCATAAAGACATTTTCATTTAAGGTAATATCACCATTATTTAGCATCTTAAAGGTATGACAAATATCTCTATATTTATCACTTGCATTAACACCATATAATGATGAATAATCGGCATCGTCATGGAATAATGAATAATACTCAAAGAATGTCTGATTGATCATGACATCCTCATAATCATAAGCCATTGTATAGCCTGGCTTATTCTTATTCTTAGTAATCTTAACAGGAAGTACCATAAATGGTGCCATACCCTGCTGTCTATTCATTCTTTCATATTTAAGCATACCCATAATTAAATATAGAGTAGGCGCACCAGTTTCATCTGTTGCAGACTTAGATTTATTAATAATGCTCTTTAAAGTCTTATCAATACCAAATGTATAAACCTTAGAAGAATCATAATCTAATAATAAATCCTTAGGCTTATAATCTCTTCTAATAACCTCATCTAAATCCTCAACCTTTTCAGCCTTAATAGGATCTAAAAGCTTAATCTTGTCTTCATTTAGCATTTCAGTAAAATCACCATCGTAGGCAATTCTTACCGAATTATTAGAATTAGGATTAAAATTAACTAAGACATTAGCCTCTGTTAAATCTAAAAGCTTCTTTTCCCAGAATGTAAATCTATCCTTATCCTCAGCCTTATTAACCTCAATATATTGGATATTTTCAACAGGTGAAATATCACCCTTAATTCTAGTTGCCTTAATCTCAGCCTCAATATTATCATCATCTGATTCTGGAATAGGTCTAAAGATTCCTCTATGAAGGAATTCTACATCATAGGCAAAGAATAAATCATCATAGCCATTGATTAATTCAGTACCTGATTCAATGGCATCAGTAAATGATGCATTATTCAGTGATGTAACCATTACAGAATTAATAACTAATATTTCATCACTACCAGTTGTGTAATTATATAAATGAGTTGGATTAGTTAAAATACCATTATCAAAGATATCCTTAGCTAAATCCTCTCTATCCTTTGTATAAACACCAATAAAGGCATGAGTTCTATTAACAATAAAAATAGGATTATAGCCAACACTTTCAAGTACTGCACAATAAAGCATGGCAATATCTAAGCATGTGCCTGAATGGCCCTTAATAATTTCACTCGCTCTTCTTATTCTTTGGGAATATGGAGCGTCTGGCTCACCCTCATCATAATATAAGCCGCCTGCAGGTGGGTTTTGATATGCAATACCTGCATTATGAATAGCTAAATAAATAGCATTTAGCTCACGTCTTATATCATTCATATCAGCATTTTGATATGCGACAATTTCCTTATTATCATTATATTTAATAGCCTCAAGTGCTAAAGCTCTAACATCCTTATTATTAGGAGTTATATATTTTAAATAATGTCTAAAATCATATCTAGCCTCAATAGATGGCACTGAAAGTGGTAATAAATAATAAATATGATGGAAGTCTGCAATGACATCCTCTCCACTTCTAAGTACGATATCTAATGACTGGGCTGTTATTTCATTAATAGCCTCTAAATTCTTAAGTGATACATAGATAAATGGCACATGAACAGTCTCTTTAGAAAAGGCAGTTAATGCAGGAAGATTAATTGTCTCTGCATTAAAGGCACCATTTGAAAAATGGAATTCAAGGGTTAAATTGTCATATACCTTATTTCCTTCATTGACAAGCATTAAGCCCTTAATGAATGAAATACCTGTTGGATTACCATCTCCTCCAACTCTTGATAATGTATCAACATGATAATCGGCATAAGAAAAAACATTGTCGATTTTAGCGTCAATTCTTACTCTTTCACCCTGAGGCTTATATCCAACTATTTTCTTTAAATGTGTAACGTTATATGGCATATTATGATCATCATATTCCACTGTCTTCGCTACTGTTAATTCTCCTACTATTCCCTCAGCCTCAACAACATCACCTACATGTAGGATTTCATCACTTAAAAATGGAATCTCCTGAATGACATTGTCCTTGACTATATTTACGTATACTACGTAATATTTCATAAAAACATCAGCTCCCTAAAAAAGTAAATTAATTATATCACTAGAAGAAATTTAAATATAGGTATTGACAGCCTATTTTGGAAATAATTTTTTTAAAAAAATTTTTTTCTTGATTTAACTTTTCTGTAATGATATAATTGTGGTTGCATGTGGTATTGGCATGTAATCTAATGGAGGTGAAAACTCATGGCAAACATTAAGCAGCAGATCAAGCGTATCCGCACTAATGAAAAGGCAAGACAGGCTAACGTTTCATACAAGTCAGGTCTAAAGACAGCTATTAAGAATGTATACGCTGCAGTTGAAGCAAAGAACGCTGAAGAAGCAAAGGCAGCATTAAGCTTAGCTTATAAGAAGCTTGACAAGGCACAGGCTAAGGGCATCGTTCATAAGAACTATGTAGCTAGACAGAAGGCCGAGTTAGCAAAGGCAGTTAATACATTATAATTTTATAAATTAATGTAAATAAAAAATACACCCTTTGAGGTGTTTTTTTATTTGCTTATCTTAGGAAATATAGCTGAAGTCCAAGCTCATAATCAATCTTACCAGTCTTGATATCATAATCAAGCTTGTTAAGATATTCGATATTTCTTTTAATATCGACAACTGATCTAGACTTAGCACCCTTAATTATATAATAAGCCTGGCCCTTACTTACATTTAGGAGTGTTGCGATAACCTCCTGTGGAGTTTGGGCTTTATTTAATATATAAGCATTATACAGCTGCTGGAATTTATTTAATAGCATTGGAATAACATTACCAGCAGCGTTCATAATCTTAAAGTCCTCATAAATTTCAAAGACTCTCTTCTTCTCACCTGCAAGTAAGGCATTAGTTAATTCATAGCCCTTATCCTCTAAAGGCTTAGGTATCATTAGATTAATATCCTCTGATGTAATAGACTTAGTATCAGCCTTATAGCATTTTAAGATTTCAATAGATGAATTAATTTGAGTTAATGATTCAGTATATTGCTTAAGGGTATTAACTACATCTGGTGTAATTGAATAGCCCTCACTCTTAAAGCTCTTTTCAATATATTCATCAACTGGAATATTCTTAACCTGAATATCAATGAATGAGGCATTCTTTTTAATACGATTTAAAATATCGCCCTTATTCTTAAAATCATAGTCCTTAACTGTTATACCAATTAAGATATTTTCTGAATCATAATTACCCATAGCTGATAATAGCTCATTTAAGGCATTATCAGATATTTCAGTAATTAGCTCAGCTGATTTAATAGTAATAAGCTTAGGCTCCTCAAATAAAGAGATTGTGGTAAGATCATTTATAACCTCATAGATGGAATCCTCATCTAAATCATATGAGATTTCCTCAAATGACTTACTCAAGCTTCTTCTTATTTCTTCAATTTTATTAGAGGCAGCTGAATAATCATCAGTTGAAAGAAAATAGCTTACCATATTTACTCCTTATCTTCCGCCTTCTTCTGTAATCTTCTTTATAAAAGCGGATAATTCCTTAGTATAATCTGATTTTTTAGATATATAGCTCCAATTAGAATTAGATACTGTCGATGGAAGATTCATTCTTCCACAGTCATCAGGTAAACCTAAATAATCCTGAATTGGAATAATGACCATATCACAATCTGTCTTCATTGCGAATTCACAAATCTTAAGATTAGGTCGATCATAGAATTTTATATTACATAAATTATCAATGATCTTTTTATAATTTTCTGGCTGTTGATAATAAAATGATGTAATAGTTTGATTATCATGAGTTCCTGTATAGAACACATTATTAGGCTTAAAGCCTTTTTTTAGTGGTACATTCTTCTTACCATCACCAAGCTCAAACTGGAAAATACACATTCCAGGATAATTGCATTTATCAAGTAGCTTAAAAACATCCTTAGTAAGGAAGCCTAAATTTTCAGCCACAATTCTAGCATTTGGAATCTCCTTATTAATAGCCTTAAATAAATCATAGCCTGGTCCCTTTAGCCAGCTACCATTTCTAGCAGTTGTATCACCATAAGGAATTGAATAATATCCTGCAAAGCCTCTAAAGTGATCAATTCTTAAAATATCTAATAGCTCAAAGGAATGCTTAACCCTTTTAACCCAGAATGAATATTTATCCTTCTTCATATAATCCCAGTCATATAAAGGATTTCCCCAAAGCTGTCCATCAGCTGAGAAAAAATCAGGTGGGCATCCAGCAACAGCCTTAGGTGTTAGGTCTGGATTTAATTGGAAATATTTAGGGTTAGCCCAAACATCACTTGAATCATATGCACAATATATTGGCATATCACCCATAATTAATATGCCTTTTTTATTAGCATATTTTTTTAATTTAATAAATTGCTTATAGAATAGGAAATTATAAAATTTAAATTCCTTAACTCGCTCTGGGCTAAATTCTTCCTTTAGCCATTTTAATGATTCAGCTCTTCTAGTTCTTTCGTTATCATACCATTCAGACCAAGGCTTATCATCCATCCATTCCTTAATAGTCATAAACATAGCATAATCATCTAGCCAGTAATCATTCTTTTTACAATATTCATCAAAATCATGAGCATAAAGCTTATAATTTAAAAATGCCTTATGAAGAATTGGAAATCTAGTTTCCTTTAAATAATTATAATTTACTCTATTTGCCAAAAAAGGCTCTGGTAAATCTTCCTTATTAATTAGCTTATCCTTAACTAATAAATCTAAGTCGATAAAATATGGATTGTACGCAAAGGCACTCGTTGAAGAATAGGGGCTATCACCAAATGAGGTAGGACCAAGTGGTAATATTTGCCATATTTTTTGGCCAGATGCGCTTAAAAAATCTACAAAGTCGTAAGCACACTGCCCAAGACTTCCAACACCATATTTACCTGGCAAAGATGAAATGTGAAGTAATACTCCGGCTTCCTTCATTTTACGCTTCCTCCTTTTTTATCTCCTCAAGCATCTTAAGCTCTTCCTTAGTAAAATCCCTATTTTCTAATAAATCAGGTCTTCTTAAATAGGTTTTTCTTAAGGCTTCCTTTAAATGAAATTCTCTAATAAGCTTATGATTACCATTTAATAAGACCTCAGGTACCTTCATACCCTTATATTCAACAGGTCTTGTATATTGTGGATATTCAAGTAATCCATAAGAGAATGAATCATCCTCATGTGATTCTGTAGTAATGGCATCATCTAATAATCTAATGATTGAATCAGATACTGCCATCGCAGGAATTTCACCACCAGTTAATACGAAATCTCCAACAGAAATTTCATCATCAACCATTGATCTAACTCTTTCATCAAATCCCTCATAATGACCACAAATTAGGATTATCTCATCCTTTTTGGCAAGCTCATAAGCCATTTCCTGCTTATAAGGCTTTCCCTGAGGTGTCATAAGACAAACATATGATTTATCTGTCTTATTAGCCTCTAAGGCTCTATCGATGACATCACATTTAATAACCATACCTGCTCCACCACCACATGGTGTATCATCAACATGGTTATGCTTATCATTACTATATTCTCTATAATCAATTAATTCAATTTCTACTACACCCTTATCAATACTTCTCTTAATAATAGATTCAGAAATAAATCCTGAAAACATATTAGGGAATAGGGTAAGAATTTTTATTTTCAAAATAATCCCTCAATTTCATTAATAATAATCTTAGTATCAGTTACATCCTTAACAAATCTTTCCTGGAAAGGAATTAAGCTATCCTTATCATTATATCTAACAACTAAATAATGACATACTGGATATTCTCTTACCTCTTTAACTATACCACGAGCCTCACCATTTTGGTTTTCAACCTCTTTACCAATTAGGTCACTGAAATAATATTCATTTTCAGATAGCTCATTAGCTCGATCTAGCTCGCTTACATAAATATCAGTATTACGATATTTTTCTACTAGATTAATATCCTCTAAATTCTCAAATGTAACAAGTAAATGAGCATCCTGTGTAGATACTGATTTAACCTTAACCATTACATAATCATCATTATATAAAATATAAAGACGGCTCCCCTTAAAGAATCTATCAAAATCAGAAAGATTCTTAATCTTTAGAGCACCTCTTATACCATGTGTTGTCATAATATGTCCACATTTATAAAATTTCATAATAATCACAACTCCTAATTTAATCTAATTATATCATTAATAAAGGAATAAGAAAAATAAAAAAGAGGATTTCTCCTCTTAATTATCTTACTTGCCATCGATATCTAGGTGTATTCTTTTTCCTTCCTTAGAGGCACCGGCATATAAAACAGTTCTAATTGCCTTAGCCAGGCTGCCGCCCTTACCGATTACTCGGCCAAGGTCTTCAGAGTTGACTAGAGCCTTATATTCAAGACTATTTCCCTCTTCCTTAACCTTTATAATCTCAACATCTTCTGGATAAGCGACTAAAGGAAGAATTAAGCTTTTGATTAATTCTTCAAACTTTATCATTGCTTACACCTCTTACTTAGAAATAACGTTGTTAGCAACTAAAATGTTCTTTACAGTAACTGTTGGCTGTGCACCATTCTTGATCCATGCCTGAATCTTTTCTGCATCTAATGTAACAGTTGCAGGATTTGTCTTAGGATTATAAGTACCTAAAATCTCTAAGAACTTACCATCTCTAGGGCTTCTAGAATCAGCAGCAACAATACGGTACTTTGGAGCCTTGTGAGCACCAAATCTCTGTAATCTAATCTTTACCATAGTTTAAAACACTCCTTTTCAATAAATCATTACGATAAGTATTATATCATATAAAAATTGGGTGTCAAGTATTTTTTCTTGACACTTTATATTATTTTTTAAGGTTTTAAAAAAGCCTATATTTCTACAGGCTCTTTAATATATTATAATTCAATCTTTAGAACTGTTTCAGTCTGATTCTTACGGAATTCCTCATACTTCTTTGATAATTCCTCATCATTAGTTGCAAGAATAGCAATTGCAGATAAAGCTGCATTCTTTGCTTGATCAATAGCAACTGTAAGTACTGGAACACCACCAGGCATCTGAACGATTGATAGTAATGAATCTAGGCCGCTTAGCTTAGAGCTCTTAACAGGCACACCAATTACAGGTAAGCTTGTCATAGCAGCAACCATACCAGGTAGGTGAGCTGCGCCTCCGGCACCAGCAATGATAACCTTAAGGCCTCTTTCCTTTGCAGAATGAGCATATTCATACATTAAATCTGGAGTTCTATGAGCAGAAACTACTCTCTTTTCATATTCAACACCGAACTGTTCTAATATATCACAGGCATCCTTCATGACATTGTAGTCAGAATTTGAGCCCATAATTACGCCAACCTTAACTGCCATAATTCACACTCTCTTTTCTTTTACTTTTCTAATAATTCGAATAAAGTCTTAGCTGCAGCTGCAGGACCTTCATGCTCCATACCAGGAACAGCAAGTCTAGTGTGTAATACACCAACCTTAGTACCGTTCTTAATTAAAGCTTCGAATACCTTGTCAATAATTTCTCTAGTCTGAGCTTCTCTCTGTACAGGACCGAATGGATTAGCAAAGAATGACTCTGTCATACCTGTTTCCTGAGTTGTACCCTTAGCACGTCTAGCACCACGGATGAAGATTGGCTTAGCCTCTTCTGCATTCTCATAGAATTCTACTGGAGACTTGCATTCAGGATCATAGTTGTTTGCATATAAATACATATCAACCTCATAACCCTTCATAATCTGTGGATATGTAGCTACTGGAATAACTAAACGAGAGTTAATCTTATCAGGGTTCATGAAGATTGCTCTATCCATTTCTCTATATGCATAACCTGAAGTCATATCATCAAGACGAACGAATGCACCAATTTCAGTACCATAAGCCTTAACCTTACCATTTTCAACCTTGAATGTACCCATATCATCGAATACAGTTAACTGAGCAGAGATATTGTCTCCTGCCATTTCTGATAAAGCCTCTAATGATTCAGACTTACCAGCACCTGAGTCACCCATGATTACAACATTCTTAGTTCTACCATCCTTCATAGTGATGTGTACACATGCACCATGGATAGGTAAGAAGCCCTGATCAATCATAGAAGTATTATATAATGTTAATAACATCTTCTTCATATATCCGAAGTAGTCAATTGAATCATTATGTGGAGCGATACCAACATAGATACCATTTTCTTCATCATGGAAGAATTCTGATTCACCATCATATTCAGCACCGAATACGTATAATAAATCTGGCTTTACATTCTTGCAAGCAGAAAGTGGTACGAATTCGAATAGGTTACCAATTGTGATACCATGAGCTAAATAATCTCTGTGGAAATATACATAAGCAAGTGCTGAACCAACTCTTGCAGCATAGCAATAATATTCGTTAGCCTTGAATGTATCCTTAATTCTATTAATAGGGTTAGCCTTAGCCTCTGGATAAGTACCAGTTCTCTTATTCTTTGCAGAATATGAGATGAATGGTGGACGAATAACGATCTGCTCGATAGCGTCACACTTAGCTAAGAAATAATAAGGAGAATCCTTCTTCATCCATTCATTTCTAGATAATAATAAAGCTGCATTTACACCAGCTGGAAGCTGACGGTAAATAGGGAAGTTAGAACCAAATAGCTTTTCGCAAATTGCTCTATATGTAGATAATACTACATCATTGAATTCAGTCTGAGCCTGGATGAATGATGAAGATTCAACGCCATCCTTAGTAGCTCTATTTAATACAACTGCATAACGCTCTAAACGTCTCCAGTAATCATAGAAATTCTGAACTAAATCATATAAAACATCTCTGTGCTCTAAAGCCTGAGCATAGAATGGGTTAATATCCTGAATCTCATCGATTTCGAAGCATAATAATAACTTGAATAAATCGATAGTATAAGATACTAGCTTCTTCTTAGGGAAGATATTTAATACTGGTAAGAAGCTCTGGTTCTCAGCAGCATATAATCCCTTTAAATACTTTGACCATACTTCCTTAAAGCAGTCAGAGTTTAAAATTTCATTTCCAGTCTTACAGAACTTCTCTGAGAAGTTAAGTACTACCTGTCTTTTTCCTGTAACGTATTCCATTTTCAATTCTCCTTCAAATTCTCTCTTAGAATAATCCTACGATTTTTCCATCAACAATATCCATCTTTTCAGCAGCAGGTACCTTAGGTAAACCAGGCATACGCATAATATCACCTGATAAGGCAACTACGAATCCTGCACCAATTGATGGTGTAACCCCACGGATTGTAACAGTAAAGTCCTCAGGTCTTCCTAATAGCTTAGGATTATCTGATAACGAATACTGAGTCTTTGCCATACATACAAGCTGATCACCAAAGCCTAGCTTTGTAAGTCTTGCCATCTGGTTCTTTGCATCCTGTGTAAATTCAACATTAGCTGCACCATAGATTTCCTTACAAATCTTAGTAATCTTAGTCTTGATTGTATCCTCTGCATCATAAATGAACTTGAATTCATTTTTATTATTTTCGATTTCAGCAATAACCTTCTTAGCAAGGTCTACTGCACCTTCGCCACCCTTAGCCCATACCTCAGATAAGCTTACTGGATGACCATTTTCTACTGACCAATCCTCTAAAGCCTTTAATTCAGCTTCAGTATCAGAAGAGAAACGGTTGATTGCAACAACGTAAGGTAAACCGAATTTCTTTACATTTTCGATATGCTTCTCAAGGTTCTTAAAGCCGTCCTTTAATGCATCAACATTCTCAACACCAAGGTCTTCCTTCTTAACGCCACCATGCATCTTAAGAGCACGGATAGTAGCAACGATTACTACTGCAGATGGCTGAATACCAGCCTGACGACACTTGATATCAATGAACTTTTCAGCACCTAAGTCACAGCCGAAGCCAGCCTCTGTTACTGCATAATCTGCATAGCTCATTGCCTTCTTTGTAGCAATTACTGAGTTACAGCCATGTGCAATATTAGCGAATGGTCCACCATGAATGAAGCAAGGTGTATGTTCAAGTGTTTGAACAAGGTTAGGACAGATTGCATCCTTTAAAATCATCATTAAGGCACCTGTAATATTTAAGTCCTTAATAGTGACAGGCATTCTGTCATATGTATAAGCTACTACTGTACGGTCTAATCTAGCTCTTAAATCATCCATATCAGATGCAAGACATAGAATAGCCATAATTTCAGAAGCAACAACAATATCAAAATGGTCCTCTCTAACTACACCATTTGTTGGGCCACCCATACCGATTACACAATTTCTTAAAGCACGGTCATTCATATCGATAACTCTGTGCCAAATTACTCTTGTTGGATCAATATGTAATTCGTTTCCCTGATAAATATGGTTATCAAGTACTGCAGATACAGTATTGTTAGCAGCTTCGATAGCATGGAAATCACCAGTGAAGTGTAAATTAATATCCTCCATTGGAACAACCTGAGCATATCCTCCACCTGCTGCACCACCCTTAACACCAAGTACTGGTCCAAATGATGGCTCACGTAATGCAATACAGCTCTTGTAACCTAATCTTGAAAATGCATCTCCAAGACCAATTGTAGTAGTTGACTTGCCTTCTCCTGCTGGAGTTGGGTTAATAGCAGTAACTAATACAAGCTTAGCATTTTTATTCCCCTTAGCATTTAATGCTACCTTAGCCTTGTACTTACCATAAGTTTCAAGATCGTCTTCTGCGATGCCTAATGAAGCAGCAATTTCAGTAATATTCTTCATTTCTGCTTTCTGAGCAATTTCTAGATCACTTAACATGTTTTCTACCCCTCTTCGTGTTTTTCTAACAAAATCATTTGTTTTTTCACGATATACAAATCGAGTATATCACAAATGAAGGTTAGAACAAACTAATATCTTTAAGAAAGCGTTTTTATAAACGCTATACTACTTATTTTAAAATAACTTCCTTGTTTTCTGAGTCACAGATGATCATTTCATCACGACTAGTAGGAATACTCTTGCCTACAAAGTCAGCACGAATAGGTAATTCTCTGTGTCCTCTGTCTACAAATACAGCAAGCTCTATCTTAGATGGACGACCTAAATCCATAATGGCATCCATTGCAGCTCTTACTGTACGTCCTGTATATAAAACATCATCAACTAAAATAATAATCTTATCATTGATGTCGTTTTTAAATTCTATTTTTACATCAGAAACTCTTTTAAGGTCATCTCTATGTGAAGATATATCAATAGTTTCAAGTGGAATATCTACTCCCTCAAAGCTTTTAATTAAAGCCTGAATCTCTTTAGCTATTGGTGTACCCTTCTTCTCAATACCCACTAAAATGATTTTATCAAGCTCCTCATTACGCTCGATAACCTCATGAGTCATTCTTTTTAAGGTTCTAATAAAATGATCTTTTTCAATTATTACTTTCATGGATTAATCACCTTATAAATAGCAATTTAAGGGAAGTACCTCTACAAGCACTTCCCTAATTACAAATTACAAATTTTTACTCTGCATCATCATCTTCAGAGATGTTAGCGTTATGATAGATTTCATTTACATCATCATATTCTCTTAATAGAGATAACATTCTTCTGAACTTTTCTTCATGATCAGCATCAAGATCAACCTTTGTAGAAGGAACTAATGTTACTTCTGCAGTATCGAAGTCGATATCTTCCTTAGCAGCCTCAAGTGCATTCTTAATTGCCTCGAACTGTGAAGGATCAGCAGTAATATTTACGAAACCGTCCTCATCAGTAGATAAATCCTCGAAATCTGCATCGCCTTCCATTAAAGCTTCCATAGCCTCATCCTCAGATAAGCCTTCGAATGAGAATACTGCCTTACGGCTGAAGATATAGCTTACAGCAGTACCGATTGTACCACCTGTCTTATTAAATGCTGTACGAACCTCTGTGAAAGTACGGTTATCATTGTCAGTTAAGCACTCAACGATAACTGCTACCTGTCCAGGACCGTAGCCTTCATAAACTTTTTCCTTTGTAGCACCAGAGTTAACACCCTGAGCCTTTGCAATTGCACGCTTAATAACGTCTGCAGGACACTGGTCCTTCTTTGCACGCTCGATAACCTTCTTTAAGCTCTGATTCATTTCTGGATCAGGAACACCAGCCTTAGCAGCCTGGAAAATTTCCTTTCCCCATTTAGCATATTTTGATGACTTCATAGCAGCAGTCTTAGCCATAGATGCTGCACGAACCTCGTGGGCTCTTCCCATAATTACACAACCTTTCAAGTTTAAAAATTTTTAAAACATTTACTTTAACATTATATTAAAAAAGTCACTATGTTTCAAGATTTTTAGTAAAAAAATTATGAAAAGAAAATGGCTTATCCTAGCCATTTAACGAATAATAATAATTTGTTACTATCCTATTTAATATAAATATATGAAAATAATTAAGCTATTTTACTTCTTTTTTGGTACAATATTACTGGTGATTTTAGTGAGAGCATTATTAATAGGTGTTACAACTAAATATGATAGATATAATATTGATTATTCATTAAAGGAGCTTAAAAGCTTAGCTGAGGTTTTAAATTACGAGGTTATTGATAGCATTACCCAAAACCTAGAAAAGCCTGTAGCTGCTACATATATTGGAAGCGGTAAGCTTGCTGAGGCTGAAATATTAGTTCATGCCTTAGATATCGATACAGTTATCTTTAATGATGAATTATCCCCAGCTCAGCTTAGAAATGTAGCTGAAATCTTAAAGGTTGAGGTAATAGATAGAAGCTATCTAATTCTTCAAATCTTTGATTTACGTGCTTCTTCATCTGAGGCAAAGCTTGAAATAAAGCTTGCTAGAGATTTATATATGCTACCACGTATAGCCTATATGAAGGGTGAGCAATCAAGAATCGGTGGTGGTGCCGGCACAGCAACAAGAGGTGCAGGTGAAACCCAGCGAGAAATGGATAGACGTCATTTAATTACTGAAATAACAAGATTAAGGCGTGAAATCGAGGATTCTAAAAGAGTTAAGGAAAATCAGCTTGCAAGAGTTAAAAGAAATGATTTACCAATCGTTGCACTTGTAGGCTATACAAATGCTGGTAAATCAACAACAATGAATACAATCCTTGAGGCAACTGGTGCTAATTCAGATAAGCAGGTCTTTGCTAAGGATCAGCTATTTGCGACCCTTTCTACTTTTAATAGAAAGGTAACATATAATAAAACTGAATTTATGCTAGTAGATACAATTGGATTTGTATCTAAGCTACCTCATAATTTAGTTAATAGCTTCTACCAAACCCTACAAGAGGTAAAGAATGCTGATTTAATTATTCATGTAGTTGATTCCTCATCTGAATATTTATCAGAACAATCAAGAGTTGTTAATGAGGTATTATTTTCACTTGAATGTGAAAAAATCCCAACTATTTATTTATTAAATAAGTGGGATAAAACAATAAGTGAAAATATTACAGTAATGGGAAAGAAATCAATTAATTTCTCTAATAAAACTAAGCTTGGCTTAAATGAATTATTTGATGCTATTTTAGAGGAGGTTTCTAAATCCTCTGTCCATGCCAGAATCATTCTTCCTTATTCAAAGGGTGATATTTCTGCAATAATTGAAAAGAACGCAATTATTAATAATAGAGAATATCAGGAAGCTGGTATTTATTATGATATAGATATTCCTTCTAGATTTTATTATCTAATCAAGGAATATGATTTAGATATGATGGTAAGTTAAAAATACCCGGTGTGAGCCGGGTATTTTTTTACTGTAATGATAAAGTTTTCATTTCTTCTGGTGGAAGGATTGTAATATTCTTTGCATGTAATATTACTACCTCTTCACCTGCAAGCTTAGAGAATTCTCTATGAACTGTACACTCAAGTAAAATACAATCTCCAACCTTAGGATTAACCTTTGTTTCATTAACAACCTCATATCCTAAGAACTGGATATCTGCACTACAGCAAGTCATAACATCATGACCAATTACTAGTGTATCCTTAGTTTTATCTCTTACAAATGCTTTAAATTTAAATGTCTTATTGAAATATTTTTGATAATTATCAAATACATCAACATACCAAGTAGGATAAACATCCTCTTCAAAATAGATTTCATCCTTCTTTAAATCATAAGGTAAATCCTCATCAAGCATAGTAGTTAGATTACCATTTTGATCCTCAAACGCAATCTGTGCCTGCTGAGTCATACCTCTAATCCATCTTCTATATGTTCCTAATTCCTTAATACCACCGCATCTATTAAAAATAACAAGTGCAGAATACTGAACCATAGATTGGAAAATCTGCTTCATATTGTTGAACATAACATTGAACTTAGATGCATCAATTAGAGTAATCTGCTGGTAAATAACCATATATTCAGGGAACTCCTGAGCATCCCAGTCAAAGAATGCATTATATTCAACTACAATTCTATCTGGTGCATAATCATGGTCAAGCTTTTCTAAATATTCAGGAGTTAATTGTTCCTGATCATCGATATACTCAACCGCAACCCCAAACTTCTGGCACCATTCCTCATCGTATTCTACTTCGCCTTCCTCACAAACGACAATAAGAGTTGTATCATTATGATACTGCTCATTATTTTCAACAATTTCCTTAATTAAGGAAGTCTTACCACTTTCAAGGAAACCATTAAGTAGAAATACTGGTAATTCCTTTTTCTTTTTCATTTAAAATCAATCCTTATTAAAATAAATTCTTAAAGGCATCCTCATCGATATGAGAACCAATTACAACAATCTTACCCATAGGGATAGCCTTATTATCAACAATTTCAACCTCTTCTGGAGTTAGGTTGAATGCATACCACTTTCCATCAGTACCACAAACGATACCCTTAGAACGTACAACCATACCATACTCACCAGCAGCAATCTTATCTAATGTAGCCTTAAGTGCAGTCATATCATACTTCTTAGCTGTTTCAAAGCCAATTGAGTTAAATACCTCATCTGCATCATGGCCATGGTGATGGTGATGATGGTGGTGATGACATTCACAATTTGGATCATCGCACTCTTCGCCTTCATGGTGATGGTGATGCTCATGCTCTTCATCTTCATCCTCATGATGGTGGTGATGATGGCACTCATGCTCCTCATCCTCGTCGTCATGGTGATGGTGGTGACATTCACACTCAGGATCGTCACATTCTTCTCCATCGTGGTGATGGTGATGATGACAGCTACAATTTGGATCATCACATTCCTCATCCTCATGCATATCTAAATCCATGCCCTCAAGTAAATCAGTATTAAAGCCCTCATAAGCCTTAACTAATTCCTCATCAGATAATGTTGCGATTGGAGTTGTAACTAAAACTGCATCAGCATTATGCTTTCTTACAATTTCAATTGCCTGTGCAACAGTTTCATCCTTAGCTACATCAGTACGGCTTAGAATTACAGTATGAGCAGACTTAATCTGGTCAACGAAGAATTCACCGAAATTCTTATCATACATCTTAGCTTTCTTAGCATCTACCATACAAACTAATGAATTAATTTCATCCTTAAAGCCTGCATCAGCAACTGCAGCGATAATATCAGTAAGCTTACCAACTCCTGATGGTTCAATAATAATTCTATCAGGATTGAACTTATCTACTACATCCTTAAGTGACTTAGAAAAGTCACCTGCAAGGCTACAGCAGATACAACCCTGGCTTAATTCTCTAATCTTAATGTTTTCATCACTTAAAAAGTCGCTATCAACTGAAATTTCACCATATTCATTTTCAATTAATACAACATTTTCATTCTTTAAATTTGTTTCTAATAATCTCTTAATAAACGTAGTTTTACCTGCGCCTAAGAAACCGGAAATAATGTCAATTCTCATATTTATTTACCTTCTTTCATAATAATATTATAGTCAATAAGATCGTTTTTGCAAGTTATTTGCAATTGTAGAACAAAAAGAAAGAGACACTATGTGTCTCCTTCGTGTTTTTTATTTTTCAGTGTTTTCAGTTGTAGAAGCAACTGGCTTTGGAGCTGGCTTTACTGTAGTTGCAGTAGCAGCTGGAACAGCCTTCTTTGCAGGAATACCCTTCTGAGCAGCGCTCTGACGGTTCTTTCTTTCTTCATATAACTGACGGATACGCTTAATATTTCTGATACATTCAGCAGCTCTAGGACCATCACCGATAGCCTTATAGTACTGAAGCGCTGCAGCATAGTTCTTTCTCTTTAATAATCTATCAGCCGCAGTCTTAAGCTTCTCCTTAGCTCTTTCCTTAGAAGCATCAGAAGTATACTTTTCACTTAATACCTTACAATATAAGTCATAGCCTTCCTTAGTTCTTCTCATCTTAGAATCATATGCCCAAGATGTTTCATATAGATAACCTAAGTTATATAATGCATCTGGATTCTTTAAAGCGATTGCCTGCTTTAAATATCTTTCTGCGAATTCAAGGTTCTTAGTCTGAGTATATAAGTAACCTAAGTTGTTACAAATTAAGCCCTGAGAATCATCATCTGAATTACCGATAATCTTAACCTCACCCTTGCTATTTAATTCACTAATAGGTAAACAAATAGAATAGTAGTTAATAGCCTTATCGTTATCCATAATTGTCTGATATGCATCAGCGATTCTTTCCTTAACCTCTACATCATGAATCTTAAATACCTTTAATAATAGGCATAGTGACCATACATAGTCCTCATTCTGGAAATACTGGAAAGCAAGCTTTCTATATTTCTTACGGTTAAATGCATTAACACTAACCTTCATGTAACCACCAACAACAATTGAACAGATATCGTTAACTAAAGCCTCAATAGGGTAGCCTTCTACTAATTCAATCTCGTTTAATGGATACTTATTCTGATATGTAGATTTATCAGTATAACAACAAATGATCTGACACTTGTTGTTTGCCTTTACAATTTCATGTAAATAATCTCTGTAATCAAATGAATCAGAGATATGAAGGATGATTAAACCTGCTGAGTTTGCAATATCCTTCTGACAATCAGCCATCTTCTCGCTTGTCTTTTCGAATGTGTGAACTTCCACATGTTTTTGTTCGAATACTTCCTGGACGTAATTAGCAATCTCTTCATCGTCAGGTAAATATACCAATGTTAAATAATTCTTCATAATACTTCCTCCTAACATGCAGTTAAATTATCGAGTAGCACTTTACTTTATTTGATTATATCACATTTAACTTAAATATTTCAATGGGATTTCAAACTAATTTCCAACATAAGTTTTCCACATTATACGAAGTTATCCACATTTTTTGTGGAAAACTATCTATTTTCTATAATTTCATTACTTTCGCTTCCATCATTTGGAGTTTTGTATATGAAATACAAAAGAAATGGTAAGCTTATAATTCCAGCTGCTATATGAGATATAGGCATTGAGATTTCAATTGCCAAAAAACCTATTGCTGGTTCTAAAATTAAAATAAGAGGAATAAATACTAAGCCAGATCTAAGTAAGGCTAAAAAGCTTGCGATTTCTGCTTGTCTTGTGCTTTGGTAAAGCATATTTGTCGAAACACAAATTGGGACAAATATAATACCAATAGACATATATCTCATTGCCTTTGTACCTGCATTAATAACTGCCTCATTTGAATTAAACAAATATACAAGCTTATCAGGGATAATTAAACCAAATACTGCAAGCACTGCAACCGCAATAGTTGAGCATACTGTTGTAAAAATTAAACCCTTCTTAACTCGATTGTATTTCTTAATTCGATAATTATATGCCGCAACAGGCTGGAAGCCCTGTCCAATACCAATACCAACACATAATATGAAATTAGAATATCTGTTAACAATGCCCATAGCCGCTACTGCCGCATCATCATATGGCTTACATAAATTATTTAATATACCATTAGAAATGGCAGTTAAGCCCTGTCTAATTAGGCTTGGGAAGCCTGCTCTACATATTTGAAAATATGTTTTAAGCTCTCTTGCTATATATTTAGGATGAAGCTTTGACTGGCAATATTTAATAAATAGAATTAATAAAATAGCAAAGCTAATTACCTGTGATATAGCAGTTGAAAGGCCTGCACCACGTGTACCCATTCCCATAATCATAATGAATACATAATCACCAAATATATTTAATAAACCACCCGTTACTAGACCAATCATCGAAAACATGGCCTTACCCTCAAATCTTAAAACATTATTTAAGACTATTGAACCAATTAAAAATGGTGCAGAAAGTAAAATCCACATTCCGTATTCCTTAGAATCGGCAAGGGCATTCTTACTAGACCCTAGCATTTCTACAAATGGGCCTAAAAAAATTAGACCAAATGTTAATAAAATAATTCCAAGCACAATTCCTAAATAAAAGGCAGTCGCAGTATATTCTGATGCCTTTTTAGTATCATTATCCGCTAAGCTTTTAGCTACATGCGTACCTGCACCCTGGCCAAACATAAATGAAACAGCCTGAATAATACACTGCAATGTGAATAGCACTGATGTTGCAGCCTGAGCCTCAATAGAAATTGTTCCAACAAAATATGTATCCGCAAGATTATATATATTTGTTATAAGCATTGAAATTGTTGTTGGAATACCAAGCATTAATATTAGCTTACCAACTGGCGTTTCAGTCATCTTCTTATGATTAGCTGCTGCTTTATCCATACTATTCACCCCCCTTATACTAAAAACAAGGCACTACGCCTTGTCTTTAAAAAACATTCTTCTATAACCATAGCCTATTAAGGTTGGAATAGCTTCAAATACTAAAACAATAATAATCAAAATTATTGCCCATGCATATATTTCAGCATATTCAACCTCTGTCTTAGCATTAAATATTGCAACACCAAGTGTATTTCTAACACTTGCAATATATTCAGTAGTTACAATTATTTTAATACCCATACCAATTGCATTAACAATTGCTTGCTTAATATAGCCTGCACATAGTGGGTAATATACCTTAAATACTACACGTGGACTCATATTAGAATTCATCTTGTAAACATCAATATAGGTCTTATCAACTCTAGCCATACCCTCAGCTATCGCTTCTGCAGTTATAGGTACAAGCGCAATTGTAGTTGCGATTATAGGAACA
>JAILEP010000082.1 GCA_024697825.1 Acholeplasmatales bacterium
ATTCATTTTCCTCTATATCCTTTCCTTCACCGGATAATCTAGAAATTATATAAATACATGTGTCAGCTTTAATATCATCATCATTTAATAATCTACCAGGAATAAAATTAATTCTTTTTCCCATAAAATTGATGAAATCAAATTTATAAATTGATTTATGGATATCTTTCTTATATTTTTCTAATTCCTTAGAATATTCTAAATCATAATCATCAAGCCAAGCATTTGAGCTTATAGTAAATCCCTCATCTATTAGTGAAGCATAAATAGATTTAACACCTATTTCATTAACCTCACCAGAGCCACTACCACCTTTAATTGTATGCCTTGAGCCATTACCAAATAAATCTATATTCTTATTATTAAGAGGTAAGGTATTATTATCGTTTTTAAGTAAAATAATCGATTCTAAGGCAGCCTTAAGGCTAATATTTTCTGCATATTCTTCAATTTTAGTTTTAGAATCCTTTATTGCATAATTTATATATTTCATAGTATCCCTCTATAGCTTTACTATAATTGTAAAATAATTAATAAAAAATGACAAATAAAAACTGCTTAGAAACAAATGTTTCTAAACAGTAATTAATTATGCATTCTTAATTTTATTGCCATCCTTAAAAGCCTTACCAGCAACTTCACCTATTTTTCTATAGGTATGAGAGCCAGCCTCATAAATAATTGGCTTCATCTTTTCAATTACGATATTACCATTTTCATCTAAAATAGATTCATCGGCAGATAAATTGATAATATCACCAACTAATACCTCATTTTCATATGATACTACCTTACATTCAAGAGTAAGTGGATATTCTTCAAAAATAGGAGCGTTAACATAAGCTGATTTAGCTACATGTACTCCTGATTTCTTAACCTTATCCTCCTTATTACCTGTTGAAATACCAAAATAATCAGATATTTCTACTGTATCCTCTGTCGCAAATGATACTGTAAAGGCACCAGTTTTAAGTAGGTTATCAGTTGTCTTATGTGATGCAAGAGCGATACTTATTTTATTTGTATCAGTCTGTCCACCCCAGGCAGCGTTCATTGCGTTAGGATTACCAAATTCATCATATGTGCCAATAATTAATACAGGATATACTAATAAATTTGTCTTTTTACCAAAATCTTTTCTCATCGTTATAACACCTCACTACCAATATTATACCATAAAAGAAAATACACCAAGCGGTGTATTATCTTAATTCTTTTAAAATTTCATCATTCTTTTCAATAATGATATCATCCTTGATGTCATTTGGAATAGCCTTAGATACAGCCATACCTAAAGCACCAGGTCCTGTATGACAAGCAATTGATAATGAAAGCTGTAGCATATCAACATTTTTAATACCAAATTCAGACTTAATTTCTTCAACAAATGCTAAAGCCTCAGTTGTGTCTGTACCGGAATAAGCTACCTCAAAGTGAATATTTGATGTATCACCATCAATATCCTTCATATAGCCCTCAATACACTTAAGACAGGCTTCCTTCATTATCTTCTTAGCACCATCTATTGTTCTATTTCTCATTCGGTAGCTATCAAGCTTTTCACCCTTAATCATTAAGACAGGCTTAAGCTTTAAAAAACCACCAAGCGCAGCCGCAGTTGGAGTAATTCTTCCGCCACGCTTTAAATAATCTAATGTATCAAGCATTAGGAATATATCATGGTTCATACCTGTTTCTTCTAATACCTTAACAATTGTATGAATATTTAATCCTTTTTTAATCATTTCCTGGCAATCAAATACAGCTTGAGCCTGAGGAACTGAAATTCTACCATTATCTATAACGAATACCTTTCCTTCGTATTCATCTGAATGAGAGGCGATTGTCGCAGTCTCACAAGACTTAGAAAGTCCAGATGACATAGGGAAATAAACAACATAATCATTTTCTTCTAATAGCTCATCCCACATTGATGTGACCATACCAATTGCTGGCTGTGAAGTAGATACCTTAGCTCCCTTGTCAAGCATTTCAAAGAACTGTTTCTGATCAAGAGTAACACCCTCTAAATATTCCTCACCATCAATGAAGAAAGGCATTGGGACAATCTTAATACCAAGCTTTTCGCCCATCTCCTGAGTTAAGCCTGCATTACTATCTGTCATTACTGCTATTTTAGACATTTTTCTCCCTCCAATACTAAAATGTTTGGAAATCTAATATTATATCGTAACACGACATAACACGGCTTATTATACCAAATGGAGATAGTTGAGTCAATCATTATTTTATGTCATATTATGATATAAAAGTGCAAATTACTTATATAGTAAAAGGAAAAATGTAAATTATTTATATGACAATTTTTTGAATTGCTAACAAATAGATTATTATTAACAAAAAAACTATTGGCACATGTCCAATAGTTTTAATTTAAATATTCAATATTTTCTTGATTTCGGCTTCACCTAGTTTTGATACTTTCTTGATAGTTTCCATATCTAATCCATTTTGATACATTGAAATTATCATTTCAGCCTGGTTTTCTGCCTTGCCTTCAGCTTTACCTTCAGCTAATCCTTTAGCTAATCCTTTGGCTTCTCCTTCAGCTAGTCCTTCATCCTTGGCATACTTGATGTCTGTATTATATTGAAGTCTTGCTTTTTCTTCTCTAATAATATCATACAATGTATCTTCATCGGCTATACCACTTGGATATATGTATTCTACTTTTCCCATATCATATACCTCGTCTAAATATTCAATATTTTCTTGATTTCGGCTTCATCTAGCTTTGATACTTTCTTGATAGTTTCCATATCTAATCCATTTTGATACATTGAAATTATCATTTCAGCCTGTTTTTCCGCCTTACCTTCAGCTTTACCTTCTACTAGTCCTTCAGCTTTACCTTCTGCTAGTCCTTCAGCTTTACCTTTGGCTAATCCTTTGGCTTCTCCTTCTGCTAGTCCTTCAGCTTTACCTTTGGCTAATCCTTTAGCTTCTCCTTCTGCTAGTCCTTCAGCTTTACCTTCATCCTTGGCATACTTGATATCTGTATTATATTGA
>JAILEP010000038.1 GCA_024697825.1 Acholeplasmatales bacterium
TGAGGATTAAAGTAGTATAATACTAGACTGAGGTATGAAAATATGGAAAGATATGTATTTGAAAGAAATAGAAAAAAGATTTTAAATCAGATGGAAGAGGGCTCAGTATTATTATCCTTTTCAACTAATAAGCATTTAGAAACACATCCAGATAAGTTTGATGTTAATAGAAATTATTATTATGTATCTGGTGTTTTTGAATACGAAAATATTGTGATGCTAGTAAAGGGTCATAATAATAAGACAAATGAAATTATCTTCATTAATCCATATGATGAATTAAAGGCTAAGTGGGTTGGTGCCCCTTTATCTCCTGAGGAGATTTATGAAATATCAGGAATTACAGATGTTAGAAATTTAGAGAATTTTGATTCTACTTTAACAACAGTATTAGCAAGCTTTAATAAGCTTTATTTAGATATTGAGGCTAATGAGAATTTAGATGAGCCACCATATTATGAGGCTTTATTTGCAGAAAGAATTACTAAGAGATTACCATATGTAAAAATATTAAATGGTAGAGCTTTATTCCAGCATGCTAGAACAATTAAGGAGCCAGAAGAAATTGAGGAGATGAAGAAGGCTATTGAGATTACTAATAAGGGTATTATCAATATTCTTAAGCATATGGGTCCTCAGATGGAATATCAGCTAGAATCATATTTTGATCAGGCTGTTAAATATTATGGTGGTACAGGATATTCATTCCCTACTATTGCCGCAAGTGGTGCTAATTCGTGCTGCTTACATTATTCATTTAATAATTCAATGGCAGAGGATGGCGATTTAATCCTATTTGATTTAGGTGCATCCCTTAATTGCTATTGTGCGGATATTTCAAGAACATTCCCTGTAAACGGAAAGTTTACTCCAAGACAAAGACAAATTTATAATATTGTTTTAAATGGTCAAAAGCTTATTTTTGATAATGCTAAGCCAGGTATTACAACACGTGGCTTAAATCAGATTTTAAGAGATTATTATAAGGAAGAGCTATATAAGATTGGTCTAATTAAGGAAAAGACTGAGGAAGAGGTATCTAAATATTATTATCATGGCTGCTCACACCATATTGGTATTGATTGTCATGATTTATGTGATTATACACCACTTCAGGCTGGATCTATTATTTCTAATGAGCCAGGCTTATATATAGCTGAAGAGGGTATTGGTATTCGTATTGAGGATGATATTTTAATTACTGAGGATGGAGCTGAATGGCTATCTCCACAGATTATTAAGGAACCTGATGAAATAGAAAAATTTATTGAGGAGAACAAATAGTTATGAAAAAATCAGTTTTAAAGGCTTATGCTAAGCTTGCAATTCGTATGGGTGTAAATATCCAGAAGAATCAGGAATTAATTATTACAGCTAATGTTAATGATAATTATTTTGTTAAATATTTAGTAGAAGAGGCTTATAAGGCTAAGGCTAAGCTTGTAACAGTTGAATGGGTATCTGATGAGGTTGAAAAGCTTACTAATCAAAAGGCATCACTTAAGACTTTAACAGAATTCCCATTATGGAAGGAAGAAAAACTAAAATATCAGGTAGAAAATTTACCTGCAAGGCTTTATGTTGATTCATCTGACCCAGACGCTATGGCTGGAGTAGACCAGGATAAGATGACTGAGGTTAGAAAGGTTATCGGACCTAAGATTATGAAATACCGTGAGCAGATGGATAATAAATATCAGTGGTGTATCATTGGTATTCCTGGTGAGGCTTGGGCTCATAAGGTATTCCCAGATTTACCAGTTAAAAAGGCAGTTTCTAAGCTATGGGACGCAATTTTAGAGGTCACAAGAATTAATGGTGACCCAATTGATAATTGGAATAAGCATAATGCTTTCCTACAGGATAAGACAGATAAGCTTAACAATTTAAATATTAAGAAATTCATTTATAAATCTAAATCATCTGGTACAGATTTCACAATTGAAAAGGATGAAAGATTAATATTTGAATCAGGTAATGAAAAGACAATCTCTGGTGTTGTTTATAATCCTAATATGCCAACAGAGGAATGCTTTACATCTCCTAAGAAATATTCTGCAAATGGTGTAATTTATTCATCTAAGGCTTTATCTGTAATGGGTAAGGTTGTCGATAACTTTGGCTTTAGATTTGAAGATGGTAAGGCTGTTGAGGTTTTTGCTAAAAAGGAAGAGGATAAGGCTATATTAGAAAAGCTTATTTCTATTGATGAGGGTGCTTCACGCTTAGGTGAGATTGCCCTAGTACCATTCTCATCTCCAATTAATAAGACAGGTATTTTATTCTATTCAACATTATATGATGAAAATGCGTGCTGCCATGTTGCCTTAGGACGTGCCTTTGAGGAATGTATTAAGGATTTCACTAATAAGAGTGAAAAGGAAATTAAGGATATTGATTTAAATAAGTCAGTTATCCATGTTGATTTTATGATTGGTACAGCTGATTTAGATATCGTTGGTGAAACATACGATGGTAAGACTGTTCAAATTTTCAAGGACGGAGAATTTGCAATTTAATAAAATTTAAGAGAGTGATGCACTCTCTTTTATTTTTATAGTATAATAGGAATAACGAAAGAGGTAATTCATGAAAAAATTTCTAGATATCATTATTCCCCAGTATAAGGAAACTGATGATATCATTGATTCATTACTGGCGAGTATATCTACTCAAAGTGATGTTGATCAGTCTTTGATTGGAGTTATTATCGTTAATGATGGATCCGATATTTTAATATCAGATGAGGAGCTGGGGAAATATCCAAATCTTAATATTACATATCTTAAGAACGAGGTTAATCTTGGACAGGGCCTAACTGAACAAAAGGGGTTAGATTATTCAGAGGCTGAATATGTAACATTTATTGATTCAGATGACGAATTCGTAAAGGGTGCACTTTCTAAGGTTATTAAGGTCTTAAAGGAGAATAATTTTGATATTTTATTATCATGGTTTATTGAGCAGCTTTATAATGATGGTAAATATTCATATTATACTCATAAGAATGATTTATATAATTTCTTACATGGTGTCTTTATTAAAAGACAATATTTATATGATCATCATATTGCCTTTAATGACCGTATAAGATATTGTGAGGATTCATATTTCACTAAGATATTATTTATGACTAGTGAAAATCATCCAATTTTAAATACTCCAACCTATTTATGGAAATATAATCCTAATAGCTTTATGAGGGGTACAGCTAATGTAATTTCTAAAACATATGACGATACATTTATGTGTACTGTCGATGTTTATGATTTTATTATGAAGGCTAATCCTAATAAGGTTGAGAATAAATATTTTCTTATGTCTTCAGTATTTGATTTATTTATTAAGCAGAAGAGTCAATACTTTAATTTAAAGCCTAAGAAGAAATATGAGGATGATTTATATAACCTATTTACCTTCTATGAGGATATTTTCCTAGAGAATTTAGAGGTAAGTAAAAATATTTATGAATTTCAGCTTGCAAGCCTAAAAGAGGTTTTTCCTGATATTACACTTTCAGAAACATTCCATGATTTTATTAAAAGAATGAAGGGGTAAAATGATTAATAATGAATTGAAGGAATCAATTAAGCAATATATAGGAACAGTTAAAATTCCTGATATTGCTTGTTGCGAGGATTCTAAAAGCTTTTATGATGCATATAATAATGTAGATTCAATGTATGATCATAATAAGGCAGAATCAATAAGCATTTCCATATTTAAGCCATATATGGAAAGTGTAGAGGATTTAGCATCTAAGCTAGATGTTGATCCTATTAAGCTAAATGATATGTTTCGCTTTAACCAAATGCCTAGTAAGGGCTTAACATTAGGTATTGGCTTAGTGCTTGGATTATCATTAGATGAAATAAAGGAAATATTAAAGAAGATGTCTTATCATTTAGGTAATGATGATTTTGATAAGATTGTTAGATATTTCTATATTAATGATATAAGGGATGCTAATCTTTTAAGTGATGCGTTAGTTTCATTTGGCTGTATGTATTTATATTCAAAGAAAAAATTGAGGTAGTATATGTTAAAGAATAATTATCATACGCATATGAAATACTGTAATCACGCTGAAGGTGAGACAGTTGATTATGTAAAAAAGGCTATTGAGCTTGGTTTTTCTGAGCTTGGCATGAGTGATCATGCCCCAATACCTTTAAATCACGGTATGACTCCGGCTGAATGGGAGGAGAATTACTGTTATGAGAATATGACATTAGATATTTTTGATAAGTATTTATCTGAAATAGATGAGCTTAGAATAAAATATCCAAATATTAAAATATTAAAGGGACTTGAAAGTGAATTCCTAGATAATAATTTAGAATGGTATACTAATTTAAGAAAAAGATTAGATTATATGATTTTAGGTATTCATTTTTATAATTATGATGGTCGAGTTTTAGATACATATAGAGATATTAATGATCAAACTGTTGATGGCTATTTAAGATGTGCAAGGTTAGGTATTGAATCTGGCTTATTTGATTATTTAGCTCATCCTGATTTATATTTATATAATTATGAATTTAATGATAAGGCTAAAGAGGTATGTCAGGAATTAATAGACTTATGCGTTAAGTATGATATTTATTTTGAGATTAATACTAATGGTTTAAAATATACAGATAATAAGCTAGACCAAATGAGATGGAGATATCCAAATAAGAAATTCTGGCTTTATGTTAAGGATTATATGGATAAAAATCCAGGTAAGCTTAAGGTGATAGTTGGGGCTGATTCACATACTCCAGATGCTTTAAATAATGATAATGTGAAGCTAGTAGAGGAATTTATTAAAGAAATTGGTCTAAAGGTAGTAGAAAAGGCTGAATTTTAGGGGTTTGAGTTATGAAGTATAAAATTGATGCGGTTATATCAGAAGGCTTCGTTATGGGTGAAATTTTAAAGCCTGTAGTAGATAGCCAGCAAAGTGAATTTGTTTCACCTGCAATTGAGAAGGTTTTAATTGATCATTCAGTTTCTAAGACTGAAAGAGAATTAAATGATATGAAAAGAAAGAATCCTGATTTAGAGGAATATTTAGAGACTCAAAGGCTAATCGCAACTGACCCAGTATTAAGAAAAAGGGCAGAGGATTTAACTGATGATGGCTTTTCAGCTAAGCAGGCTTTAACAACAGTTTTAACAGGATATATTAAGGATATTGAGCAGTCTGATTCTGAATATTTAAGAGAAAGAGCAGCTGATGTCAATGATATTTTAGCAAGACTAATTGCAAATTTAGAGAAGAAGGATACTGTTTCTGATGATGATAAATATATTCTATATGTAGATGTATTATATCCATCATTATTAATTCAAAGACGAGACAATTTAATTGGTGTTATTGCAAGACAGGGTGGATATACATCTCATTCTGCAATTATGTGTAGATCATTTGATATTCCTTATGTTATTGCCAATATTGATTGTGAAACTGAGGATTTAGCAATTATTGATACTAGAATAAATGAAATAGAGGTAAATCCTGATAATAGGATGGTTGATATTTTTAATGAGGAATATCGTAAGAGAAAATCATTTAAAAAGGTTGCGATGTCACATGATAAGGATTTCCTATTCTTAGCTAATGTATCAGGTAATAATGATATTAAAAAGGTATTAGAATATGAATATGACGCAGTTGGATTATATCGAACAGAAATGATCTTCATGAATTCAACTAAGCCATTTACCTTCCTTGAGCAGTACACTATTTATAGTGAGGCTATTGAAATGATGAAGGATAAATTCATCTGCTTTAGAACCTTTGATGTAGGTGATGATAAGCAATTCCCATTTATGAAGGTTTCATCTAAGGGAATTGATAATTATGTTAATAATCCAGAAATATTTGAATCTCAGGTTTCCGCAATGCTAAAGGCTAATAAGTATGATAATATGAGAATAATGTTCCCTATGATTTATACTAATGCAGAATTTGAATATTTAAGGGACTGGGTTATAAGAATTGCAAGAAAGAATCATTATAAAATTCCATTAATTGGTATGATGCTTGAAACTAAGGAAGCCTTATGCCATATTACAGATTTCGTTACAGCTGATTTTATTTCAATTGGAACTAATGATTTAACTCATGAGCTTTATAATATTGATAGAGATTCGGCAGTAACTATGGATGAAGGCTTAATCAATGAGCTTATTGATGAGCTAAGACCAGTAGTAGAATTTGCTAATAACAATGGAAAATGCTTATCAGTTTGTGGAGAGCTTGCCTCAGTTAAGGATGTCGCAGTAAGGCTATACCAGATTGGTATTAGAAATTTATCTGTATCTCCATCATTAATTGATATGATCAATTTAGCTTATTCAGAATTTAACAAATAATATTTTGGGTACTTACTATTGTAGGTACCCATTTTTATTGATAAAAAAACTTATAAAGACGTTATCTATTTAAATAAATTAATTAAAATTTTCTCAAAATGCGAATTGTACTACGTGGAACTATAAGCCTCAAATAACCATAATAATGGTAGTGGGGTGAGTGTGGTGAACAGTGGTAAAATTGGTGAGGTTGTGGTCAAACTTCGTAAAGAGAAAGGCTTCAGCCAGGAAAAGCTTGCCTTAGAGGTTGGTATATCGAGAAAGGGTATGCATTTAATTGAAGCGGGCAAGGGTGAACCAAAGCTTGAATCAATTGAAAAGATCTGTTTAGCGCTTGGGGTAACAGTATCGGATTTTTTTAAGCTTGTTGAAGAAAAGTAATATTGAGGAAAAGAGAACGTAATTTCCTTGAGAGAATTGTCTTACAAAAAAGTGTTGAGAGCTATTTTCTTGTTGAGGAGGTACGTTTCTTTTTTTATATATATGATTTATATAATAGGACGTATTATTGTTGGTTTATAACCTATTTTTTATCTGATAGGAGTGAGCTTGATATTAGGGAAATTTCCTTAGAGCTAAATTTATCTGAGTCTGGCTATTATAGAAAGCTAAATGATATTAGAAGGCTATTTTTAATAATTGCAGAAATTAGGAAGCTAGATGAGCTTATAGCTATTATTTTAATGTAAAATATGTGTTAAGAAAAAATTGTTTGTTTTTTGCAACCTTATTTAGTATAATTAACAATGTGTTAAAAATAATAGTGAATTGGAGATGTCATGTATGAGCACATTAGTAGTAGTTGGTTCCCAGTGGGGCGATGAAGGAAAGGGTAAGGTAACTGATTACCTTGCACAGGAGGCAGACGTTGTAGTTAGAAGCCAGGGTGGTAATAACGCTGGTCATACAATCACATTTGATGGTGAAAAGTTTGCACTTAGAAGTATCCCTTCTGGTATCTTTAATCCTAACATTAAGAATGTTATGGCTAATGGTATGGTTATCAATCCAAAGCAGATGCTTGAGGAGCTTGCAGGCTTAGAGGCAAGAGGTATTAAGAATTACCAGTTATTTGTTTCTAATAGAGCCCACATCGTTTTACCTTATCATGAGGCATTAGATGGTGCATACGAGCAGTTTAAGGGTGATAAGAAGATTGGTACTACTAAGCGTGGTATTGGTCCTGCATATGCAGATAAGGCTAATAGAATCGGTATTAGAATTGCTGATTTAGTTGAGCCTGAGCAGTTTAAGGCCGCTTTACAGGCAACACTTCCAATTAAGAATATGGAATTAAAGATGCTTGGACTTCCTGAGTTTAAGCTAGACGATATTTATAATGAATACGTTGAATATGGTAAGAAGATTAAGCCTTTCGTAGCTGATACTTCATTATTACTTGAAGAAGAGGTTGAAAAGGGCTCTAAGATTTTATTTGAGGGTGCACAGGGTGTAATGCTATGTCTTGATCATGGTACATATCCTTATGTTACATCTTCATCACCTACAGGTGCGTCTGTACCTCTAAATGCTGGTATCGCTCCTAGATATATTAATAATGTTTTAGGTATTTGTAAGGCATATACTACAAGAGTTGGTGAGGGTCCATTCCCTACTGAGCTTGATGGTGAGATTGCCCATACAATCCGTGAGCGTGGTCATGAATATGGTACAGTAACTAAGAGACCTAGAAGAGTAGGTTGGTTAGACGCTGTAGCTTTAAATTATGCTAGAAGAATTTCAGGTATTAATTATTTAGCATTAATGCTATTTGATGTATTATCTGGATTAGATACAGTTAAGATCTGCTATGCTTATAAGCTAGATGGTAAGATTATCAACACTTACCCAGCATCTTTAGCAGAGCTTGGTCGTGTTGAGCCTCAGTTCATTGAGCTTCCAGGCTGGAAGGAAGATATTACTCATGTATCTTCATTTGAGGAATTACCAGTTAATGCTCAGAACTATATTAGAAAGGTTGAGGAATTAACTAAGAGTGAGGTTGTATTATTCTCAGTTGGTCCAGACCGTAAGCAGACAATCCGTTTAAAGGAATTCTTTAAGTAAGATATGGAAAAGCTGTTAATTTCAGGCTGTCTTTTAGGAAGAAACTGCAAATATAACGGTGGTAATAATTATGCTTCAGAGGTTGAAGCATTAAAGGATAAATATGAGCTTATTGTAATATGCCCTGAGGTTATGGGTGGATTATCTACACCTCGTGACCCAAGTGAAAGATTGAATGATAAGATTCTATCAAGTAAGGGTAAGGATGTTACAAAAGAATTTACAAATGGTGCTAAAATAGCTTTAGAGCTAGCCCTAAAAAATGGCTGTACTAAGGCCCTTTTAAAGGATGGTAGCCCATCATGTGGTTCAACTTATATTTATGATGGAACATTTAGTCATAATAAAATTAAAGGCTATGGTGTGACTACAGAAATGCTTATAAATGCAGGTATTGAAATATACACAGAAAAGGATATTGAAAAGCTATAGAGTAATCTATGGCTTTTTTATTATTTCGTAAATTGTGTAAATAATTGAAAGTTTTAAAAGTATTTGTTATAATACTTAAGTATTTGAGTTCAGGGGGTGAACTTATGAGCAAAAAATTTTATTTAACAACAGCAATTGCATATACTTCATCTAAGCCTCATATCGGTAATGTTTATGAAGCAATTTTAGCTGATAGTATTGTAAGATATAAGAAGATGGATGGCTATGACACATATTTCCAGACTGGTACAGATGAGCATGGTCAAAAGATCGAGCAAAAGGCTATTAAGATGGGTGTTACACCTAAGCAGCATGTAGATAAGGTATCTAAGGAATTAAGAGATACATATGATATGGTAAATATCAATTATGATCATTTCATTAGAACAACTGATGAATATCATGAAAAGCAGGTAGCTAAGGCATTTGATAAGCTTTTAAAGCAGGGTGATATCTATAAGGGCTTTTATGAAGGATATTACTGTGTAGACTGTGAATCTTATTTCACAGAAAAGGATTTAAAGGATGGCTGCTGCCCTGATTGTGGTGCTAAGGTTTCTTTAAATAAGGAAGAGGCTTATTTCTTAAAGCTTGAGCCTTATAGAGGTAGATTATTAAATTATATTAATGAAAATCCTCATTTCATTGAGCCTGAAATGCGTAAGAATGAAATGATTAATAATTTCTTAAAGAACCCAATTCCAGATCTATGCGTATCTAGAACATCTTATAAGTGGGGTATTCCAGTTATTAATGATGAGAAGCATGTAATCTATGTTTGGATTGATGCACTTTCTAACTATATTACAGGCTTAGGCTATGATGTAGATGGTAATAATGGTGAATTATTTAAGAAATTCTGGCCAGCAGATGTTCATTTAATTGGTAAGGATATTTTAAGATTCCATACAATTTATTGGCCAATTATGCTAATGGCACTTGGTGTAGAATTACCTAAGCAGGTATTTGGACATCCTTGGATTTTAACTAACCATAATAAGATGAGTAAGTCTAAGGGTAATGTTATTTATACTGATGATTTAATTAAGTATTTTGGTGTTGATGCCGTTAGATATTATGTATTACATGAAATTCCATTCGCAGCTGATGGTAATATTACTTATGAATTAGTATGCGAAAGAAGTAATTCAGATTTAGCAAATACTTATGGTAATTTAGTATCTAGAACTATTGCCATGGTAAAGAAGTATTTTGGTGATGAAAAGATTACTAAGTCAACTGCAACTGCATTTGATGCAGAATTAATTGCAACATTTGATAAGGCTAAGGCTAATTACCATGATTTAATGGATCAGTTTAAGGTAGCTGATGCGTTAGAGGAGGTAATGGTTGCACTTCGTGCTGCAAACAAGTATATTGATGAAACTGCTCCTTGGGTTTTAGCTAAGGATTCAAGCCGTAAGGAAGAATTAAGAAATGTTCTTTATAATTTACTTGAAGCAATCAGAATTGGTTCAGTTTTACTTGAGCCTGCAATGCCTCAGACTGAAGCAAAGGTATTTAAGGCTTTAGGTACTGATAAGGTTCAGTTTAGTGATTTAGCTTGGGGTACTCATACTGAATATTCTGTTACTCCATGTGAGATTTTATTCAAGCGTTTAGACGTTAATGAGGTAATGGAGCAGGTTGCTGCTGATGAGGCTAAAAAGGAAGCTGCTTCAAAGCCAGAGGTAGTAGAAAATAAGGACGAAAAGCCTGAAATTACTATCGATGATTTTGATAAGCTTGACTTAGTTGTTGGTGAAATTGTTGAAGCTAACAAGCATCCAAAGGCTGATAAGCTTTTAGTATTCAAGGTTAATATTGGAACTGAGGTAAGACAGATTGTATCTGGTATTGCTAAGTTCTATAAGCCTGAGGAATTAGTTGGTAAGAAGGTTATTGTTGTTAAGAACCTAAAGGCTATTAAGCTTAGAGGTGAAGAATCTCATGGTATGCTATTATGTGGTTCTGATGCAGATGATTCTTATTTAGAGCTAGTTAATATCGACAAGTGTAAGCCTGGAGATACAGTAAGATAATTAATTGAGAATGCCATTTTTATGGCATTCTTTTTTCTTATTTGTTATAAAAATCCTCTAAACTACTAGGTTAAATTAAAATATTAATAAACAAATGTACAATATAGGTCAATTCAAGGGTAAATGTCCCCATTAAATATTATATATTTAAGCTGAAAGTGCTTTTATTCAAATTGTGTTTACCTTTTATTATTTTTATGCTAAAATATGTTCGGTGTCTTACATTATAAATGTAACGACTAAAAAATGACTGCAAAGTCTTACTTGAATCGGGGTTATTGCTACATGAATAGACTAATGATACAGGTAAATACTTACAGAACGCCATTATTATGTAATGGTTATTTTAAAACGCGTTAAAACAGCACTGTAGCCTTATGGTGTTGTTTTTTGTTTTTTAAGGGGAAGGCAAATGAAGACAGTAGGAATTTTAGGTGGCGGTCAGCTTGGTATGATGCTTGCCGAAGAAATTAATAAGCTCGGTGGAGAAGCAATCTGCTTAGATCCTAATCCAGAGTGCTCTGCATCATTTGTATGCAAGGATACAATCGTATCAGCATATGATGATCTAGATGGACTTAAGAAATTAGGTGATGCAAGTGATGTGCTTACCTACGAATTTGAAAATGTTCCTGGTGATAAGCTAAGATACATCAGAGATACTTACAATATCCCTCAGGGTATTGAGCCTCTGTTTGATTCACAGAACAGAATTAGAGAAAAGACAAATGCTTTAAATCATGGTTTAGTACCACCTAGGTTTAAGGCAATCTACAGCATGGAGGATTTAGAAGCTGGTATTAAAGAGCTTGGACTTCCATGTGTATATAAAACAACTGAGCTAGGCTATGATGGTCATGGTCAGGTTGTTATCAAAAAAATGGAGGATGTGGAATTGGTTAAGCCTTTCCTATCTGGCGAAGGAATTTTAGAGGAGTTCATCAAATATGATTTTGAAACTTCCGCAATCCTAGTTAGAAGTAAGGATAAGACAATCTGCTTCCCAATGGGTATTAATAAGCATAAGAATGGAATTCTAGATTTATGCTTTGTTAATAAGGAGCTTCCAGTATTTAAGAAAATTAAGGAAGCTGCTATCAAGTTTATGGATTCATGCAATTATTATGGAATTCTTGCAATAGAGTTCTTTGTTAAGGGTGATGAGTTCTATTTTAACGAGATGGCACCAAGACCTCATAATAGTGGCCATTACACAATTGAAGGATGTACTACTAATCAGTATAGAGAGCTTGCAAAGTTCTTGTTAGGGATTCCTCTAGAAGAGCCAAAGCTTAAGAGTCCAACAATTATGAAAAACATTTTAGGCTTTGATTATGAGAATATGAAAAAGTTGGAAGAGAATGAAAACATTTATATTCATGACTACCATAAGAAGGAAGTTAGAGAAAAGAGAAAGATGGCTCATGTCACTTTCACAAATCTAACTGAGGATGAATATAACGACAAATTCAAGGATTTATTTTGTGAGTAAGGAGAAAATATGGGAAACTTTAGAATTTATGTTGAAAAGCTACCTAAGTTTCAGGTAGAGGCAAAAAGTACACAGGCTGACTTAAATCTAAACCTAGGATTAAGCTTAAAGAACTTAAGAGTAATCAATGTTTATGATTTATTCGGTTTTGAAAAGGACTTATTAGAAAAGAGTAGATATCAGGTATTCGGTGAAATCGTTACTGATACAGTATCTGATGAATTAGACTTAGAGGGTAAGAAGTATATCGCTACAGAATTCTTACCAGGACAGTTTGATCAGAGAGCTTCATCAGCAATCGATTGTGTTAAGCTTATTGATCCTTCTGCAAACATCAATATTAGAAGTGGTAGAATCCTAATCTTAGATGATGACACTACTGATGAGGATATCGAAAAGATTAAGAAGTATGTAATTAACGCTGTAGAGGCTAGAGAAAAGGATTTATCAGTTTTAAATGATTTAGAGCAGGCTCCAATTAATCCTGTTGAAGTATTAACAGGATTTAGAAAGATGTACACTCAAAAGAGAAGAGAAGCATTCATTAAGAAGATGGGCCTTGCGATGAATGATGATGACTTAAAGTGTGTTGTTGATTACTTCAAGAAGGAAGGCAGAGACCCATGGGAAACAGAGCTTAGAATTCTTGATACTTATTGGTCTGACCACTGCCGTCATACAACATTCAATACAAAGCTTAAGAGTGTTGATTTTGAAAAGTCATTCCTTAAGAGTGAATTAGAAGAGTCTTGGGACTTATATAATAACTACCGTAAGGATTTAAAGAGAGAAAAGAAGAACAAGTGCTTAATGGACTTAGGTACAATTGGTGCTAAGTACTTAAAGGCAATTGGTAAGCTTGATGATATGGAAGTATCTGAAGAAAACAATGCATGCTCAGTATTCGTTGATGTAGACGTTGATGATCATACAGAAAGATACTTATTACAGTTTAAGAATGAAACTCATAACCACCCAACTGAAATTGAACCATTCGGTGGTGCATCTACATGCTTAGGTGGTGCAATCCGTGACCCACTTTCTGGTAGAGCTTATGTTTACCAGGCAATGAGAGTTACAGGTGCTGGTAATATTTATGCAGATGTTAAGGATACACTAAAGGGTAAGCTTCCTCAGCGTATTATTTCAACAAAGGCTGCAGCTGGTTATTCTTCATATGGTAACCAGATTGGTCTTGCAACTACACATGTTAGAGAGGTTTACCATCCTGACTATGTAGCTAAGAGACTTGAGGTTGGTGCTGTAGTTGGTGCAGTTCCAGCAGAAAATGTAAGACGTGAATCTCCAGCTGCTGGTGATATCATCCTAGTATTAGGTGGTAGAACTGGTAGAGATGGTATCGGTGGTGCAACAGGTTCTTCAAAGGAGCATACAACTAAGTCTATTGAGGTTTGCTCATCTGAGGTTCAGAAGGGTAACGCTCCTGAGGAAAGAAAGATTTCTCACTTATTCAGAAGACCTGAGGTTACAAAGCTAATTAAGAAGTCAAATGACTTTGGTGCTGGTGGTGTTTCAGTAGCTATCGGTGAATTAGCTGATGGTTTAAATATTAATCTTGATGTTTTACCTGTTAAGTATTCAGGCTTAAATGCAACAGAGCTTGCAATTTCTGAATCACAGGAAAGAATGGCAGTAGTAGTCGAGCCTAAGGATGTTGAGGAATTCGAAAAGTATTGTCATGAAGAAAATATCGAGTGTACTAAGGTTGCTGAGGTAACTGAGGAAAAGAGATTAGTAATGCACTATAGAGGTAGAGAAATCGTTAACCTTGATCGTAAGTTTATCGATTCTGCAGGTGCAGTTCACTATGCAAGAGCTAAGGTTGCTGCAGTAGAGAATAAGAACCCATTCTATAAGGCAGACGAGCCTTTAAGAGATAGAGTATTAAATACTTTAAGTGATGATAATGTAACAAGCCAGAAGGGTCTAATTGAAATGTTTGACTCAACAATTGGTGCATCAACAGTATTAATGCCATTTGGTGGTAAGACACAGAGAACTGAAACTCAGGTTTCTTGTCAGAAGCTTCCAGTATTAAATGGCTTTACTAATACAGCATCAGTTATGGCATATGGTTACAATCCATATATCGCAGAATTCTCTCCATACCATGGATCTGAATATGCAATCGTTGAAGCAATTGCTAAGGTTGTTGCATCAGGTGCTAAGTATAACAAGATGAGATTCTCATATCAGGAATATTTTGAAAGAATGCACAAGGCAAAGTCTTGGGGTAAGCCACTTGCTGCTTTACTTGGTGCATTAAAGATGCAGGATGAATTTGGCCTTCCATCAATTGGTGGTAAGGACTCAATGAGTGGTACTTTCCAGGACATCAACGTTCCACCTATGCTAATGGCATTTGGTATTACAACAGTTGATGCTAGAAAGGTTATCTCTCCTGAATTTAAGGCTGCTGGTCATAAGCTATACTTAATTAAGCATAACGAAAATGAAAACTTTACTCCTAATACAGATGAGCTAAAGGACAACTTCGAATATGTTAATAAGCAGATTGAGGATGGCAAGATTGTATCAGCTTATGCATTATCATTTGGTGGTATTATTGAAGCAGCTTCAAAGATGAGCTTCGGTAATGAAATCGGATTTACAATTAATTATGATGAAAAAGAATTAAATAGATACAATTATGGTTCTATTTTAGTAGAAGCTACAGAGGATTTACCTGAATTTGCAAACGCAATCGTTATTGGTGAAACAAACGATACTAAGGTTGCTAAGTTCAATAGTGAGGAATTCACAATTGAAGAATTATTCAATGCAAATGCAGCTAAGTTTAATAAGGTATATAAGGATAAGGGTGTTAATAAGTGCGAGCTTATGGATATCAAGCCTTATGATAAGAAGCCAGCTAAGCTTGGTGGTAAGAGTGAAGTAGTTGCATACTTCCCTGTATTCCCTGGTACAAACTGTGATTATGATACATCTAAGGCATTCAGAAAGGCTGGAGCTAAGATTACAACTTCAGTATTTAAGAATTTAACTGGTGATGATGTATTCGAATCAATTGATGAAATGACAGCAAAGATTGATGCTTGTGATATCTTTGTATTATCAGGTGGATTTAGTGCTGGTGATGAGCCAGATGGTTCTGCAAAGTTCATTGCAAATGTTCTAATGCAGGAAAAGGTTAAGGAAGCAATTAACCGTTTAATTGCTCGTAAGGGATTAATTCTAGGTATCTGTAATGGATTCCAGGCATTAGTTAAGTCAGGATTATTACCATATGGTAAGATCGGTGAATTAACACCTGAATCTCCTACACTATTTAGAAATGATATTAATAGACATATCTCACAGATTGTTTCAACTAAGCTAATGACTAATGCGTCACCTTGGTTAGCAGGTTGTGAGCTTGGCCAGGTAGACTCAATCGCAGTCAGCCATGGTGAAGGTAAGTTCGTTGTTTCTCGTGAGCTTGCAGAAAAGCTTAGAGAGGATGGACAGATTGCATTCTTATATGTAGATCAGGATAATAACCCTACTACAGAAGCACCATACAATCCAAATGGTTCTGATTATGCAATTGAAGGTATTATTTCTAAGGATGGATTAATCTTAGGTAAGATGGGTCACTCAGAAAGATATGAGGAAGGCCTATTCAAGAATATTGCTGGTAATAAGCAGCAGAACATTTTCCAGAATGCAGTAGATTATTTTAAGAACTAATTAGAAGAGAGGAAGATTATTAAAATGGAAAAGAAAGAATTATTATACGAAGGTAAGGCAAAGCAGGTTTATGCTACTGATGACAAGGATGTAATCATTATTCACTATAAGGATGATGCAACAGCATTCAATGGTGTTAAGCATGCACAGATCGCAGAAAAGGGCGAGTTAAACAACAAGATTACAACAATTATTTTCAAGAAGCTTCAGGCAGCAGGCATTCCTACTCACTATATTGAAACTTTAAATGACCGTGACCAGCTATGTAAGCTAGTTAAGATCGTACCTCTAGAAGTAATCGTTAGAAATATCATTGCAGGTTCTATGTCTAAGAGACTTGGTATTCCTGAGGGAACTAAGCCATCTAATACAATTTTTGAAATCTGCTATAAGGATGACGCATTAGGCGATCCATTAATCAATGATCATCATGCAGTTGCAGTTGGTGCTTGCTCATATGAGGATTTAGCAACAATTTATGATTTAACTGCTAAGATCAATAAGGAATTACAGAAGATTTTCTTAGAAATTGGTGTAGTATTAGTTGATTTCAAGATTGAATTCGGTAAGACTTCTGATGGTCAGATCGTATTAGCTGATGAAATTTCACCAGACTGCTGCCGTTTATGGGATGCAGAAACAAATGATAAGCTAGATAAGGATAGATTCAGAAGAGATCTTGGTAATGTTATTGACGCTTATAAGACTATCTACTCTCGTTTACAGAAGTTAGATAAGTAATATAAACCTAATTTATAATAATATACGGGGACAACTATCATGGAAAATGATTTTGGAAGAGATTTACATGAAGAGTGTGGTGTTTTCGGTGTTTATCATGTAAGTAATGCAGCTGAGGTTTCTTACTTCGGTCTACATTCTTTACAGCATCGTGGTCAGGAAGGCTGCGGTATTGTTACTTCAAACAATGGTGTATTAAAAAGAATTAAGGGTAAAGGCTTAGTATCAGAGGTTTTCAATGATACTAACCTTAAGACCCTACAGGGTGATATGGCAATTGGTCATGTACGTTATGCGACTGCTGGTGGCGGTGGCATTGAAAATGTACAGCCATTCCTATTCAACCATCATACTGGGAATTTTGCTCTTGCTCATAATGGTAATTTGGTTAATTCAGATGCATTAAAGAGATATTTAGAGGATAGAGGTTCAATTTTCCAGTCTACATCAGATAGTGAGGTTTTAGCTCACTTAATAAGAAAGAACGTTCCAAGAAGTCAATTTGTTTATTCTATTATGGAAGCTTTAACAATGATTGAGGGTGCATTCGCTTTCTTAGTTATGATTGAAGATAGAATTTTTGCATGTCGTGATAAATATGGATTAAGACCATTATCTATTGGTAAGCTTAAGGATGGATATGTCGTATCAAGTGAGACATGTGCATTCGAGGTTATTAATGCAGAATTTGTAAGAGACATCAACCCAGGTGAGGTTGTTGAAATTGGACCAGATGGCATTATTAGCAGAGATTATTCAAAATTTAAGAAGCACCATATGTGTGCTATGGAATATATCTATTTCTCAAGACCTGATTCAGATATTGAGGGTAGAAATGTACACGCATTCCGTAAGGAATCAGGAAAAATCCTATATAGAGAAAAGCCTGTTGAGGCTGATATCGTTGTAGGTGTACCAGATTCATCACTATCAGCTGCAATCGGCTATGCTGAGGAGTCAGGAATTCCTTATGAAATGGGTTTAATTAAAAATAAGTACGTAGGTAGAACATTTATTCAGCCATCTCAGGAAATGAGAGAAAAGGGCGTTAGAATGAAGCTATCTGCAGTTAGCTCAATCGTTAGAGGCAAGAGAGTAGTTCTAATTGATGATTCAATTGTACGTGGTACTACATCAAGAAGAATTGTTGCCCTACTTAGAGAGGTTGGAGCAACTGAGGTTCATGTAAGAATTGCATCACCTCAGATTACAAATCCATGCTTCTATGGAGTTGATATTTCTACATATGAGGAATTAATATCAGCTAGAATGGATTTAGAAAGTATAAGAGAATATATTGGTGCTGATTCACTATACTTTATTAGTAAGGAAGCACTATTTGAGGCAGGAAAGAGAAATGATTTATGTCTTGCTTGCTTCACAGGTAAATATCCTACAGCATTATATACAGAAATTAAGAATGCTAATAAGGATGGAAAATTCTAATTATTTGGAGGAAAAATATGGGTTCTAAAGCATATGCTGCCGGCGGAGTAGATCTAGAGGCAGGTTATGAAGCAGTAAGAAGATATAAGAAGCATGTACAGGCTACTAATAGACTTGGATGCGTTTCTAATATCGGTTCATTCGGTGGAATGTTCGACTTAACAAAATTAAATTATAAGGAGCCAATGCTAGTATCTGGTACAGATGGTGTTGGTACAAAATTAAAGCTTGCCTTCGAAATGGACAAGCATGACACAATCGGTATTGATGCAGTAGCTATGTGCGTTAATGATGTTTTAGCACAGGGTGCTGAGCCATTATTCTTCTTAGACTACGTTGCTTTAGGTAAGGCTTTACCTGAAAAGCTTGAGCAGATTGTTAAGGGTGTATCAGATGGCTGTATTCAGGCTGGCTGTGCATTAATCGGTGGTGAAACTGCTGAAATGCCTGGTATGTATTCTGATGGTGAATACGATATCGCAGGCTTTGCTGTTGGCGTTGTTGAAAAGTCTAAGCTTATCGACGATTCTAAGGTTAAGGTTGGAGATATCTTAGTTGGTATCGCATCTTCAGGTGTACATTCTAATGGCTTCTCTTTAGTAAGAAAGATTATTAGAGATAACAATGTAGATTTACATGCTTATAATGATGAATTAGGTGGAGTTGCAGGAGATGTATTCTTAACTCCAACTAGAATTTACTGTAAGCAGGTATTAGATGTAATTAAGAACGTTGACGTTCATGGTGTTGCACATATCACTGGTGGTGGCTTCGATGAAAACATCCCTAGAATTTTAACTCCAGAAATGGGTATTGATGTTCAGGAAGGCTCTTGGCCTATTTTACCTGTATTCAAGTTCTTAGAGAAGTATGGTAAGGTTGACCACAGAGAAATGTTCAATGTTTATAATATGGGTATCGGTATGGTTATGGCTTTAGATAATCAGGCAGATGCAGACAAGGCTATCGCTATTTTAGAGAAGTATGGCGATAAGGCTTATGTCATTGGTAAGGTTACTGATACTGGTAAGGTAGTAATCCACAAGTAATATGAAAAATATTGCAATTTTTGCCAGTGGCAGTGGAACTAATTACGAGGCAATAATTAATGAGGTAGAAAAGGGCAATATTAAGGCTAATGTAGTTTTAATGGCTTGTGACCATGCGGATGCATATGTTTGTACACGTGCAAAGAATCATGGTACACCTATTTATATTATTGATTATAAAGGAAAGAAAAAGGAAGAATATGAGGCTCCATTAGTTGCAAAGCTAAAGGAGCTAAATGTTGACCTTGTTGTGTTAGCTGGATATATGCGTATTTGTGGTAAGACATTACTTGATGCATATGAAGGCAGAATTATAAATATTCATCCAGCCCTACTTCCATCATTTAAGGGTGCACACGGAATCGCTGATGCATTCAATTATGGAGTAAAGGTATTTGGTGTAACTGTGCATTATGTTGATGCAGGAATGGATTCTGGTAAGATTATCGACCAGAGAGCCTTCCATTACACTGAGGGTGAAACAGTAGACCAGGTAGAAGAGCGCATTCATGCAATTGAGCATGAGCTTTATCCTGCTGTCGTAAAAAAATTAACTGAGGAGAACTAAAATGAAAAGAGCATTAGTAAGTGTTACAGATAAGACTGGTGTAGTTGAATTTTGTAAGGGTCTTGAAGAATTAGGTTATGAAATCGTATCTACAGGCGGTACTAAGAAGGTATTAATCGCTGGTGGAGTTAAGGCAATCGATATTTCAGATGTAACTGGATTCCCTGAGATTTTAGATGGTAGAGTTAAGACTTTACATCCAAATGTTCATGGTGGTTTACTTGCTGTAAGAGATAATGAATCTCATGTTGCACAGGTAAAGGAGCATAACATTGATTATATTGATTTAGTATGTGTAAACCTTTATGCATTCAAGAAGACTATTGAGAAGGGTGCAGAATTTGCTGAGGCAATTGAAAACATCGATATCGGTGGTCCATCTATGTTAAGATCTGCAGCTAAGAACCATAAGTTCGTAACTGTTGTATCTGACATTAATGATTATGACAGAGTTCTAAAAGAAATTAAGGAAAATGGTGATACTACTTACCAGACAAGACTTGAGCTTGCTGCTAAGGTATACACTTTAACTGCTGAATATGACACTATGATTGCAGCTTATATGAGAGAAAAGGCTGGCTTAAATGAAAAGCTATTCTTAGAGGCTGATTTAGTTCAGGGCTTAAGATATGGTGAAAACCCTCATCAGGCAGCAAAGTTCTATTCAACTGATACTACATTACCTTATTCATTAGCTAATGCTAAGCAGATTCAGGGTAAGGAATTATCTTACAACAATATCCAGGATGCTAATGCAGCCTTAAATATTGTAAGAGAATTCGGTGATACTCCATTTGCTTTAGGCTTAAAGCATATGAATCCATGTGGTGCTGCAATTGGTAAGGATTTAAAGGAAGCTTGGTTAAAGGCTTATGAATCTGACCCAGTTTCAATCTTCGGTGGTATTGTTGCGACAAACCAGATTATTGATGAAGAGGCAGCTAATTTAATTAAGTTCGACCATGGTACTAAGGGTAAGTCAATCTTCTTAGAGCTTATTTTAGCTCCAGGCTTCACTGAGGGTGCTTTAAAGGCATTCGCTAAGAGACCTGACTTACGTGTTATTGAATATAAGCTTGGTGATTATCCAAAGGAGAAGCAGGTTGTTACTGTAAATGGTGGCTTCCTAGTTCAGGATCAGGATACAGAAATCAAGACTGTAACTGAGGATATGGCTGTAACAAGCACAAAGCCAACTGCAGAGCAGCTTTCTGATATGAACTTCGGTTGGAAGATTGTTAAGCATGTTAAGTCTAACGCTATCGTTGTTGTAAAGAATGGTACAACTTGTGGTGTTGGTGCTGGACAGATGAACCGTGTTGGTGCTGCAAAGATTGCAATCGAAGAAGCACATTCAAGAGGTGTAACTGAGGGCTTAGTTTTAGCTTCAGATGCATTCTTCCCATTCTCTGATACATTAGAGTATGGTATTGCAAATGGTGTTACTGCTGTAGTTCAGCCAGGTGGCTCTAAGCGTGACCAGGATTCAATCGATTTAGCAAATGAGCACAATGTACCAATGACTTTCACTGGTATGCGTCATTTCAAGCACTAATTAATTTTAAGGAGATAATGATTTATGGCTAAGGTTTTAGTTGTAGGTGGAGGAGGAAGAGAGCATGCAATTGTACATGCTATCTCTAAATCACCAAAAGTAGAAAAGATTTATGCAGCTCCAGGTAATGCTGGTATTGCTAATCTTGCAGAATGCTTAAATATTAAGGATACAGAAACAGATAAGATTGTTGATTTTGCAAAGGAAAATGCCATCGACTTAGTAGTTGTTGGCCCTGAAGCATCTCTTGCTTTAGGTATTATTGATAAATTAAGAGCTGCAGGTATTAATGCCTTTGGTCCTACAAAAGCCGCAGCCCAGATTGAAGCTTCAAAGAACTTTGCTAAGGACTTAATGGCTAAGTATAACGTACCTACTGCAGAATATAAGGTATTTAATAAATATGATGAGGCTATCGCCTATGTTAAGGAAACAGGCGCTCCTACAGTTATTAAATATGATGGTCTTGCTGCAGGTAAGGGTGTAGTTGTTGCTATGACAATTGAAGAAGCAGATGAAGCATTAAAGGATATGCTTTTAGATGATAAGTTCGGTCATGGTAAGGTTGTTATTGAAGAATATTTAGAGGGTCCTGAATTCTCATTCATGTGCTTTGTAAATGGTACTAACGTTTACCCACTTGAAATGGCTCAGGATCATAAGAGAGCATATGATGGTGATAAGGGTCCAAACACTGGTGGTATGGGTGCTTATTCTCCACTTCCATTTATTACAAATGAAGATTATGAATATGCTATGAATAAGATTATGATTCCAGTTGCAGAGGCAATGGTAAAGGAAGGATGTCCTTTTACTGGTGTTCTTTACGGTGGATTAATGAAGACTAAGAGAGGTATTAAGGTTATCGAATTCAATGCTAGATTTGGTGACCCTGAAACTGAAGTAGTTTTACCTCGATTAACTTCTGATATTTATGATGCATTTATGGCAATTGTTAAGGGTGAGGCTCCAGTTTTAACTTGGAACAAGGAATTTACAATTGGTATTGTTTTAGCATCAAAGGGCTACCCTGGTGATTATAAGAAGGGTTATGAGATTTTAGGTGCAGACCAGCCTCATATCTATCATATGGGTACAAAGAGAGAAAATGGTAAGGTTTATACTAATGGTGGACGTGTCTTATTCGCTGTTGCAAGTGGTGCAACTTTAGAAGAGGCTAATAAGAAGGCTAACGCATTAGTAGATACTATTAAGTGTGATAATTTGTTCCACAGAACTGATATTGGAGCAAAGGCTTACAGAAAGTAGGTGTTTCAATTGGCTACTATTATTAGTGGTAGAGAGCTTTCTAAAACAAAGAAGGCTAATATGACATTACAGGTTGAAAAGCTTGAAAATAAGTATGGTAGACGTCCTAAGCTTTCCGTTATTCTAGTTGGTGATGATCCAGGTTCTGTTTCATACGTAACTGGTAAGGAGAAGGCTTGTCATGAGATTGGTATTATCAATCAGACAATCCGTTTACCTGAAAAGACTTCACAGGAAGAGCTTTTAAATGTAATTAATGATTTAAATAATGATCCTTTAGTAGATGGTATTTTAATTCAGCTACCTCTACCTAAGCAGATTAATCAAATATTCGTTATTAATTCAATAAATCCTACAAAGGATGTCGATGGTTTCCACCCTGAGAATGTTGCATCACTATATTTAAAGCAGCCAGGAATCGTACCTTGTACTCCTAAGGGAATTATTGAGGTATTAGATTCAGTAAACATTCCTATTGAAGGAAAAAGAGCAGTAGTTATTGGAAGAAGTAATATTGTAGGTCTTCCTGTTGCTAAGCTTCTATGCGATAGAAATGCAACAATTACAATTGCTCATTCTAAGACAAAGAATTTAAAGGAGGTCTGCTTAAATGCAGACATCATTATCGCAGCTGTAGGTAAAGCTAAATTTATTACAGCTGATATGGTTAGTGAGGGTACAGTTGTCATCGATGTAGGTGTTAACCGTGATCCTGAAACAGGCAAGCTTTGTGGTGATGTTGATTTCGTCAATGTAGAACCTAAGGCTTCATATATTACAAAGGTACCTGGTGGTATCGGTCCTATGACAATTTCTTGTCTAATGGAAAACACAATAGAATGCTTCTTAAAGCATATGGAGGTTAAGTAGTATGATTGAACGTTACAGCAGAAAGGTAATGAGAGATATCTGGACTGAAGAAGCTAAGTTTAATGCTTATCTTAAGGTAGAAATCTCTAACGCCAAGGCTTGGAAGGCTTATGGTAAGGATGCCCTAGGAAAGGATTTAAATATTCCTGATGAGGATATTAAGAATCTTGATAAGGCAACATTTACTGTAGACCGTATTAAGGAAATTGAAGCAATTACTAAGCATGATGTAGTTGCCTTCACTAGAGCAGTAGGTGAGTCTTTAGGTGAAGAAAAAAAGTGGATTCATTATGGTCTTACTTCAACAGATGTAGTAGATACTGCAAATGGTTATTTATTAAAGCAGGCAAACGATATTCTAAGAAAGGATATCGATGCTATTATGGAGGTTATTAAGAAGAGAGCAATCGAATTCAAGATGACTCCATGTATTGGTCGTACTCATGGTATGCATGCTGATATCACATCATTTGGTCTTAAGTGGGCTTTATGGTATGAGGATATGGTTAGATGCAAGGAAAGATTTGAGTATGCATGTAAGGAAATCCAGGTAGGTAAGCTTTCTGGTGCAGTTGGTAATTTTGCTAATATTCCTCCACAGATTGAAGAATATGTATGTAATGATTTAGGAATCGGCTATGCTAAGATTTCTACTCAGGTTTTACAGAGAGACCGTCATGCACATTATATGGCTTGCTTATCTTTAGTAGCTTCTGAGCTTGAAAAGATGGCTTTAGAGGTTAGAAACCTATCTCGTCAGGAGGTTAAGGAAACTGAAGAGTTCTTTAACAAGGGCCAGAAGGGTTCATCTGCAATGCCTCATAAGAGAAATCCTATCTCTTCTGAAAACATTTGTGGATGTGCAAGAGTTATGCGTGGATATATGGATACATTCTATCAGAACATCGCTTTATGGCATGAAAGAGATATTTCTCATTCAGCTACTGAAAGAATCATCCTTCCAGATGCAACTGAATTATTAGATTATATGCTAAATAGATTCAAGGGCATTTTAGAGAATTTAACGGTATTCCCTGAAAAGATGATTGATGACATCAATTTAACTCATGGTGTTATCTTCGCTCAGAGAGTATTATATAAGCTAATTGAAAAGGGATTTGTAAGAGAAAAGGCTTATGATACTGTTCAGCCTATCGCAATGAAGGCTTTAGAGACTAAGACTCATTATAGAGACCTTTTAAAGGCAGATCCATCTGTTAATTCAGTATTAACTGATGAGGAGATTGATTCTTGCTTCACATTAGATTATTATTTAAAGAATGTAGATTATATCTACAACCGTATTGGAATTAAGTAGGAGATAGAAAAATATGCAGAATGAAAAGATTTTAGTCTTGGATTTCGGTGGACAGTACAATCAGCTTATCGCTAGAAGAGTAAGAGAATGTAATGTTTATTGTGAGGTTCATCCTTACAATTACTCTTTAGAAAAGATTAAGGAATTTGCACCTAAGGGTATTATCTTCACAGGTGGTCCTAACTCTGTATTTGGTGATGACTCTCCAAGAATTGACAAGGCAGTATTTGAATTAGGTATTCCAGTACTTGGTATTTGCTATGGATGCCAGGTTACTTCATATGTATTAGGTGGTGAGGTTGTTCACGCACCAGTATCTGAATATGGTAAGACTATTGTAGATACAGATAATACATCTTTATTATTTAAGAATGTTAAGGCTAAGACAACAGTTTGGATGAGCCATACTGATATCGTTACTAAGGTACCAGCAGGATTTAGAATTACAGCACATACTAATACTTGTCCAGTTGCAGCTATGGAAAATGCTGAAAAGAAGATTTATGCTGTTCAGTTCCATCCAGAGGTTATGCATAGTGAAGAAGGTCAGACAATGCTTAAGTCATTCGTTTATGACGTTTGTGGCTGTGTTGGTGATTGGAAGATGGCTGACTTTGCTAAGTCAACTATTGAAGCAATCCGTAAGAAGGTTGGAAATGGTAAGGTATTATGTGCACTTTCTGGTGGTGTAGATTCATCAGTTGCTGCTGTATTATTATCTAAGGCAGTAGGTGAGCAGCTTACTTGTGTATTCGTAGATCATGGTCTACTTCGTAAGAATGAAGGCGACGAGGTTGAGGCTGTATTTGGTCCTAATGGTCCATATAAGCTTAACTTTATCCGTGTTAATGCTCAGGAAAGATTCTATGCTAAGCTTAAGGGTGTAACAGAGCCTGAAAGAAAGAGAAAGATTATTGGTGAGGAATTCATCCGTGTATTTGAGGATGAAGCAAAGAAGATTGGTAAGGTTGATTATTTAGTTCAGGGTACAATTTACCCAGATGTAATTGAATCAGGCCTTGGTAAGTCTGCAACAATTAAGTCTCACCACAATGTAGGTGGTTTACCTTCAGTAGTAGACTTTAAGGAAATCATCGAACCACTTAGATTATTATTTAAGGATGAGGTAAGAAAGGTTGGTCTAGAATTAGGTATTCCTGATTATCTAGTATATCGTCAGCCATTCCCAGGTCCAGGTCTAGGTATTAGAATTATCGGAGAAGTAACTGCTGAGAAGGTTAAAATCGTTCAGGATGCAGATGCTATCTATAGAGAAGAAATCGCTAAGGCAGGAGTAGATAAGACTTGTAATTTAGGTCAGTATTTCGCTGCTTTAACTAACATGCAAAGTGTTGGTGTTATGGGTGATGGTAGAACTTACGATTATGCAATCGCACTTCGTGCAGTTCAAACATCAGATTTCATGACAGCTGACTGGGCAAGAATTCCATATGATGTATTAGACATCGTATCTAGAAGAATTGTTAACGAGGTTAAGGGTGTAAATAGAGTAATGCTAGATTGTACATCTAAACCGCCTGCAACAATTGAATTTGAATAATTATCGAAGTCCCAAGAATGCCGTATTTAAGCGGCTTTCAGGGATTTGGAAAAGCGATTTGATGCAGCACTATTAGATAATGCTGATATATACTCCCCAATTTCATGAGATGATTTCATGTTTAATTTAAACTCAAACCATTCTTTTTCAAACTCATAAGAAGTTAATTCATTTAAAAGGGTTATAAGATCAATCATAAGTTAAACCTCCATTTATTACCAACTTAATTATACCGCAAAGTTGGTTTTATTTCAGTGCTAGGTTGGTTTTATTTTTGATTAAAAATTAAAGATTTCTTATTATTTAAATCATAAATATTTAACATCGCGAAATAAACAAAGCGTGTAAGATATGCTTATATGAAATCATATTTAGAAAAAGCTTGCTTTGATGCGAAAATCAGAAATGACTTTAATATACTATTAAGATAGAAAAAGTAAAGGCATTTAAGATGCGTGAGAAGAATTGATTTTCATCCCACGCATTTTTTATGCCTATTTGTTCTTATTTATCGCCCTATATCGAGCAATAAAATTTGTAAACACATCTTGAATTGTAACGCAAATCACGTTACAATAAATAAAAAGGAGTTGGTACGTATGGAGAAAACAGCAACACTCAATTTACGAGTTAATCCTAAAACGAAAAAATCAGCTGAAGATGTGCTTTCACGTCTTGGAATTCCTATGTCTACAGCTATTGATATGTATTTAAGACAGATTGCGCTCACAGGTGGAATTCCTTTTAGAGTTTCATTACCACAGGCACCGGATGCTATTAATGCGGATTTAATGACAACTGCAGAAATTCATACAAAATTACAGGAAGGCTTTGATGACATTGAAGCTGGACGAGTACAGGATGCAAAGGCAGCATTTGCAGCTTTTAGAGAGAACCACAGATGAGAGAATATCCTGTAAAAATTACTGAAAAAGCATTGGGTGATATGAATGGGATATATGAGTATATCGCAGTTAATTTGCAATCACCAGAAAATGCTATGGGGCAGTATAACAGAATAGCTGATTGTGTACTTGCACTTGGCTTCTTTCCAGAGAAATTCAGACTGGTAGATTTTGAGACAGAACGCTCACAAGGACTTAGACGAATGCTAGTAGATAATTACTCAGTATTTTATGTATTTAAGGAAGAGATTGTCGCGGTAACTAGAGTATTATACAGTGCCTCTGATATTGAAAAACGTCTGAAAGAAGACAATTAATTCTTGGTTGCACTTTGGTTGAAAAAAGTCATAAAAAGTAAAAAAATCGATGGAATAAGATATAATGGGCTTCGGCCCATTTTTCTTTTTTCTTTAATTAAACAAAAAAATTTTTTATTTGACGTGCGTAAAATAAAAATGTATATTTTAATTGATAAAATAATTAACTTGTGTAAAATAAGAGGAGTTGATTACATGGAGACAAAGGTTATTAAAGATATTCAAGATTTAACATATTTAAGATGGTCACATATTAGAAGTTCAAGCGGTACTGGCACCTTTTTAAAGTCTGAATCTACATTAAATAATAAAAAGCTTTATTATAAGCTTTCTAATTTCGATTCTATAAATTGTGTTATAGGTCATGAATCTGTTAATGAGATAATAGTAGATAGATTATTAACTATCTTAGGAGTAGAACATATTCATGACCTATAACACAATTTATAGAATCGAAATTAGAAAGCTTATAATAAAGCTTTTTATTATTTAATGTAGATTCAGACTTTAAAAAG
>JAILEP010000060.1 GCA_024697825.1 Acholeplasmatales bacterium
AATATTATAAAGATTAAAATTTAATAATATTTCATTAATAAATATTAATAAATGTTAAGCGAATGTAAAAAATATCATATTTTTATATAAACGGGCATAAAAATGTCAATTTCGCTTGACATTCTATTCTAATTATATATAATGGTAGTGGATTGGTTTAAAAATATACCAAAATGCTAAATAAATTATTTTGAGGAGACATTAAGATGGAAGATATTAAGCAGCAGTTAAAGGATTTTATCGTTGAGGAATTAGGTGTTGAGGCTGATGAATTACAGTTCGATACTCCTTTATTCGGAGAGGGTATTGGTCTAGATTCAATTGATTCAATCGAAATCATTTCTTTCGTAGATGAGACTTTCGGTGTATCAATGAATGGTGTAGATAAGACTCATTTCTTATCAATCGATACAATCGCAGCATACGTTGCAGATCATAAGTAAAAAATATTCAGCATCTCTGAAAGATGAGATGCTGTTTGTTTATAAGGTAGCGTAAAGTAAACTTTACTTTTTGGAGGATATATAAATGACAGAAAATAAGAATCGTTGTGTTGTTACAGGCTTAGGTCTTATCAATGCAATTGGTAATAATGTAGAAGAATCTTGGAGCAATGCTTTAAAGAGTGTTTCAGGTATTAAGAATACAACAACAGTTGATACTAAGGACTGCTATGCAACACTTGCCGCAGAGGTTAGCTGTGATACCTTAGATTCTATTCCAGGTACTGATAAGATGGATAGAGTATCTAAGCTATGTATTAAGGCTACTTTAGAGGCTATGGAGGATGCAGGCTATACCTCATTTGATGATAGCACTAGAGTATCTGTAATTATGGGTAGCTGTGTTGGTGGTGCTGTATCTATTGATCATTACTATAGAAATAATAAGCCAGCAGATGATGTAGTAAAGATGCCTATTTCTGCAATTGCAGCAAATGTAGCAGAATATGTTCATGCTGGTGGTGTTGTAACAAATGTTGCAAACGCATGTGCAGCAGGTACTATTTCAATTGCTTATGCATGTGATTTAATTCGTGCTGGTAAGGCTGATATTGTTATTGCAGGTGGTGCTGATGCCTTCGCATCTGTTCCATATGCAGGCTTCTTAGCCCTACATGCACTTGATGCAAACCCTTGTTCACCATTCAATAAGTGCTCAGGTATCACTTTAGGTGAAGGCTCTGGTGCAGTTATTGTTGAATCATATGAGCATGCCTTAAAGCGTAAGGCTAAGATGTACTGTGAGGTTTTAGGCTCAGGTGTATCTACAGATGCTCATCATATTACAGCTCCAAGAGAGGATGGAGAGGGCCAGATGAATGCCATTAACTGGGCTATTGAAACATCTGGTGTAAAGAAGGATGAAATTGGCTATATCAATGCTCATGGTACTGGTACAGCTAAGAATGATAATGCAGAATTCTTATCACTTCATACAATCTTCGATAATGAAAGTGATAATTTATCAGTATCATCAACTAAGGCAATGGTTGGTCACTGCTTAGGTGCTGCAGGTGCAATTGAGGCTGTATTTGCAATTAAGGCCTTAACTGAAAATAAGATTCCTGCAACAGTTGGCTATGACGCTGATGACTTAGAAAGATTAAAGGAAAAGGCAGGCAAGATTGATTTTGTTCCTAACAAGTGTGAGGAAAAGGAATTAAATACTGTTATGTCTAACTCATTCGCATTTGGTGGTAATAATGCATCTATTATCTTCTCTAAGAAGAGTGGTGATGTAAAGACTACAAATGATAATGGTAAGGTATATATTACAGGTCTTGGTATTGTAACTCCATTTGGTAATACAGTAGAGGATTATATTAAGGCAGTAGAAGAAAATAAGATGCCTGAATCAAATTCAATTGCATCTAATGTTGTAATTGATGATTATGTAAAGTATGGCTTAAAGCCTACATTTAGAAAGCATGATAACCTATCTCATATGCAGGTTGTATCTGGTATGGAGGCACTTAAGAATGCAAACATTACAGTTACAGATTTAAATGCAACATCAATTGGTATTGTTGAAGGATCTGCAGATGGTGCTTTAGGTACTTGCCTTGAATTTACAGAAAATATTGTTGAAAAGGGCTGTGCTAATGGTTCAGCATTTAAGTTCCCTAATACAGTTTATAATGCAGCTGGTGGTTATTTATCAATTGTATCTGGTATTAAGGGCTATAATGTAACATTAACAAATTCTAATCAGTCAGGCCTTCAGTCAGTAGCTTATGGTGCAAACATTATCCGTCAGGGTAAGGAAAAGTATGTACTTGCAACTGGTACTGATGAAAATATTGAAGGAATTAATGAGGTTTATAACAAGCTTGGTGTTGTAGCTGATTCAGTTACATTACCATTCGAAAATAAGAAGGGCTTTACTTTATCAGATGGTTCAGTAACAGTTATTCTTGAAAATGATAAGAACGCAAATGAAAGAGGCGCTAAGAAGTACGCTGAGGTTTTAGGCTATGGTATGGCTTGTAAGCCTGTTGAATTCGGTACTTTAAAGGGTTCAGATGAAGGCTTAGTTGAGGCAATCAATTTAGCTTTAGCTGATGCAAATTTAAAGGCTTCTGATATTGATACAGTTTCAGGATTTGCTTGTGGATATAAGGAAATTGATGATATTGAAATTAATGCTTTAAATAAGTGTGGCTTAAATAAGGTTAATTTACTTGAAACTAAGCTTCATACAGGTGAGGCAAGAGCCGCATCTGCAGCACTTGCTTTAGCAGAGGCTTCATTAATGCTTGCAGGCGATTTAAAGTGCGACAAGGGCTTTAAGCTTGATGGTAGTAAGGTAGTAAGTGCAGATATTAATGCAAGTGATTTAAAGAATGTTTTATGTATCGCATATGGTGCTGGTGGTTCTTACTCAGCAGTAATTATTACAAAGTAAAAGGAGATTCAATATGTTAGCAATAGTAACTGGTGCATCTAGAGGTATTGGCAAGGCTTGTGCAATTAGACTTGCTAAGGATGGCTATACAGTAGTAATCAATTATTCTCATAATGACGCAAAGGCTCAGGAGACATTAGATGAAATCAAGGCCTTTGGTGGAGATGGAATGATTTATAAGGCTGATGTTTCAAATCAGGAAGAAGTAAATAAGATGGTAAGAGAGGTTGCTAAGACTTATGGTGGTATCGATGTATTAGTTAATAATGCCGGTATCGTTAGAGACCAGCTTTTACTTACTCTAACTAAGGATAATTTAGATCAGTGCTTTGATTTAAATGTTAAGGGCTATTTCTATATGGCTCAGGCAGTTGCTTTAAAGATGTTCCGTAAGAAGAAGGGTGTAATCATTAATATGTCATCTGTAAGTGGTTCTTATTCACTTCCAGGACAGAGTGTTTATGGTGCAACTAAGGGTGCAGTTAACACAATGACTAAGACTTTAGCTAAGGAGCTTGCTCCATATGGAATTAGAGTTAATGCAATCGCTCCAGGCTTTATTGAAACTGAAATGCTAGATGATATTCCAGCTGAAAAGAAGGAGGAATATTTAAATGTAATTCCTCAGCATAAGCTTGGAACTACTGAGGATGTTGCAAATGTTGTTTCATTCCTAGCATCTGATGCCTCTAAGTATATGATTGGACAGGTATTAACTATTGATGGAGGTTTATCTCTATGATTTTAATTAACGAAATTAATGAAAAGATTAAGCAGCGTCCACCATTCCAGATGATTGATAGAGTATTAGAAATCACTCCGAATGAGAGCGCTCTAGGCATTAAGTGTGTATCAGTAAATGAACCATATTTTATGGGTCATTTTCCTGGTGCTCCAATTATGCCAGGTGTATTAATTATCGAATCATGTGCTCAGCTATGCTCATTAGTATTTGAGGCTGATGGCACTGATACTGATAATATCTACGTTTTACTTAAGGTTGATGGATTTAAGTTCATTAAGGCTGTAATTCCAGGTGATGTCTTAAATATTAACGTAACTAAGACTAAGGTTTTAGGTCCTATCACAACTTTTGACTGCAAGGTTATGGTTGATGGTAATGTTTATTCAAAGGGTACCTTATCATTTACTAAGGTTCCAAAGGATACAATCTATAATAGATAAAAAAACAAGGTGATTTTAATGTGGGGAAGAACTGGCAAGAAGAAGGTTCTTGTTATAAATGGTAGTCCAAAACAAAATAAGAGCTCAACTATGGTTTTAACTAATGCCTTTATTGAAGGTATGAAGGAGGCAGAGGATATTGATTTAGAAATTATCAATGTTCAAAGCCTAAATATTAAGCCATGCACTGGATGTTTATCATGCTGGGGTAGAACTGAAGGCGAATGTATCATTAAAACTGATGATGTGCCTATGGTTAAGGAAAAGATATTAGAGGCTGATATTATTATTGAAAGCTTCCCATTATTTTTCTTCGGTATGCCAGGAATCCTTAAGCTTTTAACAGACAGACTTCTTTCTATGATGAATACATATAGAGGTCATAAGCCACCAGAGAATGGTGAATCATTCCATGGCTTAAGATATCCTGATCAAAATAAGAGATTTATTGTTATTTCATCATGTGCCTATACTGAGGTAGATAGAGTATATGATTCTGTTAAGGCTCAGTTTGATTATATTTGTGGTAAGGATCAATATTATTCAGTATTTGTCCCACAGGTTAAAACTCTTGTAGATGTACATAATGAAAATAAATTAAACCGTTTCTTAAAGAAGTTTATTGAAGCGGGCAAGGGCTTTATGGAGAGCGGAATGATGGATAGCGAAACCTTAAATGGTTTAGCTAAGCCACCATTTAGTGAGGGAGCCTATAAAATATTCTTAGACCAGTTCTGGCAGGAGGAAAAGAAATGAAAAAAACATGTGACTTTGAAGCAATAAAGGAATTATTAATTGAATGTGCTAATGTTGATGTTGAAATCACTCCTGAATCAGTTTTAAAGACTGATCTTGGTATCGATAGCATTTACGCTGTTGAAATGATTTTAGCATTAGAGGAAAACTTTAATGTTCAGATTGAAATGAATGAATTAGATACAATGATGACAGTTGGTCAGGTTGTTGAGGTAATGAATAAGAAGTTGGGAGACTAGAATTATGAATTTTGAAGAAATTGAAAAGCTAATTAAGATGCTTGAAAATTCAAGCCTATCTTATTTAGAAATTGAAGAAAACGGAACAAGAATCTGTTTAGATAAGAATGGTGGAGTTAGAAGCGAGGCTATTTCTAATAATGCTGCACCAGTTGAGTCAAAGGCTACTGAAAAGGAGATGGAAGCTCCAAGTGGTAAGGAAATTACAGCACCACTTGTTGGTACATTCCATACTGGTCCATACCAGGGGGCTAAGCCATTTGTAGCAGTTGGCGATAGAGTCAAGAAGGGACAGAAGCTTTGTATTGTAGAAGCAATGAAGGTTATGAATGAAATCACATCTCCTTATGATGGAGTAATTAAGGAAATTTGCGTAAAGGAAAATGATGTGGTTGAATTTGGTAAGAAGCTTTTTGTAATTGGTGACTAATCATGTTTAAGAAGATTCTTATTGCTAACCGTGGCGAGATTGCTGTAAGAATAATCAGAGCCTGCAAGGAATTAGGTATTGCAACTGTTGCAGTATATTCTAAGGGTGATGAGGAATGCTTACATAAGGAGCTTGCTAACGAGGCTGTTTGTATCGGTGATGCAAACCCTAAGGACTCATATTTAAATGTAGAAAATATTATTACTGCAGCTTGTCTTTCAGGCTGTGATGCAATTCATCCAGGATTTGGATTCTTATCTGAAAATCCTGAATTTGCAAGAATGGTAGAAAAGTGTGGCCTTACATTCATTGGACCAAACCCTGATGTTATGGAAAAGATGGGTAACAAGAATGAGGCTATTCAGTCTATGATTCAAGCCGGTGTACCTGTTGTACCTGGATCTCACAAGGCTGTTACCTTAGAGGAGGGCTTAGAATGTGCTAAGGAAATTGGCTTCCCTGTTCTAATTAAGGCATCAGCTGGTGGAGGCGGTAAGGGTATCCGTCTAGTTGAAGAGGAAGAGGAATTCACAGAAGCCTATAATGAGGCACGTGAAGAGGCTTCTAAGTTCTTTGCAAATGATGAGGTTTATATTGAAAAGTTTGTCAAGAACCCTAAGCATGTCGAGGTTCAGCTTATGTGTGATAAGCATGGCAATGTCATTCATCTATTTGAAAGAAACTGCTCTTTACAAAGAAGAAATCAAAAGATGATTGAGGAGGCTCCATGTATTTCTATTTCACAGGAGCTAAAGAATAAGCTTTATGATTCAGCTATTAAGGCATGTAAATTCATTGGCTATGATTCAGTTGGTACAATTGAATTCTTAGTTGATAATGCTGAAAATTATTATTTCATGGAAATGAACACAAGAGTCCAGGTTGAGCACTGTGTAACAGAGGCTGTAACTAACGTGGATATTGTTAAAAATATGATTAAGATTGCTTTTGGACTACCACTTCAGTTTAAGCAATCAGATATTAAGCTTTATGGTTATGCTATAGAGTGTAGAATTAATGCCGAAGATCCAGAAAATGGCTTTAGACCTAATCCTGGTAAGATTAAATTCATTAATACACCTGGTGGTATGGGTGTAAGAATTGATTCTGCAGTATATCCAGGATATACTATTTCACCTTATTATGATTCAATGGTTTTAAAGGTTATTACCTTCGCTAAAACTAGACTTGAATGTATTAGAAAGATGAGACAGGCTCTAGAGGAATTAATTATTGATGGTGTAAAGACTACAGTTGAATTTGATTATGTATTAATTCACCATCCAACATTCATTTTAGGTCATTATGACACTTCATTTATTGAAAGCTTTATAGGAGAGTTAAAGGAAAATGGAAAACTCATTTCTTAAGCGTAAGCAGGAGATTTTAAAATTTAATAGTGCAATGGAGGAGTTGAATCTTAGAAAAAGATATGAAACAACTGTTCCTAAGGAAATTCCTGATGATTTAATTGTTAAATGTCCAGGTTGTCAGAAATTTATTATTAAGGATAATTTTATCCTAGATCATAAGGTTTGTCCTTACTGTAATTATCATGGAAGACTTACAGCTAAGGAAAGACTTATTGATGTAATGGATATGGGATATACTGAATTATTTACTAAGATTCATGAAAGATATTTAGATTTCCCTGATTATGAAAATAAGCTTGATAAGGCTAAGCATGACACAAAAGAGGATGAATCAGTTACCTGTGTAGTAGGTAAGATTGATGGAGTATCTTGCTGCGTAGGTGTTATGGATTCCTTCTTTATGATGGGCTCAATGGGCTCTGTAACAGGAGAAAGAATCACAAGACTTATCGAATATGCTGGTGAGCGTAATTTACCACTTATTTTATTTACAACATCAGGTGGTGCTCGTATGCAGGAGGGTATAATTTCTTTATTCCAGATGGCTAAGACTAGTGAGGCTTTAGCTAGATATAGAGAAAAGAATTTATATATTGCAGTATTAACTGACCCAACTACAGGGGGTGTTTCTGCATCATTTGCAAGCTTAGCAGATATTACAATTGCAGAACCAAACGCATTAATTGGCTTTGCTGGCAAGAGAGTTATCGAAAAGACTATCAAGGAGACTTTACCAAAGGAATTCCAAACAGCTGAATTCTTACTTGATAAGGGTTATATTGATATGATTTCTGATAGAAAGGATTTAAAGAAGACTTTAGCACATTTACTAAGACTTCATAACTATAGATAATATGATTTTAGAAGAAAATGAAAAGAAAATTAGTATTCTTGAGCAGGAGCTTCTATCTTTAGATCCAGATGATAAAAGAGCATATGACCTTAAGAAGAAGATTAATGCATTAAAGGATGAAACATATTCTAATTTAACAGCTTGGGATAGAGTAACTATCGCAAGAAGTGAAAAGAGAATTAAGGCTAAGGCTTTAATAGATAAGCTAATCACTGATTTTATTGAATTACATGGTGATCAATATTTTGCAGATGATGCCTCTATTATTGCAGGCTTAGGCTATTTAGGTGAAATGCCAGTTACAGTTTTAGCTCAGGCTAAGGGTGATAACCTAAACGAGAATTTAAAGCGTAATTTTGGTATGACATCACCAGAGGGCTTTAGAAAGACATTAAGGCTTGCAAAGGAAGCTGAAAAGTTTAAAAGACCTATTATTACAATCGTAGATACATCAGGAGCTTATCCTGGTAAGGGTGCAGAAGAAAGAGGACAGGCAAGAGCTATTGCACAAAACCTATATGAATTCTCTAAGCTTAAGACACCAGTAATTTGTATTGTACTTTCTGAAGGTGGTAGTGGAGGTGCCCTAGCACTTACAGTATCTGATTACATTTTTATGTTTGAAAATGCTGTATATTCGGTTTTATCACCAGAGGGCTTTACATCAATCCTATTTAAGGATAAGGTACCTGTAAGTGAGGTTGCTGAGGTAATGAAGATGACATCTCGTGACCTACTTGATTATGGTATTGTTGATGAAATTATATCTGAGCCACTTGGCGGTATTCGTTTTGTAACAGATGAATTCGTCAACGATTTAAAGGAAAGACTTCTTGCTAAGATTAATGAGCTAAAGAATCTTAAGGAAGAGGAATTACTTGATAAGAGATATAATAAATTTAGAAAAATTGGAAGTGAACTATAATGAAAATCGCATTTTTATTTGCTGGACAGGGTAGCCAGTATGTTGGACAGGGTAAGGATTTTTATGAGAACCTAGACTTAGCTAAGGAAACCTATGATAGATTCCCAAAAATTCAGGAAATCTGCTTCAACGATTCAAAGAACGTTATTAATCAGACAGCATATGCACAGCCTGCAATGCTTCTAACTGGCTATATTATTTCTAAGTCATTAGAAAAGGAAGGTATTAAGCCAGAATATACATGTGGTTTATCACTTGGTGAATACACAGCCCTAGCATTTGATGGTGCTTGGGGATTGGACCAAGCTATGGATATTATCTCTAACCGTGGTAGAATCATGCAGGATGCCTTACCTTTAGGCACAACTAAGATGGCAGCTGTAATTGGCCTTGACCGTGAAAAGGTACTAGAGGGTGTTAAGGTAAGTGAAGGTGTATGTGAGGTCGCAAATTATAATTGCCCTGGACAGATTGTTATTACAGGTGACAATAAGGGTGTTGATTTAGCAATGGAAAACATGAAGGCTTTAGGTGCCCTAAAGGTAGTAGAGCTTAATGTTTCAGGTGCCTTCCATTCATCATTCCTTCTTGATGCCTCAAAGGAATTAAGAAAGGTATTAGATAAATATACTCCATCTAATCCAAAATATAAGATGGTTTATAATGTATCTGGTAAGGAAGAGAATAGACCTTTAAATGATATTTTAGAGGATCAGATTCATTCTTCAGTATATTTTGAGGATACAATTAAGTATTTAATGGATCAGGGTGTTGATACCTTTGTTGAGGTTGGTCCTGGTAAGTCACTAAGTGGCTTTGTTAAGAGAGTAAATAGAAAAGTAGGTATTTATACAGTTACAGATTATGAATCATTTAAGGCAACAGTAGAGGCTTTAAGAGCATAATGATAACTAAGATGAACTGGGAATATAAATCCCAGTATGAATTCTATTTAGTTGATACAATCCCATCTACAAATACCTATTTAAAGGAAAATAGTGATTTATATCCAGATAAAACTGTCTTAATTGCCTTAGAGCAGACTGCTGGTAGAGGCAGATATGATAGAGTCTGGAAATCAGATAATGATTTAATATTTTCTCTTTTACTAAAGGAAAATGGTAATTATGCAATTACTACACCCCTTGCAGTATGCTTAGGCTTGGCTGAATTTGGCTTTGATACAGGAATTAAATGGCCAAATGATATTTATATGAATGATAAGAAGCTTGCTGGAATATTAATAGAGGATGTCTTTAATAAGAAATTTGTTTCATCTGTTATTGGCATTGGTATTAATATGAAGGAAAAGGAATCATTTCATTCTGCAGGCTTAAATACTAAGATTTCTAAATATAAAATAATCAATGCAATAGTAGAAAAATTTGAGGAGCTTAATAAGCTAGATGTTCATACTCTAATTTGTTTATATAAGACTAAGAGCATTATTATAGGCCGTCAGGTTTACTATCATGATAAGGTCTATACTGCAGATGATATTGATGATTTAGGCTATTTAGTATTAAAGGGTGAAAAGGATACTATTAAGGTATCTGGTGATGAAATTAATATTAAGGAGTCATTATTAAAATGAAAATAAAGGATTTATGCTTGATGACTGTGTGCTTATCAATATTAATTGTCTGCTCAAAGATTTCATTTGATATTGGTATTATTTCACTTACACTTCAAACATTCGCAGTTGCATTAACTGGCTATTTATTAAAATGGAAAAGAAGTGCAATTGTATTTATTACCTATATAATAATGGGTCTAATTGGAATTCCAGTATTCTCTGGAGGCGGAGGATTCTTTTATGTATTAAAGCCTTCATTTGGATTTATTTTAGGATTCCTAGTTGGAACATTTATTACAGGCTCTAATTTATTTAATAATTCTAAGATTGCTCATTTTACTAAGGGTGTTTTAGGATTATTAATTGCTGATTTAGTAGGACTTATTTATATGTACTTTATCTTAAAGTTCTATATGGGAAGTGCTAATGCATCAGTTATTTATGTTCTTGAGGCAGGTTTCCTTCCTTTCATTCTCAAGGATACAATATCTGTAGTAATAGCGGGAGTTATAGCATTAAGATTATATCCAGTACTAGATAGTATGGGAACATATAACAAAAACTTAATCAACAATTCAAAAAATGGTCAGCTATTATAAGCTGGCCATTTTCTTATTTAAATATGAATTCACATCCAAATACTACAAGTATTGAAATTAGTGCAACTACAACAAGCTTTTGTTTACAGAAGGCAAGTGTTAGTGCTGTACCTGTTCCTATTAGTGCAATCCAGATATTATCTGTAAAATAGAAGACTGATGGAAATGTAAGTGATGCAAGTACTGCATAAGGTACATAGTATAGGAATGATCTAATGAATCTTGAATTAATTTTCTTTTTAAAGAAGGCAATTGGTAAGGCTCTTGGTATATATGTTACAAGACTCATTATAACTGCACAGATAACATTATAAATCATAGGATTCATCCTCCTCTGGTTCATATTCTGGGTCTTTTACATTTTCCTTTTCGGCAATAGGCTTTATTTCGGGTTTATCTTCATCCTTAATTGGGAAGAATATAGCACCAATTAATGATGCGATTACTGTCGCAATGATTGTTTTAAAGCCTAAGCCAATTTTATTTACATATGGTACATAGGTCATAATACATGTTAAAGCAATTGATATCGCAATAACAGTTGCGACCTTGTAGCTCTTTCTAGCATCTGGAATAATAATTGCAATAAACATTGCATAAAGGGCAATGCCCATCGCATCAAGTAGCTTTTCAGGCATTATTTCTGAAAATAAGGCACCAAGTAATGTGCCTAATGTCCACATTACAATAGGTAGGGTAATAAGTCCAAACATATATTTTGCTGTTACCTTTTTATGCTCCATAATAGCTACAGCGTAAACCTCATCAGTTATTCCATATCCAACAAGTAGCCTAATTCCAGTTGGCATTGTTTCATCTATTTTTTGTGATAAGGATAAGCTCATAAGTGAGTACCTTAAATTAATTAGAAGAACTGTTAGACCAATTTCAAGATAACCAGCTGTTTGAGCCATCATCTTGACTCCGGCATATTGACCTGCGGATGTGATGTTTGTCAGTGATATAATTGTCGCAAATAGGGGAGTCATTCCAAGCGATGTTGTAAGTACTCCAAATGAGAATGCAACTGCTAAATAGCCAAGGCCAATTGGTAGTCCCTTTCTCAGTCCATATAAATATTCTCTCATAAATTCACCAATTCCTAGTGTATTTTATCACTTTAGGAAAAGTATATCAATGTAAAACACTTTAAATTATAATTTAACTATGGTATAATATAGTACTAAAATAAAGAAACGGTGTGATAAATATGACAACTATTGATCAACAGATTGCTGCATGGTTCAACTCAAATTTTAAGAGTATTGACCCAAGCTATGAGCTTAGTGCAACAGAATGGCATTATGGAAATTTAATATTGTGTATCATCGCCATACTTTTATCAGTAATACTTTGTGGTGCGATTGGTCTTGAAAGAGAAAAAAGAGGTAGAAGTGCAGGCTTAAGAACTCATCTACTTGTAGGTGTTGGCTCTGCAATTATTATGGTTATATCTATTTATGGCTTCCCTGAAAGTAATAGAGATGTCGCAAGACTTGCAGCTCAGGTTGTTGCAGGTGTCGGTTTCTTAGGTGCCGGTGCTATTATTCATCATCAGGGTGGTATAAAGGGTTTAACTACAGCTTCAACTATTTGGCTTGTAATGGCAATTGGTCTTGCATGTGGTTCTATGAACTTCATTTTAGCAGTTGCATCTACAATTGTTGTATTAGTAGTATTAATTTGCTTTAGAAGTGTTGAGCGTGCTGTTACTAGAAGTAATCCTATGATTGTTATTCTAGCACCAGATGATATTCCAGTTATGTCTATCCTTCTTGATATGGCAAAGAAGTATAATGTAATGATTAGTGAATCTAATTCACAGATTGTTCATGATGGTACAGAATCAAGAATTGAGGTTATCTTTAAGGTAAGCTGTGATAATAGAAATTTCAATATTGATGCCTTCACAGATGAGCTTGAATCTAGAACTAAGGCTATCAATATTCAAATACTAAATCATCATTAATTAGTGGGGAATTTTAAATTCCCCATTTTCTTTTAAATATTTACAATTGTACCATTCTAGATTATAATAATCATAAGAGTGCATGTAAGCGCTAACGGATTTAATTAGGAGGAAATTTATGAAGACATTCCAGGTTATTACAGATAGTACATCTGATGTACAGCTTAAGTTTAGAGATGAGCTTGACATCGATTATTTAAAGATGGTATTCACTATTGATGAAAAGAATTATGATGCAGATTTAGAGTGGGGTGGAATTAATTCCAAGGACTACTATGATGCAATGAGAAAGGGTAAAAGATCAATTACTGGCTTAATTAAGGCAGAAGAGGTTGAAACTAAATTTACTAAGTATCTAGAGAAGGGTCTAGATGTATTATATATTGCTTGTTCAGGTAAGCTTTCTTCATCTATTAATACAGCAAAGAGCTATGGTGAAGAAATTCTTGAAAAGTTCCCTGGTAGAAAGATTGTTTGCTTCGATTCATTAAGAAGTAATTATGCAGAAGGCTATATGGCTATGAAGGCTGCAGAGCTTGCTAATGAGGGTAAGACTTTAGAGGAGACTGTTGCTTGGCTTGAGGAAAATAAGCTTAAGTTCCAGACATATGCAACTGTAGGCTCACTTGAATGGCTAAAGAAGGCAGGAAGAGTTAAGGCTTCTACAGCATTCTTTGGTAATTTAATTGGTGTTAAGCCAATTATCCTAGGTGATGCTAACGGTAATAACTATAGTTATAAGAAGGTAAAGGGTAGAAAGACATCTCTTGATGAATTAGTAAATACTATTGTTGAGAGAATTGAAAACCCAGCTGAGGCTGATCTATTTATTGAGCACGCTGATTGTGAGCAGGATGCTAAGTACATCGCTGATGCAGTAAAGGCTAAGGCTAATGTTAAGAATATTAACATTTCAGTTTTAGGACCAATCATTGGTGCAACTACAGGCCCAGATACTATTACAGTAAATTTCTATGGAGAGAAAGTCACATTAGTTGGCGAAGAATAATAAATGGCAGTATTTGAATTAAATGGTATTGAATATGCTAAGATGGTCGCAATGGGTGCTAAGAGCCTAGTAAGCGATATCGACAGAATCAATGCGTTAAATGTGTTCCCTGTTCCAGATGGTGATACAGGAACAAATATGAGAATGACCATTGAAGGTGGAGTTGAAGAGGGCCTAAACTTAAACAACCCATCTATTGGAGCTGCATCTAAGGCTATGGCACGTGCCATGACATTAAATGCAAGAGGTAACTCTGGTGTAATCACTTCTCAGTATTTTAGAGGTATCGGCCAAGGTTTAGCTGATATCGATACAGCAACTGTTAAGCAGTTTGGTGAAGCCTTAGTTTCAGGCACAAATAGAGCTTATAAGGTTGTTCAAAATCCTACAGAGGGTACTATTCTTACAGTTGTAAGAGAGGCTGGTGAATATGCACTAGCTAATTACCATGATGGTATGGATTTAATTGAATATTTAGAAAATTATTTAAAGCAGGCAAGAGAAACTCTAGCTAATACTCCTGAGCTATTACCAGTATTAAAGAAGGCTGGTGTAGTTGATTCAGGTGGTGCTGGCTTAGTATTAATTATTGAAGGCTTTATTAAATATTTAAATGGCGAGGATATTATTTTAGACGCAGAGGATGATGATTCTGTATTTGGAGTTAATTCTAAGCTTGCGTATGGATATTCTATGGAATTTGAGCTACAGCTTCAGAATTCTAAGACTGATGTAGAAAACTTTAATTTAAATGATTTCAATTATAATTTAAAGGGCTTATCTACAGAGCTTGAATCTGCAAAGCATGGCACAATTATTTCTGTTCGCCTAAATACCTTCCATCCAGGTTCAGTAATTTGTCTAGTTAGAAAGCTAGGTGAATTCCTAACTATCAAGATTGATAATATGGATGTAGAGGATACTGAAACAATTAAGAAGGAGAGGGAAAGCATTCCTGCCTTCATTCCTGAGCATAAGGCTTATGCAACTGTCGCAGTTGCATCAGGTGCAGGCTTAGTTCAGGCCTTCCGTAGTATGGGAGTAGATGAGGTAGTATCTGGTGGACAAACTATGAACACATCTACCCAGGATTTTATTAAAGCATTTGATTCATTAAATGCTGATAATATCCTAGTATTCCCTAATAATGGTAATATCATTATGGCAGCTGAGCAGGCCGCAGCTAATTATGAAAAGGCACATGTTATTGTTATTCCTACAAAGACTATTGCCCAAGGCTATTCTGCATGCTCAATGTTAAATTTTGATTCTAATAACACTGATGAGATTGTCGCAAATCTTAAAGAGGTTATTGCCAATGTATCTACACTTGAAATTACATATTCAATTAGGGATACAGAAATCAATGGCTTAAAGATCAAGAAGGGTGATTATATCTGTCTATATAATGGTGATTTAATCGCATCTGATTCTAAGCGTATGTCTGCAATTAAGGCAGCCTTCCGTGCTATTCCAGATTTCCATGAAAAGAATGTATTAACAGTAATTTGTGGTATTGATAGTAAGGTTCAGGAAACTGCAGAAATAGAAGAAATAGCTCAAGCATATAATTCCTACATGGAGGTTTATCCAGTAGAGGGTGAGCAGGATATCTATTGCTACATCATTGGAATTGAATAATATGTAAATATTGGACAGCTGTTCTAAGTGTAACAGCTGTCCTTTTGTTTTTTCAAAAATTTGTTGTTATACTAATTTGAATTA
>JAILEP010000080.1 GCA_024697825.1 Acholeplasmatales bacterium
AACTAATAATGGAGCTTTATTATTATATGCATCATTATTTAATCCTAAATCTATTGAGGGCTTAGATATTAATGCTAAAGCCTTACCCTTAGCTGAAAAGAATTTAAAAATGAATAATATCGAAAATTATAAATTAATAAATGCAGATATTATGTCATATAAAGGTGAGCTTAAGGATGTCATTATTTGTAATCCCCCTTATTTTAAAACTAAGGAGGATAATAAGGCAGATAATGAATTTAAGAATTTAGCTAAGCATGAGGGCCATTTAACCTTAGAGGGATTAATTAAATCAATATCCTTAAATTTAAAGGATAGTGGTCGATTATTTTTCTTAAATTTATCATCTCGATTAGATGAGGTTTTAATCGAGCTAAATAAGAATAATTTAACACCTAAAATTATTCAATTTGTTCATGATGAGAATAAGGATTATTCAAATGTATTTATGGTTAAGGCAGTTAAAAATGCCGATCAGGGGCTTTTTGTTAAGAGTCCTATTGTGATTTCACGCTCTAAATAAATTCTTTTATTTAGGCAATTATTGTTGTATAATTTTACTTGATTTGGATGTGAAAAAATGAGAGATTTCGGAAATGTTAAAAGAGTAGTAGTTAAAATTGGATCATCAAGTGTTGTAACAAAGGATTTAAAGCCTAATACTGAAAATATTTTAGCTATTATTTCAGGCTTTAAAAAGCTTAAGGATGAGGGCATTGATTGTGCACTTGTTTCATCTGGTGCAATCGCAACAGGTATGGGTGAGCTTGGTTTAAATAAAAAGCCTAAGGATATGGCTTTAAAGCAGGCATGTGCCGCAGTAGGTCAGGCTAAGCTTATGGAGGCTTATAATAGAGTTGCAGAGCTATATGGTATTCATTTAGGTCAGATTCTAATTAGCCATGATGACTTCCAGGTAAGAAAAAGAATGCTTGTATTATCTGAGACATTAGATGCTATGTTTAAAAATAACATTGTTCCGATTATTAATGAAAATGATGCTGTATCAGTAGAAGAAATTAAGGTTGGAGATAATGATACATTATCATCTTTAATTTCACCTATGGTTGGCGCAGATTTATTAGTATTATTTTCTGATATTGATGGACTTTATGATAAAAATCCAAAGATCTATCCAGATGCTAAAATGATTTCAACTGTTGATAAGATTGATGAGACAATTCTTGCGATGGTTGGTGATACTACAACTAATGTTGGTACAGGTGGTATGAAGACTAAGATTGATGCTGCAATTTCTGCAACAACATCAGGTGTAGATATGATTATTTGTAATTCAGATCGCTTAAGAGATTTAGAGGAGATTGTTAAGGGCGATGAAATAGGAACCCTATTCATCAAGGATGACAAGGTCTTTTCTAATCGTGATAACTGGATTATATTTAAGAGTAATGCCTTAGGTAATATCGTTGCGGATAGTGGTCTTGAAAAGGCACTTAAGGATAAGAAGGTATCAATTCTTCCTAAGGGTATTAAAAATGTAAATGGTGAGTTCCTTGCGGGCTCTGTTATAAATGTAATAAATGCGGATGGTATTGTTTTAGCTAAGGGTATTACAAATTATTCTAGTGCTGAAATAAAGCTTGTTATGGGAGCTGATTCAAATAAGATGGCTGAAATCTTAGGCTTTGCAGGTAAAAAGCAGATCATTCACGCAAATGATTTAGTAGTTGTAGGAGACGATTATTATGGACGCTTTGTTAAGTAGAACTAAAAATGCCCAAAAGAAGCTTCTTAAATTATCTGGTGAAGAAAGAAATGAATTATTAAGAAGAATTAATAAGGCACTTAAGGATGAAAAGAATAAAAAGCTTATTTTAGAAGCTAATTTAATAGATATTTCAAATGCTAAGGAAAATGGTATTTCACCAGTAATGGTAGATAGATTAACATTAACTGATTCTAAGCTTGATAAGCTTGCAGATTCAGTTTTAGATATTGTTAATTTACCTGATTATATTGGTGAGGTAATTGAGGAATGGAATACTCCAACAGGCTTAAATGTTAAAAAGGTTAGAGTTCCATTTGGTACAATTGCGGTAGTATTTGAATCAAGACCTAATGTTGCAGTTGATATTACTGCCTTAACACTTAAGACAGCTAATGCCTGTGTTTTAAAGGGTGGTAAGGAAGCTATCAATACAAATAAGGCTTTAGTTAAGGCTATGAAGAATGCAATTTCAGATTTAACTGATCCAGATGTAATTACCTTAATTGAAACTACATATAGAAGTGCTACAAATGAGCTTATTACTAAAAAGGAATATATTGATTTATTAATTCCTAGAGGCTCAAAGAGATTAATTGATTTTATTACTCAAAATGCTAAGGTTCCATATATTGAAACTGGAGCTGGTAATTGTAGCTTATATATCCATAAGGATGCAGATATAGAAAAGGCAGTTAAGGTAGCAGTAAATGCTAAGATTCAAAGACCTTCAGTATGTAATGCAATTGAAAATATTGTAGTAGATAAGGAAATTGCCAATAAGTTTTTACCAAAGCTTATGGAAGCATTTAATGGCAATAATGAATTCGGTAAGAAGATTGAGGTTAGAGGTGATAGCCTAGTTAACTCAATTATTGATTCTAAGCCTGCAACAGATGAGGATTATTATACTGAATATAATGATTATATTGTTGCAATAAAAACTGTCGATAATATTGATTCTGCAATTGAATTTATTAATGAGCATTCTACAAAACATAGTGAATCAATTATCACTGAGGATGTAAGCGCAGTAGAAAAGTTCTTTAATGAAATTGATTCTGCATGTGTATATCATAATGCATCAACTAGATTCACTGATGGTGGTGAATTTGGCTTTGGAGCAGAAATTGGTATTTCAACTACAAAGCTTCATGCAAGAGGTCCTATGGGCTTAAGAGAAATTACAACATATAAATATGTAATTAATGGTAAAAATGGTGAGGTAAGAAAGTAATATGTATAAGTTTGGTATTTTAGGCGTAGGTAAGATGGGTTCTAGTATTCTTAAGGGTATCATTTCAAGTGGTGTCTATAAGAAGGAGGAAATCTTATTAAATTTATATTCTGAGGCTGAAATTAATGAATATGGTAAGGATTTTAATTATGTATCTGATCCAAAGAAGCTATTTGAATCAGCTGAATTAATCTTATTATCTGTAAAGCCACAGATTTTCCCTGAAATTATGGAAATAGCAGATCAGCTAGATTTTACTGGTAAGGGAATTATGAGTATCGCAGCTGGTATTACAATTGGTTATATTGAAAAGCATTTTAAGGGTGCTAAGATTGTAAGAGTTATGCCTAATACTCCAGCTCTAATTAAGAAGGCTGTAGCAACTGTATGCTCAAACGATACTTCATCTACTTATTATAAGAAGGTATTTGAAATTTTATCATCAATTGGAGTTGCATATCCTGTAGATGAATCTATGATGGATGCATCCCTTGCCTTAAATGGTTCAATGCCTGCCTATTTAGAATTATTTGCCAAGGCATTTATTGATAAGGCAGTAGCAGATGGAATTGATTATGAGACTGCAAAGAAGCTTACATGTGAATCGATTATTTCATCAGCTGCTTTAATTTTAAATTCAGATGAATCAATTGATCAGCTAATTAAGAATGTATGCTCTAAGGGTGGTACAACTATTGCAGGTCTTGATAAGCTTTATGAGCACAATTTTGAAGAGGCTATTTACGATTGTAGTGAAGCTTGTAAGAATAGAAGTAAAGAATTAAGTAAATAAAAAAATAAGGAATCAGACTATTCTGATTCCTTTTCGTTTTCATTATCATTATCATTTGAGTCAGCTTCCTTAGCTGCCTTTTTTTCTGCCTTTTTTCTTTCCTTTTCAGCTCTTTCAGCATCTTCCTTAGCCTGAGCCTCTCTAATCTTTTGAGTATATTCAAAATTTCTATTTAGGAATAGAATTCTTTTTGCAACCTCAATATAGGCGTTTGCTGTAACCGCATAATCAAGGGCAATCTTATTTAAGGCATCGATATCATTTGCATCAACATCATTTAATTTCTTAAATGTGTTATCGACTACCTCAGATGTGATAGTAGAATTCATATAATTGAATTCATCATAGGCAGTTGCCTTATCATGACCCTCTGCATAAGTCTTATCTAAAATCTGCTTTACCTCAGCAATTGATAATACCTGCTTTAAGGTACATACCTCTTGGATATAAGCTAGATGCTCTCTAGTATATCTTTTTGATACTGGAGCTGGAATAACCTCACCCTTAACATAATTATTAATCATAGAAGAAGTTATCTGCTTATCAGATGTTGTAGTTTGGAAGATATAAAGCTGTCTATCCAAATACTTCATTACCTGATCCATATATAATTCAAAATCTGGTAGATTTTCATAATTCTGAAAGCTAAAATTATTTAAGTCATTTAACCAATTCTCTAAAGATTTTTTGATATCGTCCATAAACCGAATACCTCCGACTATTAAAATTCTATCATAATATTTTAAAAAACACAACATTTTATATTAAAAATAGTTGACAAGAATATTAAATCGAGATATACTGATTTTGAAAACTAGATGAGATAGTTTTAAGTTAGGAGGCTCATAATTATGAAAAATAAAATAATAATCGTGGGAAACGATAATTTTACAAGAGAAGCATATGAAAAGGGAAAGTTCATAGTTTATCCAAAGAAGAAATATTTAAATCAGCTTATGGAAGAAAATGATGTAGTTAACCTTTCAAGCCCAAGCCTCACTACTACTAAATCTATTAATATGATTAAGGCATTTATAGAAACACAAGATTTTGACTATTGTATCGTATCACTTGGAAAAGCTGATGAAAATAATGGTTTAAATGCCGCCGAAATTGAAAATAATTTACAAATAATAATAAATGTGTTAATATCTAGGGGAATTGTGCCGGTTTTATGCAATCCGTACAATTATGAGATAGATACACAGCTTAGTACTATCGTAGAAAGAGTTAAAAATAAGTACAATCTTAAGACTACTCTTAAGAGTTTAGGACTTAAAACTCAATTTGCATAAGGAGAAACCATGGAGAAGAAAAAAGTAATACCAATTTTTTTTGGATGTGATCTTAATTTCTTTAAGTTCACTGTTGTTACATTAAAGTCAATAATTGATAATGCTTCAAAGGATTATCATTACAATGTTTACGTTTTTAATACTGATATTGATCAAGAGGCACAGGATAAGTGTAATGCTATCCTTCCTGATAATTTCACAGTATTCTATCCAAATGTAAATCCATATTTAGAAGAAATATCAGATAGATTACCTATTAGAGATTATTATTCTAAGACTACATATTTTAGATTATTTATAGCTGAAATGTATCCTGAATATGATAAGGCTATCTATATTGATGCTGATACTATTGTTCAGGGTGATATCTCTGAATTATATAATCATGAATTAGGTGATAACCTAGTTGGTGCTTGTAATGAGCAGGCTATGGTTCAAACTGACTGCTATGGCACATATGTAGAAAAGTGCTTAGGCTTAGATAGAAATCATTTCTTTAATGCTGGTATGCTAGTAATTAATTCAAAGCTTTGGAGAGATGAATGTGTATTAGATCAGTTTGTTAATTTACTTTCTGTATATGAATGTAAGGTAACTCAGGATGAGGATTATTTAAATATTATATGTAAGGATAGAGTTTTATGGATTGATAATTCATGGAATGTTGAAACTTATGGTGATATTAAATATGATGAGAATACTGCCAAGATGGTTCACTACATTATGTGGGGTAAGCCTTGGAATGTTAAGGATGCTAAATTTGCCTCAATTTGGTGGAGCTATGCAGAAAAGACTCCATATATTAATGAGATTAATGCAGTAAATGCTGCATATGATATGTCAAAGATTGAAATTGCTAAGAAGCAAAGTGAAAACCTTGCTAAGCTTGCAGTTGAAGAGGCTAACAAGAAGGATACATTTGTTGCAATGCGTGACAAGCTTGGTATCAAGTCATTAGATAGACTAAAGATTCAAAAGAAGATCAGAGAATATGAAAAGGAGGGCAAGTTCGACCAGGATGTTGAGCAGGACCCACCTACAAAGGAATTATTACCTGATAAGATTGATTATGAAAAGAAGAAGGTTAGATCTAAGGTTAAGACTAAGGCTGCTTACTTCCTAGCTAGAAAGTTCTTAAATAAGATGGTTAAGAATGACCAGATTATTATTAAGGAAGTAAAGGGCGTAGAAAATCTTCAGTATCTTGAAAGTGGAGCTATTCTTACTTGTAATCACTTCAATGCCTTTGATTCATTTGCTATTCAAGTAGCATATGAGGAATCTATCAAAACAAAAAAGGAAAGAAAGAAGAAAAAATTCTTTAGAGTTATAAGAGAGGGTAATTATACATCATTCGGTGGCTTCTATGGCTTCCTTATGAGAAATTGCTATACATTACCTTTATCATCTAATACTAAGACTATGACTAAGTTCATTAGATCAATTACTAATTTATTACATCAGGGTCATTTAGTATTAGTATATCCAGAGCAGAGTATGTGGTGGAATTATAGAAAGCCAAAGCCTCTTAAGAAGGGTGCTTTCCAATTCGCTGTTGGTGCAAATGTACCAGTAGTTCCATGCTTCATTACTATGGAGGATACAGATAAGATTGGACCTGATGGTTATCCAATTCAGGAATATACTATTCATATCGAAAAGCCTATTTATCCAGATTCTAGTAAGTCTAAGATTGAAAATGTAAATTATCTTATGAATGAGAACTATAGAGTTTGGAAGGAAATATATGAATCTGTATATCATGTAAATCTTACATATACGACTAAAGAAGAAGTCAGAGCTTAACGGCTCTGGCTTTTTTGCGAAGTTATAAAATGTTACAAATGTAAAAATAGTCAAAATTTGTTTGTAAGTACAAAATCAACTTGCAAAAGATTTTGACCTTTGGTATAATTAGTTAAAGAAATTACGTTGGATTTTTTCATATTGACCAAAATTGGTTATATATTTATATATAAATTTTTAAATAGGTTATGATCAAAGTCTTACTTTGATTGAACATAAAGTAGTATGCAAACTTAAAATTTTAGCACAGAATACATAAGGTATTCTTATTCTCAGCAAACGCACACCTATACTAACGATAAGCGAAAGGTAGCTATTATTGGTGCTTAGGCTACTGGACGTGATAGTGCCCATTTTGACTGAAAGCTAGGTACAAATTTTAAAACAGACAATGCCCTACCGAAAACGGACGCGTACTACAGGGTTAGGCAAATAAGGAAAAATTGAAAAGGAGAAAACACATGAAAAAAATCGTATGTGATTTATGTGGAGAATCTGATTTCGTCAAGGTAGAAGGTATGTTTGAGTGCCAGGTTTGTGGTGCAAAGTACACTATCGAAGAGGCCAAAACTTTATTCCGTGATGTTGATGAAACTGCACATAGCAATAATGCAACAGTAGATGAAGCACCAGAATTTGATGAACCAGCAGGTCGTCAGGTAGCGCAGCCTAAGGCAGGCCCTACTATCGTAAGAAAGGTTGTTGTTGCAAAACCTTCAACAAATTCTGCTGATTCAGGAGCAGCTAAGAAAATTGTTTCTGCAATCAAAAAGCCAGCTCCAGCAGGTACAACTAAGGTAGTTGCTGCAAAATCAGGACAGCCTACTCCAGTAGTAAAGAAGGTTGTCGTAAAGCCTACAACAGTAGCAAAGCCAGCTGCAAAGGCAGCCCCAGTACAGAGAACTAGACAGGTAGATACTTCAGGTGCTGGTGGAACAGTACAGATGATCGAAAATCTATTTATTCTTTCTGAAAATGCTTATGATTCAGAGAATTATGTAGATGCAGAGAACTATGCAAACAGAGTTATCGAAATTGATGCAGATAACAGTGATGCATGGTTAATGAAAGGTAACTGTGCTGCTAGATTATCAACAAAAGATAATTTCAGATTTAAGGAAGCTATTAATTGTTGGAACACATGCTTATTAAGAGCAGAAAAGGATGAATTTGATGATTATCAGTTCACAGTAAGAACAAACTTAATCGACATTATGGTTGCGTTCGTATTAAAGAGCTGCATCGATTTTGCTAAGGAACCTTCAAATGAGAATTTTGCAAAGGTTAAGGAAACAATCGATTTAGCAGAGCCTATGATGCGTTTAGCTAACCAGACATTCGGTGTTGAGATTGCTACTTATGAAGACAAGTTAGCATCAAACATCAGTGCAGTAGTTACAAAGGTAAGTAAGCAGGCTATCCAGGACTTTGGTAAGAAGAAAGAGACTCAGACAGTTGAAGCATACAAGAAGTTCGTTACTACACAGGACATCTGTATCAATTCATGGGATTACCTAATCGATCTTGCTAAGCGTCATGGTACAGTTACAGCTATCTTATCAAGTGTTGTAAAGATGCAGGAAGCTATAATCCGTAACAAGGGTTATGAACAGAAGGGTAACAAGATTAAGGTTGCTTTAGAATGTTCTATGACAGAACGTAATACACGTCTTGAAGCTATTAAGGCTGAAAAGAAGAAGCTTGACGATAAGTTCGTTGATATTCGTAAGCGTGACCGTGTAGAACAGAAGATGAAGAACGATAAGTACTGGGAAGAACACCAGGAAGAAAAGGCTCAGTTATTAGATGAGCATTCTAAGTTAGACCATGAAATCTTCGAACTTGAAAATTCAAAGCTTAAGATGCCAGAATTAAATGAATTAAAGAAGCTTGAAGAAGAGGCTATCCGTTTACAGGTATTAAAGGATAACCCAGTATACTCTAACAAGGAACGTGCAGCTTACATGGATGAATTAAATAAGACTCGTAAGCAGATCGTTACAAAGAAGAGAGAGCTTGCAACTCGTCTTAACCCAATCGAAGATAAGATTGAGAAGTATAAGAAGAGAATGTTTAATATCGAAAGAGAATTAAACATGAACCGTTAATAATCGGTCAATAAATGAAAATAGTAGGAGTGAGAAAAATCTCACTCCTATTTTTTCTTTACAAACTGTAATTTCGTACAATTTTAAACGATAAGTGTTGAAATTTGTGATTTTATATTTTATAATTTTTTATAAGTTGATATATTTATAAGACTTGGGAGGGTTTGTATGAAAAGAAAAGCTTTAGCAGTAGGAATGGCAGGCTTGTTAATGTTAGGACTTGCCTCATGTGGTAGTAATGTTGAACTTAATGTCTATGGTGTTACAACGTTCGATGCTGGTAAAAGTATTGATAATTTAAGCCTAGATTTTTACAAAAATGGAGAAAAGACTACTTTCGATATTAATTCAGATACTTATCCATTTAAAATATTATATAATTTAAGCAATTGTGAAATTTTATCATTTGGAGCATTTTCTGTTGAAATGAATATAAGTACTTATACATTATATACATATGAGGAATCAGAAGAAACCTATACTACCAGTAGTACATATTATAAGAATATAAAGTCTGATATTTATAAATATTATGAAAGGGATAATGTAACCTTTGAATTATTTGATTCTACTGATGATGAATCAAATATTTCTGGAATTAATGGC
>JAILEP010000087.1 GCA_024697825.1 Acholeplasmatales bacterium
CTATTTCCTCTCTAATATTATTTATTCTTGGTTTTATCTTAAATTGCATTTATAATGGTAATAGTTTTAAAAATAAGGAGTAGTATCATGAAGGAATATAAATTTTATAATGCAAAGAACGCAAATATAATAGATGAAAGAGGATTAACTCCAAGAGATTATTATGATTTATTATCTAATATCTGGTCTAAAAAGACATGCGCACCTCGTATGCAGGATAGATGGACTAAGGAAAATCAAACATTAGGTCAGTGCTCAATTACAGCCTTCCTTATGCAGGATATATATGGTGGTTTAGTTTATGGTGTGCCACTAGAGGATGGTAATTTCCATTGCTTCAACGTAATCGGTGATACTGTTTTCGATTTAACTAGTGAGCAGTTTGGAGATGTTCGATTAGATTATGATAATGTAATACTTCAGTCTCGTGATGTTCATTTTAAAAAGGAAGAAAAGAAGAATAGATATTTATTCTTACGTGATGAATTATTTAAAGCCTTAAATAAATAATTATTGGAAAGGAAAAATAAAATTGAAATATTTATATAGGGAAATTAAAGAATTTTATCATAAGGGTGATAATCAATTTTATTTTTCATTAGCTGGTCCCCTAGCTATGGGAACCATTCACCTTATTTATGTATTAAATCAATTTGATTGGTTAGTTTTAAATTATTGTATGTTTTCATATTTAATGGCTTTTATTAAGGTATGGCAGTGGTCAATTGAAAAATTTAAGCTAAAGCCTAATAATTATATAGCTGGTGTTATTTCAGTTTTTGTATTATTAACACCTCTTATGGTTTCTCTTATTTTAACTATCACTACAAGAGATAATCCCTATTATATTTTTGATTGGCTAGTATACGCATATGCCTTATATGGTACTGTTAAGATGGTTTTAGCCATAAAGAAGCTATTTGCAAATAATAAAACAGAAAGAGAATATACATTATCTCTAATAGGCTTAATTGCAGCACTTTACACAATACAGATGATGGAATTTAGGCTTATTATGTTTGGTGGAGACGGTCAGGTAGATGATCAAATGTATTTGCTTGAGCTATTTACCCAAGGGGCAATATTTATATTTACATTAGTAGTTATTGTATTATTAATTATTAAGCAAATTAAAAGAAATAAAGTAGAAGAGGAAGGCTTAAATTAGCCTTCCTTTTCAATTTTTTGTCATTAAGCCTATGACTTTAAACTGTTCTTGAAAAATAGTTTAAAACTAGTGCTAAAATTAATTATATTTAAATCTTTGAGGGTAATTAATATGTCTAAAAGGAGTGCAGTTATAATACCTATATCTATACTTGTAATCCTAATCTGCTTAGGTGGAGTAGCTGGAATGTATTATTTAGCATTTACTACAGCCTATAAATCAGAGGCATATATGTTTATGGGCTTTAATATTTTGTTTTGGTTCGTATTTGGTATGATGGTTATGATTATGTCTTCATCATCTAAGGAAGCCCTTAAGCGTGATTATGTTCGTAAGCATGGTCATTTAGAGAGAGTAGAAATTATCTGCTTACATTTATATTAAGACTTTGGTCTTGTAAATAATTAGATAAAGATATATAATAAGCACGAAATTCAATAAGACAGTTCGTTTGTACCATCCTGTCTATAAACAAAACCAGGGCTATTAAGTTATGATTATGATGGGACAATTTTTTGTTGTCCCATTTTTATTTTTTTATGATGCCCTTTTTGGGCATTTTTTATTTGGAGGAAAAAATTATGTATATATTATCAACAGAATCATCATTTGATGCTGCTCATTTTTTAACTAATTATGATGGCAAATGTAAAAATATTCATGGCCATAGATGGAGAGTCATTCTTGAAATTAAGGGAGAGCCTAAAAATGGTATGCTTGTCGATTTTGGAGACTTAAAAAAGGATTTAAAGGAGGCTTGTGATTATTTTGATCATACATTTATCGTAGAAGAGGGATCTTTAAATCCTGAATTATTTGAATTATTAAATAAGCAATTCGTTTTAAGGGTTGTCCCATTTAGAACAACAGCTGAAAATTTCTCTAAATATTTTTTTGATTTAATGAATCAAAAATATGATGTAGAATCAGTTTCTGTTTATGAAACTCCTAATAATAAGGCGGAATATAGAAGATGAAGGTAATAGAAAAATTTGTATCTATTAATGGTGAGGGCTTAAAGAGCGGAGAGCTTGCGACATTCATTCGTTTTGCAGGCTGTAATTTAAGATGTCCCTATTGTGATACTAAATATTCATATGAAAATCCTAAATATGAGGATTTAACAATTGAAGAAATAATTGATTTTATTAATGAATCAAAGGTTCATAATGTAACTCTTACAGGTGGTGAGCCATTACTTGTAGAGGGAATTGATATATTAATTAATAAATTATCTAGGTTAGGATATAGAATTGAGCTTGAAACAAATGGTTCAGTCGATATTAGTAAATATTATGGAATTCCAGGTGTAAGCTTTACCCTAGATTACAAGGGTCCTACATCCTTAATGGAAGGAAGAATGAATTTAGATAATTATAAATATATTGGAAAAAATGATGTCGTTAAATTTGTATGTGGATCTGATATAGATTTAATTAAGGCTAAGGAAATAATTTTAAAATATAACCTTAATGAAATATCTAATCCATTTTTATCACCAATGTTTGGTGAAATTAATTTAGAGGATATGGTTAATTTTATGAAGGATAATAATTTAAATGGCGTAAGGCTTCAAATTCAAATTCATAAAATTATCTGGAATCCAAATGAAAGGGGTGTTTAGCATGATAGATGAGCTTAAGCTTGAGCATGCCTTTAAAGAAATAATTGAGGCCTTAGGTGATGACCCAAAAAGAGAGGGTTTAATTGATACACCTAAGCGTGCCGCAGCTATGTATTTAGAGATGTTTCAGGGCATGAATTATACAAATGATGAATTAATAGAGATGTTTAATAAAACCTTTGATGAGGATTATTTAACTGATTCTAAGAATTTAGTAATTATCAAGGATATTGATATCTTTTCCTTTTGTGAGCATCATATTGCGATGATGTATGATATGACAGTAGATATTGCCTATATTCCAAATGGTAAGGTAATTGGTTTATCTAAGCTTGCAAGAATAGCTGATATGGTATCTAAAAGATTACAATTACAGGAGCGTATTACATCTGATTGCTTATATGTAGTTAAGGGTATTACTAATTCTTGTGATATTGCAGTAAGAGTAAGAGGCTCACATTCTTGTGTATCAGCTCGAGGAATCAAAAAGAAGAGCATTACAGAAACATTTTCTTCAATTGGTAGCTTAACTAAGGAGGTATTTAATTAATGAAGGCTTTAGTATTATCATCAGGAGGGCTTGATTCAACTGTAGCCTTAGCTTTAGCTATTAATAAATATGGTAAGGATAATGTTATTGCCTTATCAATTTCTTATGGCCAGAAGCACGATAAGGAAATTAAGGCATCAGAGGCTGTTGCAAAATTCTATAATGTAGAGCACCTATATTTAGATTTAGCTAAAATATTTGAATATTCTAATTGCTCATTACTTAAAAATTCAAGTGATGATATTCCGCTTACAAGCTATAATGAGCAGCTAAAGGAAACAAATGGTAAGCCTGTTTCAACCTATGTACCATTTAGAAATGGCTTATTTTTATCTAGTGCGGCATCTATTGCTATATCTAAAGGTGCAAGCATTATTTATTATGGTGCCCATAAGGATGACGCGGCAGGCAATGCTTATCCAGATTGCTCAGAAGCCTTTAATAAGGCTATTGGAGATGCTATTTATATTGGTTCAGGTAATCAGCTTAAGGTGTATGGTCCATTTGTTAATATGACTAAGGCTGATATCGTTAAGCTTGGTACAGAGCTAAAGGTTCCATTTGAATTAACATGGAGCTGTTATGAAGGAAGAGAATGTGCCTGTGGTAAATGTGGTACATGTATAGATAGAAGGGAAGCCTTTAGATTAAATGGTTTAAAGGATCCAATTAAATATGAGGTGGAATAATGAGAGAAGATGAAGGATTAAAGCTACTTGGTAATAAGAATGTTAAATATTCATTCGATTATGATCCAAGCCTACTTGAAACATTTATTAATAAGCATCAGGAAAATGATTATTTTGTAAAATTCAATTGTCCTGAATTTACATCCCTTTGTCCTATTACAGGACAGCCGGATTTCGCAACTATTTATATATCATATATTCCTGATATTAAAATGGTTGAATCTAAATCATTAAAGCTTTATTTATTTTCATTTAGAAATCATGGTGATTTCCATGAGGATTGCGTAAATATTATAATGAAGGATTTAATCAAGCTAATGGACCCAAGATATATTGAGGTCTGGGGTAAGTTTTTACCACGTGGTGGTATTTCTATTGATCCATATTGTAATTATGGAAGACCAGGCACTAAATTTGAAAGAATGGCTGAGGAAAGATTATTTAATCACGATATGAATCCTGAATCTATTGATAATAGATAATAAATGACTCCTGATTTTCAGGAGTTTTTTTAATCTCTTATTAAAATATTAATATTATTTGTTATAATAATTCTTGAGGTATTTTATGGATGATTTAGACATTAGCTATGATAAGGCATTAAATATTCATACAACTGGTCGTGATGATTCAATCGCAGATTTAGTTAAATTTCCTTATGAGCCAACACCTTATTTAGTCTTAGAGCGTATTGTAAGCAGTGGCTATATAAGAAAGAATAATTTACTTATTGATTATGGTGCTGGTAAGGGAAGAGTAGGCTTATTCATTTCAAGTGAGACTAAATGTCATTCTATTGGAATAGAATATAATGAAAGATTATATAAAAAAGCTATTTCTAATAAAAATGATGGCAATTTTAGAAGAAGTGAGTTTATCTTAGGGAATGCCGAAGAATTTAAATTCCCAGATAATGCCGATAGATGCTATTTCTTTAATCCATTTAATTTAGATACTTTAAAAATAGTAATTAATAATATAAGAGGTTCTTATATTAAAAATGAAAGAGAAATCTTATTATTTTTCTATTATCCATCAGATAAATATAAAGAATATTTAGATTCTAAT
>JAILEP010000093.1 GCA_024697825.1 Acholeplasmatales bacterium
TTTAAGATATGAACGTGCACGAAATACAGATTTAAAAAAGTTGTAATAAATGAAACTTTTTTCTTGAATTGGTATTCGATTTGTGATATTTTTTTAACTGCAGTTTTATTAGTCTTCGTACTAATGGTTGTACTTTTAATATAAAAGTTAAAAATACATATCAAAATATAAGGATTAACGCAGTAAAGCCCAATTATGTAAAACAGCTAAACAACTTTGTTGTGATTATAGGTAACTATAGCGCTATAATGATTCAGAAAATGGCGGATTCAAGCAAGCAATAATCACGAAATTTGGTATGCCCTAAGGCAATCGAATTTATAAGAAGGAGTTTAGAAAAGTAAATAAGAATGAAGAAACTTAGAGATGTTAAGAATGGTGAGTTATATTATAACGGTTATAATTTAACCGAGCTTGCGAAAAGGTATGGCACACCACTAAAGATTACTTTCTTAGATGTCATTACTGAGCACATTACTTCTCTTAAAAAGGAATTTAATGATGCAATTAATAAGACAGGCTATCAAGGTAAGTTCTACTATTTAAATGCCAATAAGGCAAATTATAGTAAGGAGGAAATAGAAACATCATTTATAGCAGGTGATGGTCTTGAGACATCTTCTTATTATGATTTATTATTAACACTTAAAATGTTTGATAAGCATCCAAGCTTTAAGAATAAGCTTATTGTTTCAAACGGGCTAAAGCTTAATGATTATTTAGATGAAATCATTAAGGCTCATTTAGATGGATTTAATATTATTGATATTATTGATGATCTAAATGAATACGAATATTTAAAAAATAAAAACCTTCCTATAAAGGTTGGATTTAGAGTACACCTATCTTCTTTATATGAAAGTGAAGTACCAGATGATAGATTTGGTTTACGTGAGGATGAAATCAATTATATTCTAGAAGATATTAAGAATACTAATTTAGTTCTTACAACAATTCATTATCATCAGCGTGGCTTTGATTATGAGGAGGATAAATTTAAGGAAAACTTATTAAAGGCTTTCAATTACTATTTAAAGAGTAAGAAGCTTTATGATACAGTAAATAATTTCGATATTGGTGGTGGTATGCCACTACCTATTAGTGAGGATTTTGATTATTCTTCTTTTATTAATGCAACTTTAAATTATTTAAAGGATTTATGTATTAAGAATAATGTAGAAATGCCTAATCTAATTGGTGAAAATGGTAAATTCTCTCAGAAGGATTCTACTGTCAATATTTATAAGGTTGTTGGAGTAAAGAATACAGGTCTATACCCTTGGCATATTATCAATGGTTCATTATTGATTGCCTTACCAGAAATGTTTGCCCTAGGTGAGCCTATCTTAGTTACCCCTATCAACAATTTAAATAAGGATATGGTCAAGGTTAGACTTGCAGGTATCACATGTGATTGTGATGATGTATTATTCGATAGAGAAAAGGGCTATTTTGAAATGCCTGATTCAAATGATAATTATTTAGGATTAATTGGAACAGGCTCATACCAAAATAGTATGAATGGTAAGGGTGGAGTTCATCACTGTCTTCTTCCTGAGGAAAGAGATATTGTAATTTCAAATGATAAAATTACAGTAAGAAACGAATTACAATCAATTGATGATATTTATAGATTAATTCATTTTGAATAAACGAAAAAAGACTTCTCGGAAAACGAGAAGTCTTTATTTTTAGCCTAAAACATTTGAATCATTGAAGTCGACATCTTCAAATTTCTTTAATAGATCCTCAACTGTTAAATTAGCCTTTTCTTCACCACTTACATCATAAATGATCTTACCATTATTAAACATTAATAACCTGTTACCATATTTAATAGCATCTCTCATGTTATGAGTAACCATGATAGTTGTTAAATGGTTTTCCTTAACAATCTTATCTGTTAAAGTTAAAACCTTCTTAGCAGTCTTAGGGTCTAAGGCTGCGGTATGCTCATCTAGGAATAGAATATCCGGTCTTTCAAGAGTTGCCATTAAAAGTGTAACTGACTGACGCTGACCACCCGACAATAAGCCAATCTTAGCATTTAATCTGTTTTCAAGACCAAGGCCAAGCTCAGCAACCATATTCTTATAAACATCAGTATCATTTCTCTTAAAGCCCCATAAAAGTGTTCTTCTTCTAGGTCTTCTTTTTGCGATATTCATATTCTCTAAAATTGACATATCCTGAGCTGTACCCTGGTATGGATCCTGAGCTACACGACCGATATAAACAGCCTTCTTATGCTCCTTAAGATATGTTACATCAACACCATTGATATTAATAAAGCCATCATCAGGCTTATAAACACCAGATAATGTATTAAAGAATGTTGATTTACCTGAACCATTACCACCAATAATTGTGACGAATTCACCCTTCTTAATCTGAACATTTACATGATTAAGGGCAATCTTCATATCATTTGGATTTCCTGTTGGATTAAAGATCTTAGTTAAATTCTTAGCCTCAAGCATTACCTCATCCTCAACTACAATTGGAAGAGATGTCTCCTTAATTTCCTCATGAGCCTCAGCCTCAATAATTTCCTCGATGCTAGATTTAGTCTTATTTTTATTGAAGAATGTTGACATTCTTCGTTTGATAACTGGGATAAAGTGTGTGACTGAATTGATATAGCTTAATGCTAAAATTACAACAATAATAATTGCATATAATAGCTTTAAGAAATGGTTTGGTAAGCCTAATACTGTAGCGATTGCAATAATTAAATAATAAATTAAAGCACCTAAGCCTATTGAAATCATCCAGTTCTTGAAGCTTCTCTTACCAAATATTGCCTCACCAATGATAATAGATGCAAGTCCTACGACTAGCATACCAGTACCATTTTGGGTACCTGTAGTATAATCTCGCTGTGCAACTAAGGAACCAGAAAGGGCAATCAAGCCGTTGGCAATCATCAAGCCAAGTATAATATAGAAATCTGTATTTATACCTTGAGCTCTAGCCATCTTTTGGTTCATACCTGTAGCACGCATACTCATACCTACTTCTGTACCAAAGAAATAATACATCAATCCAAACACTAATAAAGTAATAACTGCCATAAATCCAATTACCCAATATTTTCTTACCTTAAAGAAATTATTGATATTATCATAATTGCTTGAGAAGATATCAAATATCGTTGTGTATTTTGAATTATCTAAGGTAACAGTTGCTCTAAATGATGTTACAACACTATATGTTGGCTTTATTGGAGCAACTATTGTGTAGCCATTAACATAATTAGCATACTGTTCTCTATAAAGGTCCATACTCATATTATATTGAACTACACCCATTATTACTAAATTAATTGTAAATAAACCTGTTAAAGTGATAATTCCGGCTAAAAGTCCATTGACCTTTAATTTTGTATGTAGCAATCCTGTAACCAAGCCACCTAGTGAGCCGATTAAGACACCTAGGATTGTAGCAGGTATAGCAGGCCATCCCATTGTGATAAATAGGAAGGTTGAAACTGCACCAAATACAAATGTGCCTTCAGTCGTCATATCCGCGAAATTTAATACTCTATATGAAATAAATACACCTAGAGCCAATAACGCGTAGGCCATGCCATATGTTAAGGTATCCAGGCCTAAATTTAATAATGTTTCCATTTTAAAACTTCCTAACTACTAAAATATTTTAATTACTCAATTCCGTACTTTGTCTTAAAAGCATCTGATAAAGTGATACCACAAGCTGAAAGAGACTTATCGTTCTTTGCAAAATTGAACTTAGCTGCCTCTGTCTGCTTAGCAACCTCGATATCATCTGGGTCCTTACCATTTAATAAAATATCAATTGCCATATCACCAGTTGTAGCACCAAGCTCAGTATAGTTAATTGAAACTGTGATTGTAGCACCAGCTGTAACCATAGATTCCTCACCACCAATAGTGAATACCTGAGCAGGATCAGTAACATTTGTAACTGATGGAATGTTTGATGCAACTAAATTATCTGTAGGTAAATAAACAACATCACAACCATCGTTTACAAGCTTATTAATAGCTGTAGAAATGCCTGACTGCTCTGCAAATGTCTGAGTCTCAGATGTAACATTTGGATAAGTTGCCTTTAAATATTCATCTGCAAGCTGGCACTGTGCCTGAGAATTAACCTCAGATACTGTATATAAATAACCAACCTTATCAACTGTTGAATCAACATCGAAAATTAAATCAATCTGCTGAGCTACTGGGTTAATATCAGATGTACCAGTAACATTATTATCTCTGTTAGAAGGATTTATTAAGCTTGCAGCAACTGGATCAGTTACTGAAGTGAATAGAATTGGAAGATCAACCTTTCCTTCTGTTGCTCTTGCAGCAATTAGCTGAGTAGCTGCAGGTGTTGCATTACCAAGAACTAAATCGCACTCTCTAACAAGAGCTGTAGCCATTGTCTGAAGTGCTGTTGGATCAGCCTCTGGATTCTTGACAACGAACTCTACCTCTGTACCCTCTGGAAGATTCTCAAGAATCTGAGCCTTAAAGCCTGCTGTAGCCTTATCTAATGCATCATGAGATACATACTGTAAGATACCAATCTTATAAGTATTATCACCATCTGTTGAAGCACTAGCACCTGAGCTATTAGATGAGCCACATGATGCAAGTGATAACGCTGCAAATGCGATAGTGGCACTTGAGCCAATAAATTTAAAAACTTTCTTTTTCATTTCCCTTTTCTCCTTAAAATAAACTTTATATCATTATATCATAATTTTTTGTTGTGACAAATAGATATTAGAAAAGACACACTTTAATTATTACATTAATTCAATTTTTAGCCAATTTATTAAAAGATTATTCGAAAAATACCTGTTTTTTTAGACTTGAGTCTTCTTTTAAAACTGAAAATTGCATCTAAAAATGTAATAATATATAATTTAAATGAAATTAAGGTGATTAATAATATGAATATTAAAATTAAAAAAATACTATTATTCTTAAACTTAATACTAGCATTAGCTATCTTTGTATCTTGTGCAAATAAGAAAAGCTCAAGCTCTAATATGAGCATAATTGAAAGCTCTAATGCATCTTCTACCTCTCCAAGCTCAAGCATTAAAGATGCATCTTCTAATATTCCATCTAACAGTGAGGAAACAATTAAAAAATCACCACTAGGCACATGGTGGTGGAATAAAAATCTAGATGTAGATGAATATTTAGAATTTGCAGTTAATAATGATATTACTGAAATCTATTTTTGTGATTATAGCCTAGGTGATAATTTAAAGACATTATTACAAAAAGCTAATAATTATGACATTAACATTTATTTATTATTAGGTGAAAAGGAATGGTTAAATGATAGGTCTGATTTAGATACTATAATTAATAATTATATAAGTTTCCAAAATAATAATGAATACAAGCTTTCAGGTATTCATTTAGATGTTGAGCCACACCAATTTTCTGATTTTAGTGATAATAGAGCTACTTATTTATATAAATTAATTGATTTTATTAAAACAAATAAAGAATTATATAATGATATTAGCTTTGATTATGACATTCCATTTTGGTTAGATGATGAAATAGAATACAATTCTATATCTAAGCCTACCTATAAGCATATTATAGATTATGCAGATAGAATATTTATCATGAGCTATCGAGATACTGCAAGTGCGATGCTTGATGTATCTATAGATGAAATAAATTATGCTAATGATAATAATAAAATAATATATTTATCAGCTGAAACATATAGTGAAGAAGGCGACCATGTTTCATATTTAGAGGAAGGTAAGGCCTACATGATTAATGAATTAAAGGAATTAAGGAAATTAATCCCAGATGATTTTGGTATTGCAATCCATAATATTAAATCTTTTAAAGAATTAAAGGACTGAGAAAAATCTCAGTCCTATTTTTTTGAAAGTGGGATTGCAGTAACCATAGGACTCCAACCCTTTTCAAAAGCATCCTTTAAATAATCATCACATTCAGCTAATAAATACTTTATACGAACAGGTATAACGTTTAATCTTCTTAAGCAGAATTCTACTTCCTTTTTAAAACTTTCATATGTCATTTCCATTATTTATGCCTCTTTTTATTGTCCATTTATTATTAAATAATTATATCATTTATTTAATTAATTAAACAATAGTTTTAATACATTTTAATAGAAATGATGTTATTTTTCATTTTAAGTACGTCTTCTTTCAATGCCCTTTTCCTTATAATATCTTTCCTTAGCCTCATACATTCTCTTATCTGCAAGATTAGATATATCACAAATTGTCTTACCATCTACCTCACTAGATAATACATAGCCATAAGAAACTGATATTTCATCTATATGCTTACCCTTCCAATTCTTAATTTGATTATCGAAATCATCACATAGCATCTTCATCAAATTAGGGTCTGCATTAATTAAACCAATAAATTCATCTCCACCAGTACGATAAACCTTACCATGATTATGGAAGGCATTATTCATACATTCAGCTGCGCCACAGATTAGCTCATCTCCTGCCTCATGACCTAAATTATCATTGATAGTCTTTAAGCCATTAACATCAAATGAAATAAATCCAAATTCAGTACCATTTTCATTTTTTTCAAATTCTATAACATCCTCATTATAAGCTCTTCTATTATAGCAGCCTGTCATTTCATCAATGTATGATTTCTTATATAAGGCCTCTTGAGCTTTCTTTTCTTCATCGATTATCTGAGTGGCAATAATTACCTTAGTTGGATAACCATTTTCCTCCTCAAATGTAATAAATGACATTCTAATCCAGCCTACATTCTTACCAAGTAGCTCCATAGAAATGATCTTCTTATCCTTCATTCTAGATGAAAGTGTAGTTAAATCCGTAAATTCTAAGCCTCGCTCTAAATATTCATCACTCATAGTCGCATGCATAATACCAATCATTAAGGTTGTAGCCTCAAGCTTATCGGCATTAAAGGCTGCCTTAACCTGATTCTTAGATGAATACTCAGTTGCGGTATTTTCCTTTAAATCCGCAAGATGAAGGCTATAATAAATCTCTGACATAGATTCAAAAATCCTTAAATGTTCAGTATTTTCTTTTCTAATTGATAATAATTTTTTCGCTATTAGAACAATTACTATACACGCTATTACTAAATATACAGTAATAATTAATAATGATTCTATTGTTCTATCAATAAATGAACCGTGACTTTGTAAAACTAAAATATAATAATCATCAGTCTCACCAATTCTACAAAAATATTTACCAGACTGACCCTCAAACTCGACAGTATTATAAAAATCCTTTTTTATTTCCTTACTAGATAAGCTAATTACACTAGTTATATTTTGATCATTATATTCATCAATAGTTGAACCTAAAACCTCTAGACTTCCCTTATCTAAAATGATAATAGCCATCTTCTTATCTATTGAAATATTATTAACAACTTCACTAACCTCATTTTCTGCAAGGGCCTCAAGTAAACGAGCTGGCTCAACACCAATTTGAACCATTTGAGTACCAGCCTCATTCCATGTAATAGCATACATCATAAGATTACCCTTACTTGTATTAGGAGTTACATCCTGACACATTGACAATGTCTTATCACTTAGCATTGGCTTAAAGTAACCAATCTGCTCACCAGAATCAAAATTAAGGCCAATATATTCGGCACCAGTGCTTGATACAATTGTGCCTGTCTCATCAAAAATATGGATTTCATCAATAGACATTAAATCACAAATCTTATTTAGCTCATCAATATCATTTGTAGCAGATGGACAATTATCTAAATAATAGGCTACTGCCTTGGCCAAAACAATATAGTCATCCTTAAGGGAAGCCATTAAGGTTTCCTCTTCATCCTCATTATCTGCTAATATAGTTTCTGTTTGAACTAAATAAGCACTAGTAGTATTCTTAGCTTCACGCACACTATTTACGACCATAATGAAAAACTGCAATACTAGCATTAAAAAACAAACTATTATTGTAGCCAAATATACTATTTTCATTACATTAATTTTTTTCATCTTATCATCCACCAATCCAATTTCAGCGTGAATAACAAAATAATAAATTTTTTCAATCGGTAATCTCTATATATATTTTACC
>JAILEP010000129.1 GCA_024697825.1 Acholeplasmatales bacterium
AAGAATTATTAGGTATTCCACCTAATACCTCCTAACTACCCGTTGTTTCCTCCGAGTAGAAGTTTATTCATTCTGTTGTCTCCTCTTAAAATGTTCCATATAAATATGGCGATTTTATAATACCATTTTATATAATTAAAATTAATAATTTTGTAGATTTGTTGATTAATTATGGCGATTATTTTATAATCATATTATGAGGTGACTTTGAAATGGAAAATAAGTTTGGAGAAAAAGTAAAAGAAATAAGAAAAAAAGCAGGGTTAAATCAGGATGAATTTGCAAAAGAATTAGGATATACATCCAGATCTACTATTAATAAGATAGAAAAAGGCGTTAACGATATGAGTCACGATAAGCTCGAATTATTAATTAGAAAGTTTAATGTTGAAGTTAATGATTTATTCGATTCTTTAGCTACTTCATCAGGTGGTACAATTATAGATGAAAAAGGAATTAGAAATATAAAAGTACCAGATCCTGATTTTACATATCCTAAGGCTGGTGTTTATAATATGAAAAATATAAAACCAACTATTACAAGAAAAAATATAATTGTTGGAGATTATTCATATTATAGTGGTAAAGATTTTGAATCTAGAGTAACACATCACTATGATTTTTTAGGTGACAAATTAATAATTGGCAAGTTTTGTCAAATAGGTAATAATGTAGAATTTATTATGAATGGTGCTAACCATCAAATGAATGCAGCTACGACATTTCCTTTTTATGTGATGGATGGCTGGAAACAAGAAGTTCCTACATTTGATGATTTACCATTTAAAGGTGATACAGTAGTAGGTAATGATTGCTGGATAGGTCAAAATGTAACTATACTACCAGGAGTTCATATTGGTAATGGTGTAATAATCGGTGCTAATTCAATTGTAACTAAGGATTTACCATCATATTCAATATGCGCCGGGAATCCATGTGTTGTTAAAAAAATGAGATTTAGTGATGAAATAATTAAAATACTAGAAGAATCAAAATGGTGGGATAAAAGTGTTGATGAAATACAAAAGATTATTCCTATAATCACTAAAGCAAGTCCTACAAAGGACGAATTAATTAAACTTTTATAATTTTTTGATATATTCGCACAAATTTAAAAATCGCACATTTTTTAGTGCAATCGTTAAATTGTAGTAAAATGTGCTTTACGTTCCAATAAGAAAAACCGAGACATTTTGTATGTGTCATTTCGCCACATATGGAATGTCTTTTTTTATTTGTTTTTAGATATTTCCACCGAATTGGCTTCTAGATGTTCCTTAACACTTGAGGGGTGATTATATTGAAATATAATATTACAAAAAAAGTGAAATATAAGGATGTGAAGTCAAAAAAAATAGTAAAGTGAAGCTGTTCAGCGCCAACACTGTGCAAATTAGGAATTTAGACTTTAAATAAATTTTTTTCAATAGTATAAAAACTTATTGATTTTAGTAAACTCTAGTGATAAAATGGGTAAAATAGAAAATTTTTGGAGGTAGAAACATGGCTTTTTATTATGATGAACCATCACATACATTTAGTGAGTATTTATTGGTTCCAGGTTATTCTGATGAAAATAATATTCCAGCGAATGTCAGCTTAAAGACACCGCTTGTTAAGTTTAAAAAGGGTGAAACACCTAAGATTACAATGAACATCCCTTTAATTTCTGCAATTATGCAGTCTGTATCAAATGATACAATGGCAGTAGCACTTGCAAAAGAGGGTGGCGTTTCATTCATTTATGGTTCACAGACTGTTGAAGCTCAGGCTGCAATGGTTAGAAAGGTAAAGAGTTATAAGGCTGGTTTTGTAACTAGTGATTCAAATCTATCACCTGAGGATACATTAGCAGACGTTTTACAGTTAAAGGAAGAAACAGGTCATTCAACTGTTGCTGTAACAGAAGACGGTACTGCATCTGGTAAGCTTGTTGGTATCGTTTCATCTAGAGACTACCGTGTTACTAGAATGGAGCCAACATTAAAGGTTAAGGAATTCATGACTCCTTTAAAGAGCTTAATTACTGCACCAGAGGGAACATCTCTTAAGGAAGCAAACGACATTATCTTCGAGCATAAGCTAAACAGCTTACCTATCGTTGATAAGGCTGGTAAGCTAGTTGCTTTCGTATTCCGTAAGGATTATTCATCTCATAAGGAAAATCCTGATGAATTATTAGATGATCATAAGAGATATGTTGTTGGTGCTGGTATCAACACAAGAGATTATGAGACAAGAGTTCCTGCATTAGTTGAGGCTGGTGCTGATGTACTTTGTATCGATTCATCTGAGGGTTATTCTGTATGGCAGAAGAGAACTATTGAATGGATTCGTTCTAAGTATGGCGATACTGTTAAGGTTGGTGCTGGTAACGTTGTAGACGCAGAAGGCTTCAGATTCTTAGCAGAGGCTGGTGCTGACTTCATCAAGATTGGTATCGGTGGCGGTTCAATCTGTATTACAAGAGAAACTAAGGGTATTGGTCGTGGCCAGGCTACAGCTGTAATTGATGTTGCTAAGGCAAGAGATGAATACTATAAGGAAACTGGTGTATATGTACCTATTTGTTCAGATGGTGGTATCGTTCATGATTACCATATCACATTAGCTTTAGCTATGGGCTGTGATTTCTGTATGCTAGGTAGATACTTTGCTAGATTCGATGAGTCTCCAACTCAGAAGGTTTTAGTAAATGGTAACTATATGAAGGAATACTGGGGCGAAGGTTCTGCAAGAGCTCGTAACTGGCAGAGATATGACCTTGGTGGTTCTAAGAAGCTTTCATTCGTTGAAGGTGTTGATTCATATGTTCCATATGCAGGTCCATTACATGACACAGTATCTGTAACATTATCTAAGATTAAGCATACATTCTGTAACTGTGGTGCATTAGACATTCAGGAATTACAGAAGAAGGCTAAATTAACATTAGTATCTAGTGTATCTATCGTTGAAGGTGGAGCACACGACGTAGTAGTTAAGGATACTAACGTAGCAAACTAGAATTATTAAAGTCTCACTTTATGTGGGACTTTTTTTGCAAAGTTTTGAATTTGAAACTTATTAATAAAATTTACACTTTTCCAGTTCAAATTATTATGATACAATTAATAATGTTTTGGAGGAAGACAAACATATGAGTGGATTTTTTGGGGTTGTTTCAAAAAAAGACTGTGTTTTTGATTTATTCTTTGGTGTAGATTACCATTCACATTTAGGTACTAGACGTGGTGGTATGGCTGTTTTTAATCCTGAGAAGGGTTTTGACAGATCTATCCATAATATTGAAAATTCACCTTTTAGAACTAAGTTCGAGGGTGATGTGCTTAAGATGCAGGGTACATCTGGTATTGCATGTATTTCAGATTATGAGCCACAGCCATTATTAATTAAGTCACATCACGGTACTTTTGCGATTACTACAGTAAGTAAGATTAATAACGCAAAGGAATTGGAAGAGAAGTTATTTAAAGAAGGAAATTCACATTTCCTAGAGATGTCAGGTGGAGATATTAATCCAACTGAGCTTGTCGCAGCTTTAATTAACCAAAAGGATAATCTAATTGAAGGTATCAAATATGCCTTAGATTCTATTGATGGTTCATTAACTCTTTTATTATTAAATGAGAAGGGTTTATATGTAGCTCGTGATAAATATGGTAGAACACCAGCAGTAATTGGTCATAATGATGACGGATACTGTGTGTCTTTTGAAGCATTCGCTTATTTAAATTTAGGATATACTGATTATAAGGAATTAGGACCTGGTGAGGTTGATATCATTACAGCTGAATCTGTAAAGACATTAGTCGCTCCTGGTGATAAGATGAGAATCTGTACATTCCTTTGGGTATATTATGGTTATCCATCTTCAAGCTATGAAGGCTTATCTGTTGAGAAGATGAGATGTAACTGTGGTAAATACATGGCTATGCGTGATACAGTTAAGGATGTTGACTGTGTTGCAGGTGTTCCTGATTCAGGTACAGCCCATGCAATTGGTTATGCAAACCAGTCAGGTATTCCTTTTGCAAGACCATTCATTAAATATACACCTACTTGGCCAAGAAGCTTTATGCCAACTATTCAGACAAAGCGTAATCTAATTGCCAAGATGAAGCTTATTCCTGTTCATGATTTAATTGAAGGAAAGAGCTTATTATTAATTGATGACTCAATCGTTCGTGGTACTCAGATGAGAGAAACTACTGAATTCTTATATAAGTCAGGTGCTAAGGCAGTTCATATTAGATCTGCATGTCCACCACTTGTATATGGCTGTAAGTATTTAAATTTCTCTAGATCTAATTCAGAAATGGAATTAATTACAAGAAGAGTAATTAATCGTTTAGAGACTAATGTTACTCCAGAGGTATTAAAGAAGTATACAGATCCAGATTCTAAGGAATATGCAAACATGGTAGAGGAAATTCGTAAGGAATTACATTTCACTACTTTAGGATTCAATAGAATTGATGATTTAAAGAAGGCTTGTGAAATTGATGAAGACAAGCTTTGTACATACTGCTGGGACGGTAAGGAATAATAATGTTGCACGTGCATTAAATTGCACGTGCCTTATTATTTTTGAATGAAATTCGATTTTAAGTTAAAAAACAACGAAAATTCGTATAAAATTCGTTTAAGTTAAAATTGTGCATATCTCGTATATGTAATATAATAATAAAGGGCACCCTAGAAAAGCCAAATTCCCCCTGTTGGGAATTTTTTTATTTTTTTAGAAGGACGGTGGAAGAACATGGAAAAGAAACAACCAAAATACATATTTGTAACAGGTGGTGTTGTGTCATCACTAGGTAAAGGAATTACAGCATCAAGCGTCGGAAGACTTCTTAAGAACAGAGGACTTAAGGTTTTCATGCAGAAGTTTGATCCATATATTAATGTTGACCCAGGCACAATGTCTCCATATCAGCATGGCGAGGTATTCGTAACTGATGATGGTGCAGAAACAGATCTAGACCTTGGTCATTACGAAAGATTTATCGATGAGAATTTAAGTAAGAATTCAAATATTACTACAGGTAAGATTTATTCATCAGTAATTGCAAAGGAAAGAAGAGGAGATTATCTTGGAGCGACTGTCCAGGTTATTCCTCATATTACAAATGAAATTAAGTCTAAGCTAGTTAAGGTAGCTGAGGATTCAAATGCGGATGTAATCATCACTGAAATTGGTGGTACTGTTGGTGATATTGAATCATTACCTTTCCTTGAGGCTATTAGACAGGCAAGAAGAGACTTTGGTTATGATAATACCCTATATATTCATAACACATTAGTTCCTTATTTAAAGGCTGCAGATGAAATTAAGACTAAGCCTACTCAGCATTCAGTTAAGGAATTAAGAGGTATTGGTATTCAGCCAGATATTATTGTACTTCGTACTGAGGTTAAAATGACTCAGTCTCAGAAGGATAAGATTGCCTTATTCTGTGATGTAGAACCAGAGGCAGTTATTGAATGTGTTGACGCTAAGATTTTATATGAGGTTGTCAACAATCTTCATGCTCAGCATATCGATGATATTGTTTTAAAGCATTTCAAGATGGAAGCTCCAGAGGCTGATATGACTGAATGGAATGAGCTAATTGAAAGAATTAGAAATATTAATGGCGAGGTTAATATTGCCTTAGTAGGTAAATATGTTCAGCTTCATGATGCTTATTTATCAGTTAAGGAAGCATTATTACATGCTGGATATTTCCATGGTAAGAAGATTAAGATTAATTATGTAGATGCTAATAAGGTAACTGAGGATAATGTAGCTGAATTTGTTAAGGATGCCGATGGTATTTTAGTACCTGGTGGCTTTGGTGAGCGTGGCTCAGAGGGTAAGATTGCGGCTATAAAGTATGCAAGAGAAAACAATGTACCTATGCTTGGTATTTGTTTTGGTATGCAGCTTGCATGTATTGAATATTCAAGAAATGTAATTGGCTATAAGGACGCTAATTCAAGTGAATTAAATCCTAATACAACTCATCCAGTTATTGATTTACTTGATGATCAGTATGAGGGTATTGATATGGGTGGTACATTAAGACTTGGTCTTTATGATTGCCATTTAATTCAAAATACTAAAACCTATGAGGCTTATAAGATGAGTGATATTAAGGAGCGTCATAGACATAGATATGAATTTAACAATAAGTTTAGTGAGGTATTCTCTAAGGATTTAATTGTATCTGGTAGAAATCCACAGAAGAATCTAGTTGAAATTGTTGAATTAAAGAATCATCCTTGGTTTGTAGCTTGTCAGTTCCATCCAGAATTTTTATCAAGACCACAGCGTCCTCATCCATTATTTAGAGATTTTATTGGCGCTGCAATTAAATATAAGAGATAGTATATATTTCATAATTATGTCATATTTTTATCAGTTTTCCTGTACTAACTTGTAAAGAATTTAAAATTGAATTATAATTATATTAAGTTTAATGGATACAGGAGGTAATTAAATATGCCATTAGTAAACGCAAAGGACATGGAGGCAAAGGCTTTAGCAGGTCATTATGCAGTCGGCGCCTTCAATATTAATAATCTAGAATGGACAAAGGCCATTTTACAGGTAGCACAGGAATTAAATTCACCAGTTATGCTTGGAGTATCAGAAGGTGCTAACAAGTATATGACAGGCTATAAGGTAGTAGCAGATATGGTAAAGGCAATGATTGAAACAATGCACATTACTGTACCAGTTGCCCTACATTTAGACCATGGTACTTATGAAGGTGCCAAGGCAGCATTAAAGGCTGGATATTCATCAGTTATGTTTGATGGATCTCATTATCCACTAGAGGAAAACCTAGAAAAGACTAGAGAGATTGTTACACTTGCTCACTTTATGGGCGCAACAGTTGAGGCTGAGGTTGGTACTATCGGTGGCGAAGAGGACGGCGTTATTGGTCGTGGTGAGGTCGCAGATCCAGAGGAGTGCTTAGTTTTAAAGAATACAGGAATCGATATGCTTGCAGCAGGTATCGGTAATATCCATGGTAAATACCCTGCAAATTGGAAGGGTCTTGAATTCGATGCACTTGCTGCTATTAAGGCTAAGGTAGGAGAATTCCCATTAGTATTACATGGTGGTACAGGTATTCCTGAGGACCAGATTAAGAAGGCTATTTCTCTTGGTGTAACTAAGATTAATGTTAATACTGAATGTCAGCTATATTTCCAGGCTGCAACAAGAAAGTATATTGAAGAGGGTAAGGACTTAGAAGGTAAGGGCTTTGACCCACGTAAGCTACTTGCTCCTGGTACTGAGGGTATTAAGGAAATCGTTAGAATCAAGATGGAAATGTTTGGTTCAATCGGTCACGGCAACGATTAATAAAAAATAATTAATTTATGGGGAACGTTTGGCGTTCCCCATTATTCATGTTATAATAGATGCATATTTAGAAAAGGAGACATTATTTAAAATGAGAATCGCATTAATTAACGAAAATTCACAGGCAGCAAAGAATGAAATTATCTACAACACTTTAAGCAAGGTTGCAGCTAAGCATGGTCATGTTGTTGATAACTATGGTATGAAGGGTGCAGACGACAAGTCTTTAACTTATGTACAGAATGGTTTACTTGCTGCAGTATTATTAAATTCAGGTGCAGCTGACTTCGTAGTAACAGGCTGTGGTACAGGTGAGGGTGCTTTACTTGCCCTTAACGCATTCCCAGGTGTATTATGTGGTTATGTTGTTGAACCATCTGATGCATATTTATTCACACAGATTAACGCCGGTAACGCAATTGCTCAGCCTTATGCAAAGGGCTTTGGCTGGGGTGCTGAATTAAACCTTGAAAATGTTTATGAGCAGCTATTTAAGGCTCCATTTGGTGGTGGTTATCCAAAGGAGAGAGTAGTACCTGAACAGAGAAATAAGAAGATCCTAGATGGTGTTAAGGCTAAGACTACTAGACCTCTTATTGATATCCTTAAGGATTTAGATCAGGATTTCGTAAAGGAAACTCTTGACCGTGATACAGTTAAGGAATTATTCTTCGCTAATGCTATGGATGGCGAAATTAAGGATTACGTTAAGGCTTTATTAGCTTAATAATACGATTTAGCGGGCTTAGGTCCGCTTTTTCTTTTCTCTAGAAAAATTTATGATATAATTGTTCCTAGAGGGAGAGTGAAGTAGTATTATAGGAGGATTTGAATATTAGGGCGATATAAGCCATGAAAATAATTATGGATCATAATCTTATAATGATGATTTCAGATTGAACTTATAATTAAAATTGAAAAATATATTTTAAGGAGAGATTTGTATGGGAGGATTTCACGGAGGACATTCAAGTGGTGGAGGCGGAGGCTTCCACGGTGGTCATTCGAGCTCAGGTGGTGGATCAAGTAGAGGTTCATCAAACGGCGGAGGCAGCTATAATTATACTAAACCAGATAATAGCTATCAAAATAGCTCTGATGAGGAGAGTTATGAAGGTAGACCATTTACACCAGTAGCTGGAATTATATTTGGTTTACTATTATTTATAATTGCTACTGTTGCAATAGCGAATAATTCAGATGCTGAAGGGTATGTTATTCTAATAATAGCTTTAGTATTTTATCCATTAAGCCTTATTCTATTTATTTGGGCATTTAGGAAGCTATACAAAGATGGTGTTGCCGCTGAAGAGGCAAAAAAGAAGGCAGAGGCTGAGAAAAAAGCAGCAGAACAAAGAGCATCTAGAAAGCCTAGAGCAAGAAAGACTACAAAAACTAAATCTAATGTAGATGATGAAAAAACTATAGAGATTCTTCAGCAGGTAGAGGAAGCTTTAAAAAATGGTGACAATGTCACAATTGAACGTAAAACAACAACTACTAGAACAAAGCTAGTATCTTGTCCTAATTGTAATACAATGGTCAACGTTAAGGCTAAATTCTGTCCTAGCTGTGGAGCACAAAATGCTTCATATGAGGATGATTAAAGAATGGGCGGCTTTAGAGGTGGTCACGATAGTGGCAGTAGTAGTGGTGGCTTTAGAGGCGGTGCATCAAGTAGCCCACCTAGTACAAATAATGTAAGTCATAGCAGTAGTGGTAGTTCAAGAGGTGTTAGCGTAAGGCGCCATAAATCTGAAAAATCAAGCTGTAGTAATAATGTAACTCCTACGCCTGATGGATGTGTTATAGTAGGAGTGTTGATTATATTATTTGGTATAGTATTCTTTATATTAGCGCTAACTAGTGGCGTTGATGAGGCGATATTATGCTTAATTCCTGTAATAATTGGAATAATTCTAATTATTCTTGGAATTGTTACATCAAAAGAAGAAAATAAAAAGAAAAATAAAAGAGAGGTTATTTAATATGGGAGGATTTCACGGAGGACATTCAAGTGGTGGAGGCGGAGGCTTCCATGGAGGACATTCAGGAGGCAGCTTTCATAGCCATTCTGGAGGTTCTAGATATCATACAACAATAATTCATACAGGTGGCTATAGCTCATCATATAATCAATATGGACGTAAGAACAGCAAGAAGTCATTTATATCAAGCTTTTTAGGTGGCTTAATAGCGATTGTTGTTGGTATTATTTTATTTATCGCAATTGCAACACCTAAGACTACATATGCGACTATTACTAGAACAAATACAGTAGGTAGCCGTTACGATATGTATGAGGTATATGATTTTGAATATGAATATAATGGCAAGACATATTATGGTTCTGGAGATGATGATTTAAATTCAGATGGCTCATATAATATTAATGTTGGTGAAACATATACACTTTATTTACATGTTTATAGTAATGCTAGCTATGAATTTGAAAATCAAACTAAGGGCGCTATTATTGTAAGTGCAATCTTTATTCTAATTGGTGGTTTCTTTGTAATCAATACAGTACATCTATATAAGAAGTATAGAAAGAGACTTGCAGAGGTTGGAGATGCTAATGGCGATGGCGTAGTCAATGAGGAAGATATTGAATATGCTGAAAAGAAGAATTCAGGTAAGGCTGATGGTGTTTATGATGGTTCACGTGCAGCTACAGCTGATAATACATATGATGAGATGCGAAAGGATCCTAGAAAGGTATGTCCTTATTGTGGATCATTTGTTAATCCAACTGACTCATTCTGTCAGAATTGTGGCGGTAGAGTATCTGAGGAAAAGTAAAAGAGGAGTAATACCTCTTTTTTTACAAGAGTTATAGAAAATAATTGGGAGAAAAATAAAATGAAAATAGAAATTAGTACAGGAAAACATAACGGCAAAAAGCAAGGCTTTGTTAAGACCATTTTAGCAGAATTATTTATTTTATTATTTGGTGTAATATTTTTTGCAATTTCTGCAACACCAATTAAAACTACAGGTGTAGTTACTAGCTATTATGAATCAGGTAGAAATGGTTCAGCTTCAGATTATCATCATAATGTTAAATTTGAGTATGAGGTATTTGGTATTTCCTTTCTAGGAGAAACAGAGAATGTTCATAGAAGCTATACTGAAGGTGAAGAGGTAACTGTTTATTGTGGCTTAATTTTAGTAAATGGTTCAGTAAAGAATAATTCTGTTATTGGTACAGTAGTATTATTAGCTTGTACATTTGGTAGTATTGCATTAATAATATTTACAGTTAAATCGCATATCCAAAATAAAAAACATCCAAATGATGATGTAGTAATAATGAATACCCCTGTTCAGAAGGAAAATGCACATGAAGCGACAATAGAAGGACCAACTAAGCGTTGTCCTTATTGTGATTCATTAATAAGCCTTGATGCTAAGCACTGCTCTAGCTGTGGTGCAGACCTAAGCCAGGATTAATTGGGGGGAAATTAAATATGTATGATGAATATGGCTTTGGTGCCAGTGTTAACGGAAAAAGAATAGGTCTTGTTAAAAGTATTCTTGTAGAATTATTAATATTAGTTATAGGCTTAATTATTTTTGTATTTGTGGCAACACCAGTTAAAACAACTGGTACTGTTCTTGGTTATTACCAATTAGAGCAGCGTGATGAGGATCATAGAATAATAACGTATTATGAGGTTGCTTATTCCTATACGATTAATGGTAAGGAATATAGAGGTACATCTAAAAATCCTCTTCGTTCCTATACTGAAGGTGAAAATATAACAGTATATACACGTATACTAGTTCCAAGCAATAGTACAATTTACAATGAAAGTGTTGTAGCGTTTATTATTTTAGGAGCATGTGGTGGATTTAGCTTAGTTTTAGTATGCTTAACTTTAGTATCATATGGTAAATATAGAAAAATGCTAAAGGAAAGGGAATATGTAGAAAGCGACCCAGAAGCATTAGAAAGAAAAAGGCTTGAGGATTTAAGAGCAATGGCAGGCAATACAGAGCTTGCGACAAAGCAATGCCCTTACTGTAATACAATCATTGGATTATTAGATGATCATTGCCCTAGCTGTGGTGCAGACTTAAGCCAGAATGTTGAGGAATAATAATGGGTGGATTTCACTGTAGTGCATCTAGTGCTGAGCAGAAGTCTTATTACATTGAATAGCAATAAAGGAGAGTCAGTCTCCTTTTTGTTTTTTTATAACTAATTTGTTTTTATACTTGCAAATTTGACGGTTTCGTCATATAATACTAAAATGCGTATAGTGGCATTACGCCCTTTTTATGCTGACTTGAATTTACCTATAATATTTATATTATAGTTAATTATATATTTGTGGTTATCCCAATAAAAGGTAGGGCACCCTTAAAGTCTTAAGACAGCCCGAAAATATTGTGAAAGGGAAAATTGTATTAATTTACAAAAGGTGATTTTATGGCAGATCAGGAATTCAACGGAAGTTTCAAGAGTGTAAATTATGGTAAGAAGTCTGTAAGACGTAGCTATTCAAAGGTTCGTACTGCAGTTGAACTTCCAGGCTTAATTGACATTCAGACAAAATCTTTCGACCAGTTCGTAGAATCAGGTTTACAGGAGGTATTTGACGATATATCTCCAATTGAGTCTTTTAATGGTGACTTAAAGCTTTATTTCACAGGCTATCATTTTGAAGACCCTAAGTTTGATGTAGTTGAATCAAAGCTTAGAAAGACAAATTATTGTCGTCCACTAAAGGTTAGCGTATTATTAGAGAACACTAAGACTGGCTCTATTAATGTTGACAATGACGTATTTATGGGTGACGTACCTTATATGACTCCAGTTGGTACATTCGTTATCAATGGTGCTGAGCGTGTTGTAATCAGTCAGATCATTAGATCTTCTGGTGTTTACTACACTACAGAAATCGATAAGAAGACAGGTGAGGTTAAGTTCGGTGGAACAGTTATGCCTACACGTGGTTCTTGGATTGAATATGAAACAAGCTCAAGAGGTGACGTTTGGTATGGTAAGCTAAACCGTAGTAAGAAGATTCCTCTTACAACTATCTTAAGAGCATTCGGTTTATCTTCAAATGAAGACATTATCAACCTATTCGGTGATGATGAACACTTCAAGAATACCTTTGAAAAGGATAACACAACAAATTCTGAAGACGCAGCAATCGAAATTTATGCTAAGCTACGTCAGGGTGAAAAGTCTCCAGTTGAAGGAGCTCGTGATTTAATTTACGAAAGCTTATTCAACCCTGCAAAGTATGACTTACAGAAGGTTGGTCGTTTTAAGTATAATCAGAAGCTAGACGTTTTAGCACGTGCTAAGAATCATGCACTTGCAAGAGACGTTATTGCTAACTGCGATGTAGAAGATCCAGAGACAGGCGAGATTCTTTACTCTAAGGGTGATGTAATCGCTAAGGCTGGTGAATTTATCGAGGGTGAAGTATACGATAGATTAGATAAGGCAAGAGCTGGTTACACAGAGGTTGTTAATATCGGTACTGAAATCCTTGAAAGACATAAGGATAAGCTAGTTCCAGAAGGCGAAGAATTACAGACTTTAAATGAAATTCTTTATATCACTGTTATCCATGGTGATCAGTCTAAGGAAGTTAAGGTTATCGGTAACCACCACGCTGAAGAGGCTGTATGGTTAACTATGTCAGATGTAGTTGCATCAGTAAGCTACTTCATTAACCTATATTACAATGTTGGTCATATCGATGATATCGACCACTTAGGTAATAGACGTTTAAGATTAATTGGCGAATTATTAAAGAACCAGTTCAGAATTGGTTTCGCTAAGCTATCTAAGAACATTATCGATAGAATGTCTACTATCGAATTAGAGAAGGCTACTCCAAAGGCTTTAATCAATATTAAGCCATTAACTTCTTCATTAAAGGAGTTCTTCGGATCAAGCCAGTTATCTCAGTTCATGGATCAGATTAACCCACTTGCAGAAATTACTCAGAAGAGAAGAATTTCAGCATTAGGTACTGGTGGTATCGCTAGAGACCGTGCCGGTGTAGAAGTACGTGATGTTCACGATTCACACTATGGTAGAATGTGCCCTATCGAGACTCCAGAAGGTCCATCAATCGGTCTAATCACATCACTTGCAACATATGCTAAGGTTGACCAGTATGGATTCATTCAGACTCCATACTTCCCAGTTGAAACTGCAGAAGATGGTACTAAGTATGTATCAGGTGATGTAAATAATATTAAGTATTTAACAGCAACTGAAGAGGAAGGTAAGATTATCGCAGCCGCTAATACACGTCTAGATAATGAGGGCCGCATCGTTGAAGACAGAGTAATCGGTCGTTTAAATGGTGAAACAAATATCTTCGCTAAGGAAGAAATCGAATACATGGACGTTTCTCCTCAGCAGATCGTATCAGTTGCCGCAGCCTGCGTTCCATTCCTAGAGCACGATGATGCTACACGTGCGCTAATGGGTGCAAACATGCAGCGTCAGGCAGTACCTATCATCAATCCAGAAAGCCCAATCGTTGGTACTGGTATGGAATATAGAGCCGCTAAGGACTCTGGTTCTGCATTAGTAGCATTAGGCGATGGTATTGTTGAATATGCAGATGCAAAGAAGATTGTCATTAAGGAAGACAATGGTGAAGCTCGTGAATACAAGCTATACCAGTTCTTACGTTCAAACTCAGCTACTGCAATTATGCAGCGTCCAATCGTTAAGGCTGGTGAAAGAGTTGAGCGTGGCGATGTTATCGCTGATGGTCAGTCTATGAAGAACGGTGAATTAGCATTAGGTAGAAATGTTCGTATCGCTTTCATGACATGGGAAGGATACAACTTCGAGGATGCCGTTATTATGAGTGAAAAGATGGTATATAATGATGTTTATACTTCATTACATATCGATGAATTTGAAATTGAAGCTCGTGATACTAAGCTAGGTGCTGAAGAGTTCACTCGTGAAATTCCAAATGTTGGTGATGACAAGAAGAAGTACCTTGACGCTAATGGTATTATCATCCCAGGTTCTGAGGTTAAGGAAGGCGATATCCTTGTAGGTAAGACAACACCTAAGGGACAGAGCGAGCCTACTCCAGAAGAAAAGCTATTATTAGCAATCTTCGGTGAAAAGAGCCGTGATGTTAAGGATTCATCTCTACGTGTTCCACACGGTGGAGGCGGTATCGTACAGTCTGTCACACATTATAAGAAGTCAAATGGTGATGATTTAAGCCCACTTGTTAACGAAGTAGTTAGAATCTTCATCATTCAGAAGAGAAAGATCCAGGTCGGTGATAAGATGGCCGGTCGTCATGGTAACAAGGGTGTTATTTCTAACATTTTACCAGTTGAGGATATGCCATTCTCAAGCGATGGTCAGCCAATTGATATCATGCTAAACCCACAGGGTGTACCTTCTCGTATGAACATTGGTCAGGTACTTGAATTACATTTAGGTATGGCTGCAAGAACTATTACTAATAGAGACCGTGCTGCATTCGTAGCTGATTATTTAGCTAAGAATGGTAAGAAGCCATCTCAGGAAGAAATTGAAACAGCAGTACCAGAGTTAAAGGTAGCTACTCCAGTATTCGATGGTGCAACTATTGAGGATATTGAAAAGATTATGGCTGAGGCTGGTATGCCATCTGATGGTAAGATTACTCTTTACGATGGTCGTACAGGTGAGCCATTCGAAAATAAGATTAATGTAGGTATTATGTACTTCATTAAGTTATCACACATGGTTGATGATAAGTTACATGCAAGAAACGTTGGTAAGTATACATTAGTTACTCAGCAGCCAATGGGTGGTAAGGCCCAGAAGGGTGGTCAGCGTTTCGGTGAAATGGAAGTTTGGGCACTTCAGGCATATGGTGCAGCTCATACTTTACGTGAAATGATGACAATTAAGTCAGATGACTTAGTAGCAAGAGATCGTACATTCGATGCAATCGTTGATGGTAAGAGAATCCCTGATTCTTCAATTCCAGAGTCATTCCGAGTATTAACTCGTGAATTACAGGCATTAGGTATGCACGTTGAATTAATTAACCAGGATGGTGAGAACGAGGTTAACCGTTCTATCGTTGATGGTCAGTTAAACAAGAACATCGTAAATAACAGAGTTTCTTATAACTTCGTTGATGTTCAGCCAACTGCAGTTAAGAATGTATCACTTGAATCTATTGAAAATGCAGATAGCTTTGATGCAGTTTTAGACTTCGAGGATGAAGATAATAATCCTGAGGAGGGCGAATAATTATGAGTAAGCAGTATAAATATATTAAGATTGGTTTAGCATCACCAGAAGAAATCCTTTCATGGAGCCATGGTGAGGTATTAAAGCATGAAACTATTAACTATCGTACTTTAAAGCCAGAACCAGATGGATTATTCTGTGAAAAGATTTTCGGTCCTTCTAAGGACTATCAGTGTGCTTGTGGTAAGTCAAAGAGATCTAACGATAAGGGTAAGATCTGTGACAAGTGTGGTGTAGAAATCACTGAATCTAAGGTACGTCGTGAGAGAATGGGTCATATTAAGCTTGCCTCTCCAGTAGTACATACTTGGTATTTAAGAAACTCTCCATCTCCACTAGCTACATTACTAGATTTAAAGACTAAGGAACTAGATGACATCGTTTATTTAGCTTCTTATATCGTAACAAACCCAGGTAACGGTGTTGTATACAACAACGTACCTTTAAAGAAGAAGCAGATTTTAACTGAGCAGGCTTACGCTGAATTAGTTGAAAAGTATGGTAGCACTAGATTTACAGCATTAACTGGTGCTGAAGCTATTAAGAAGCTTCTTCATGATATCGACCTTGAAAAGGAAGAGCAGATTTTAAGAAAGAAGCTAAAGACACCTTCTAAGCAGCGTCGTGATAAGGTTATCAAGCGTCTAGAAATTGTTGAAGACTTCTTACATTCTGATAACAAGCCAGAGTGGATGGTACTTGATGTACTTCCAGTAATCCCACCTGCAATTAGACCTATGGTTCAGCTTGAGGGTGGTAGATTTGCAACTACTGACTTAAATGATTTATATAGAAGAATTTTAAACAGAAACAACCGTTTAAAGAAGCAGTATGAGCAGCATGCACCTCACTTAATTACTAAGAATGAGAAGAGAATGCTTCAGGAAGCTGTTGATGCCCTAATTGATTCATCAAAGAAGGGTAAGAAGGCTAACCTTGATAAGACTCATAAGCTAAAGAGCTTATCTGATATGTTAAAGGGTAAGCAGGGACGTTTCCGTCAGAACCTACTTGGTAAGCGTGTAGATTACTCAGGACGTTCAGTTATCGTTGTTGGTCCATCATTAAGAATGTACCAGTGTGGTGTTCCAAAGGAAATGGCTTTAACATTATTCAAGCCATTTGTATTAAGAGAATTAACTAGACAGGGTAATTCAATCGCTGTTGCCAACAAGATGTGTGAAAACCAGGAATCTAATGTATGGACAATTCTTGAGTCTGTAATTAGAGAGCACCCAGTATTATTAAACCGTGCCCCTACATTACATAGACTTGGTATCCAGGCATTCGAGCCAGTTCTAATTGAAGGTAAGGCAATTCGTCTACATCCATTAGTATGTACACCATTCAATGCCGACTTCGATGGTGACCAGATGGCTATTCACGTACCTCTATCTTTAGAGGCACAGGCAGAAGCAAGACTATTAATGCTTGCATCTAACAATATCCTTAACCCTAAGGATGGTAAGCCAGTAGTAACACCTTCTCAGGATATGATCTTAGGTAACTACTACTTAACTATGGAAGTTAAGGGTGAGGAAAATGAAGGACATGTTTATAAGAACTACGATGAAGCTTATATGGCATATAAGAACAACATCATCACTTTACATACTCGTATCTTTGTTGATGTAACTTCTTTACCTGAAAGCAAGTTCGGTTCATATGATTCATTACCTTCACAGTATATCTTTACAACACTTGGTAAGATGATTTTCAATAGAATCCTACCTGATGAGTTCCCTTACTTAAATGAAGCTACAGAAGAGAATTTAACTAAGGCTACTCCTAAGAAGTATTTCTTAAATAAGAATGATTTAGCTGGTTCAAGAGAGGCATTAATTGCTGCAGAGCCTGTTAAGGCATTTATTAAGAAGAATATCGCAAGAATCATTGCTGAAGTATTCAAGAGATTCAAGATCACTGAAACATCAAGAATGCTTGATAGAATCAAGGATTTAGGTTTCAAGTACTCTACTATCGCTGGTTTCACAATTTCTATGGCCGACGTTATCAAGTATGACGGTAAGGAAGAAAGAATTGCACAGGCTGATAAGAAGGTTGACCAGATCAACGACTTCTATGATAAGGGTCTTGTAACTAACAGTGAGCGTAAGAAGCTTGTTGAAAAGCAGTGGGCAACTGCAAGAGATGATATCGAAGCAGGTGTATGGGAAGCATTCAAGAAGGCTAACAACCATATCTATATGATGGCTGACTCTGGTTCAAGAGGTAGTAAGTCTAACTTCGCACAGCTTGCCGGTATGAGAGGTTTGATGGCTAATACAGCCGGTGAAACAATCGAAGTACCAGTTAAGGCAAACTTCCGTGAAGGTCTATCAGTAGCTGAATTCTTCATCAGTACACATGGTTCAAGAAAGGGTTCAACAGATACAGCCTTAAAGACAGCTGAATCTGGTTACTTAACTCGTCGTCTTGTCGATGTATCACAGAATGTAGTTATTTCTACAGAGGATTGTGGTACTGAAAATGGCTTCAAGATTACAAAGATTGTTGATGAGAACACTATTATCAATGGTGCACCAAAGGTAGTTGTAACTCTAGAAGCAAGATGTATCGGTCGTTTCGCAGCTAAGGATGTAATCAATCCTGCAACTGGCGAAGTAATCGTTGCTAGAAATGAATTAATTACAGAGCCTATCGCAGCTGAAATTGGTAAGGCAGGTCTTGAGGAAGTTTATATCAGATCTAACTTAACATGTGAAGCAGCTACAGGTGTATGTATGAAGTGTTATGGTAGAAACTTAGCAACTAACATGGTTGTTGAAGTTGGTGAAGCTGTTGGTACAATTGCCGCTCAGTCAATTGGTGAGCCAGGTACACAGTTAACAATGAGAACATTCCACTCAGGTGGTGTTGCCTCAACTGCCGATATCACACAGGGTCTTCCAAGAGTTCAGGAGCTTTTCGAAGCTCGTAAGCCAAAAGGTAAGGCTACAATTTCTGAAATCGATGGTACAGTAGTATCTATCACTAATACTAAGGCTGGTAAGGCTATCCTTATCAAGAATGCTGAAGAAGAAAAGTCTTATACTGTTGACGCTACAGCAGAATTATTAGTTAAGGTAGATTCTCAGGTTAACCGTGGTGATAAGTTAATCCGTGGTTCAATCCATCCAAAGGAATTATTAAGAATCTTAAATACAGAAGCAGTACAGAAGTACCTTGTTGAAGAAGTTCAGAAGGTATACCGTTCTCAGGAAGTAGAAATTTCTGATAAGCACATTGAAATTATCGTACGTCAGATGATGCGTAAGGTAAGAGTAGATTCTGAAGGAGATACTAACTTACTTCCAGGACATGATGTATCTGTTAAGCAGTATAACGAAGCTGTTAAGACAGCTATCAACAATCATGGTAAGCTTCCAGTTGCAAAGCAGTTATTATTAGGTATTACTAAGGCTGCCTTAGCATCTGACTCATTCTTATCAGCATCTTCATTCCAGGAGACTACAAGAATCTTAACTCAGGCTGCTATCCAGTCTAAGAGCGATTCATTATTAGGCTTAAAGGAAAATGTAATCATCGGTGGTTTAATCCCAGCTGGTACTGGTATCCTTGAAGAGGAATCATTCAACTGTGAGCATAGACCAGAGGATGAAGAGGATGATGACGATAGCAACATCTACGCTCAGGCTTTAGCAGGTGCTAGAGACAATGACGATGATAATGATGAGGAGCATGAATCTTACTTAAAGCAGATCGGTGAATCTTCAGATGATGACGACCAGGATTTCCAGGTTGGCTATGAAGAAACTGATGTAAATGATTTATAAGATTTAAACTAAATCACAAATATTAGGCAGGAACTTACGTTCTTGCCTTTTATTATGATTTAATGTAAAATTATATTAGTTATAGTTGTAACGCGTTTGGGGTGGTTTGTATGCCAGAGTATGTAATTAACCAATATCGTGGTGTTTACAAAAGAGCTCTAGAGCTATATCAAGACGAAAAATTTAAGGAATGCTTCCCAATGTTTGAAACAGTAGTTAAGAACGATCCGGGAAACTATGATGCATATTATTATTTAGCAGACCTTTTATATAATGGCAAGGGCTGTGAGAAGGATACTAAATCAGCATTTCAGTATTTCATGACTTCCGCAACTAACAAAAATGTTGAGGCTGCATACATGGTTGGTATGTGCTATTTAACTGGCCAGGGTGCACGTCAGGATTCAACACAGGCTGTTGCGTGGTTCACTGAAGCCGCTAAGTATGCTCACCCACTAAGCCAGTATTATTTAGGACTTGCTTATCTTAAGGGTGAAGGTATCCAGCAGGATGTACCAAGAGCCACTCAGTGGTTAGTACATGCCTCTAAGGCTGGTATCGTTGATGCCCAAAGAGAGGCTGGTAACTGCTATGAAATGCTTGGTAAGATGAAGGGTGCTGCCACTATGTACCTTGAGGGTGCTAGAAATGGTGATGCCGTTTGTATGGAAAAGATTGCAGATTGCTACGCTGATGGTGTAGGTACATTACAGTGTATTGGTTTAGCACTTCATTTCTATGAGCAGGCTGCAGATAATGGTAATGTCTTAGCTCAGGTTAAGCTTGGTAAGAGATATTTATTAGGTAATGGTGTTGAGCAGGATGTTAATAAAGCATTCAACTGGTTTACTAAGGCTGCAAATGCTGGTAACCCAGAGGCAGAAAATGCACTTGCTAACTGTTACCATATGGGTGATGGTACAATTAAGAATGATACTTTAGCTATTAACTGGTGGAGTAAGGCAGCTGAGGCAGGAAATGTCGATGCCATGACTCACCTAGCTGAAATATTAACAGACCCAACTGATGAATATATGGACCCAGATTTAGCACAGGCTAAGAACTGGTGGAGTAAGGCAGCCGAGCTTGGTGATGCTTACGCTATGTATCGTTTAGGTGACTGTCTAGAAAGAGGTATCGGTGTATCAGTAATTAATGTTGATGATGCATATAAGTGGTATAGACTTTCTGCACAGAAGGGTAATGAGGATGCTATCGAGGCTTGTAAGAGATTCTCTAAGGGCGCTGGTGGCAAGATGAAATTAAAGAAAGTATAATAAACAAAGGAGTTCAAATGGGCTAATAGCCATGTTTTTGAACTCCTTTTCAATTTTATTCCATTAATAGGTTTAAAAAAATCAAATGCGTGGTATAATAGAATATACTAACAACGATATTAATAGAAAGGTGTGGTAACATGGATAACAAATGGGGTGCAGGTATTCCTAAGTATCGTTCACAGGATGTTTTATCTCTTCCTGAGCTACAGGAATATGCTGTAAATGTAATGGTAGAAACAGAGAGCCGTAATCAGAAGTTCGTATGTTTCTCAAAGGATTATGATATAAGAACAGGTGTATCAGTAACAGGAAAGGTTGATAATAGCTTATTCTATGTAATGGTTAGATCAGCAGTTCAGCCTGAGACAGTAGAAATGACTGATTTCGAAAGAAATGTTCTTATCGCAAAGAGCTTTGCCTATGGACAGGCATGCTATTTCGCAAGTGTTACAGTAGGATCTAAGGATCCTGAAAGATTCGCAAAGGGATTATTACTTTGGAATGATGAATATAATATCAATTATTCTGGTATGAAGTATGTACCAAGAGATAATTATGACAAGAACCTAGTTTATATTTTAACAGCTCTTGAGCATATTGGTCAGGGTTATTATATTAAGGATTATTCTAATTTCGCTGATTATATCGCAGAAGATTGTGTATGGCATTCTAATAAGAGTACAATTACTTGTAAGGGTCCTGAGGAAATCAAGAACTATTATGCAAGTAAGCTTACAATTTTAAAGAAGCCAGGTGCTTATATTGATTATTATTTATGCTTAGCTGATGGTAAGCCAGCATTATATATTGATCAAAAGCTAGATTATAAGGAAAAGAAGAGACTTGTATTTGTTGAATTAAATGATGAAGGAATGATTTCTAAGATGACTCTTGATTCACCAGATAAATACAATATCGAATATAGATAATATATATAATATTGACTCTAGAAACAATCGATTTCTAGAGTCTTTTTTCGTCAATAAAATTTATAAAAAATTATATTTGACATACATATACACTTTTGTTATAATGTAAAAGCACGCGTACGTAAAGTATGCTAGATGGGAGGACTATCTATTTGGATAGTCTGTATACCACATCATTGAAAGTAAGGAGGAAAATATTATGGCTAAGAAAGTCGTAAAGGTTGTTAAACTACAGATTGCAGCCGGCAAGGCAAATCCAGCTCCACCAGTTGGTCCAGCTCTAGGTCAGGCAGGTGTTAATATTCCAGGCTTCTGTTCTCAGTTCAATGACGCTACAAAAGATAAGATGGGATATACATTGCCAGTTGTTATCTCTGTGTATGAGGACCGTTCATTCACATTCATTGTGCATACACCACCAGCATCAGATTTATTATTAAAGGCTGCTGGTATTCAGAAGGGTTCTGAAAACTCAAAGAAGCACACTGTAGCAAAGATTTCTAGACAAAAAGCTAGAGAAATTGCAGAGATGAAGATGCCAGATCTTAATGCTAACGACATTGAAGCAGCTACAAATATCATTTGTGGTACTGCAAGAAACATGGGCATTGTAGTCGAAGACTAATTTTTTTCTAGGTTGTAATACAACCTAAAACTTGTGGGAGGAATACCCGCATAACCACATTTTAGGAGGATAAACATGAAGAGAGGAAAGAAGTACGTTGAAGCTGCTAAGTTAGTTGATAAGACTAAGGCATACGCTGCAAGCGAAGCATTAGATTTAGCAATTAAGACTTCAACATCAAAGTTTGACGCATCAGTTGACGTTGTATTCCGCTTAAATATCGACCCACGTAAGGCTGAACAGAATATTCGTGGTGCTATCGTATTACCTAACGGTACAGGTAAGACTCAGAAGGTCTTAGTTATTTGCCGTGGTGCTAAGCAGGCTGAAGCAACTGAAGCAGGCGCTGATTACGTTGGAGAAGCAGAAATTATCAATAAGATTCAGCAGGGCTGGTTTGATTTCGATGTTATCGTAGCTACACCAGATATGATGGGTCAGTTAGGTAGATTAGGTAGAATCCTAGGACCTAAGGGCTTAATGCCAAACCCTAAGACTGGTACAGTAACTATGGATGTTGCTAAGGCAGTTAAGGAAATCAAGGCAGGTAAGGTTGAATACCGTCCTGATAAGGTTGGTAACATTCAGTTACCTATCGGTAAGGTATCATTCGGTGCTGAAAAGCTTCAGGAGAACTTAAAGGCTGTTTATGATGTAATTATGAAGGTTAAGCCTTCAACTATTAAGGGAGCATACATTAAGAATGTTTCTGTTGCATCTACAATGGGTCCTGGAGTTAAGGTTGATTCAGAAACAATCAGCAAGTAATTATTAAAAATTTGGCCTAAGACAGTAGGCGAGCGAAAGCTCTTAATTTCCTACCGAGGAATTGATTTGGATTTATAAAATCCTTCTTTGCCTTGGTAGAGAAGGATTTTTTCATTTTACAAAATGGAGGTGTCAAAATGAAGGAAAGCATTCAGAAGAAGGCAGAAGAGGTTGTTGTTGCAACTGAAAGATTTAAGAATTCTGCTGCTGTAATCGCATTCAAGTATCAGGGTTTAACTGTAGCTAAGTTCCAGGAAGTACGTAGAGAAATGCGTGCTGCTGGTGTAGAAGTATCAGTTTTAAAGAACAATATTTCTAGAAGAGCTGCAACTGAAGCAGGATATGCAGATTTCACAGACGCTTTATCAGGTCCAGTTGCTTTAGCATTCGCTAAGGATGACGTTGTTGCACCTGCTAAGGTATTATTCTCTAAGCTAGGCGAAGAGAACAATAAGATTGAAGTTATTAAGGGTATTGTTGATGGAGACATTTATTCTTTTGATCAGTTAAAGGAATTATCAGTATTACCATCTTACGAGACATTATTAACTCAGTTAGCATTCGGTTTATTAGGTTCTGTAAACCAGTTAGCTATTGGATTAAATTTAGTAGCTGAAAAGAAAGAACAGGAATAATTTTAAAAATTATAGTTTAGAAAGTCAAAATGGAGGAAAAATAAAATGGCTAAGTTAACTAAGGAAGTATTTATTGAATCATTAAAGGAAATGACTATCCTTGAAATCAAGGAATTAGTTGATGCATTAAAGGAAGAATTTGGTGTTGATCCATCTGCTGTAGCTGCTGCTCCAGCTGCTGGTGCTGCAGGCGCTGCTGCTGCTGAACAGACTGAGTTTGATGTAGTATTAACAAACGCAGGTGCTGCTAAGTTAGGTGTAATCAAGGTTGTTAAGGAAGTAACAGGCTTAGGCTTAAAGGAAGCTAAGGATCTTGTTGACAACGCTCCAAAGCCAGTTAAGGAAAAGGTTTCTAAGGCTGAAGCTGATGAATTAAAGGCTAAGTTAGAGGCTGCTGGTGCTACTGTTGAAGTTAAGTAATTAACTGAAATATAGAACTAGAAAAATATTCAATAAAATGCCGTTATGGATTTTACCATAGCGGCTTTTAATTTCTTATGATATAATAGCGTAGGTTAGAGGTGAATACATATGGCAGATCATTATTATTCAAGAACCACTGATGTAATATCAGAGGAGAAGGATTACAAATTTAATTTTAAGGGTGAATCATTTGTATTTACTACCGATAATGGTGTTTTCTCTAAGGATTATATCGATTATGGCTCATTCGCTATGCTTAATGCCTTTAAGCCAAACGATATTGATTTACCTATCCTAGATATGGGCTCAGGCTATGGTCCTATTGGTATTACAGTATCACGTCTTTATAAAAGACATGTAGTTATGTGTGAAATCAATGAAAGAGCCTATAATCTATCAATTAAGAATATTGAAAGAAATAACGCTGATTGTGAGCCTTATAATTCTAATCTATTTGAAAAGATAGAGGATAAGAAATTCTCATCAGTTATTACTAATCCACCAATTAGAGCAGGTAAGGCTACAGTCTTTGCAATCTATGATGGCGCTTATAAGCAATTAGTAAAGGGCGGAGAGCTTTGGGTAGTTATCCAGAAGAAGCAAGGCGCTCCAAGCTCAAAATCTCATTTAGAGGAGCTTTTTGGTAATTGTGAGATAATTAACAGGGATAGAGGGTATTATATCCTAAAATCGCAAAAAATGACCGATTAAGGGCATAATGGAGATTCATATGAATCTCCTTTTCTTTTTAAAAAGAAAAAGACTAGCTTAACTAGTCTTCATCATCTAAAACAATATTAGATTCCTCTTCGATATAGATAGGACGCTTCTGAGCGTGAGATCTAACATCATATAATAGTCTTATTACATAGAAGATACCGATAAATAATAATGTTAAACCAAAATCAATTCTTAGATTTGTCCAGTTCATAGCCTCTGTAAAGAAATTTACATCATTATAAATTGCATATCCAATACCATAGCCGATATCAAATAGAGTGATAAGTGCAAATATCCAAGCGAAAATCTTAGGGATATATTCATAGAATCTAGAGAATTCTCTCATACCTAAGAAGGCATATTTTAATAGCTTTCTAAAATTCCACTTAGTTGTACCAGCGACTCTTTCCTTATATTCGAATTCAATCATCTTAGTCTTAAATCCAACATAATGGAAGATACCCTTAGTAAATCTTTCGTTATCCTTAATCTGTAGGAAGGCATTAATAACCTTCTTATCCATTAAGCAGAAGTCTCTTGAGCCCTTAGCCATTCCCTTATCCTTTGTGACAAAGGCATAAACCTTATAGAAGCCTAGTGAGCACATCTTACCAAATAGGCCCTGACCCTTTCTATCCTTTTGCTTGGTCATGATTAGGTTATAGCCCTCCTCATAATAGCCAAGCATTTCAGGTAAAAGCTCAGGTGGGTCCTGTAAATCTACATCCATAAATAAGGCGGCATCTGAATGAATTCTTTGTGCTGCCTCAAGGCCTGCATACATTGCGGCCTCCTTACCGAAATTACGAGAGAAGCCTACATATAAAACTCTTGAATCCTTATTTCCAAGCTCTCTCATTATATCTAATGAATTATCCTTAGAGCCATCATTTACAAATATTATTTTATAATCATATTTATCATCAAAATATTTAATGATTTCATTATAAAATATTTCGATTGTTTCATGCTCATTATAGCATGGAACGATTACTGATATTTTTTTCATTTAAAATCCCCCTCTGATGGATTTTTCCTTTTTTCTAGTATAGAACATAACATAGGTTGTTACGGCTATAAAATATATCGCAAGACCAATAGGAGCGAATGTTAAGCCAGTATAATATCCAGCTGGTCTATACTGTAAGGTTAAATCAACTTCTGTGATATTCTCAGGTACTATTATACCAAGGAATGCATCATCAATCACGATTAATTCGTAATTTGTTCCATTATTATCAACTATTTCCCAATCTTCGCTATAGGCATAGGCTGTTTTAATAACTCTAGCCTTAGACCCATCAGGCATTGTAACCTTAACCTTCATAGTATCTCCATCTAAAGAGAAGTACTTATTAGTATATTGTGATTGTTTATTTAAATAGTTGTCATATAAATCATAATTAAATCCAGAAATATAGCAGCTTCCTGTACCAGTAGATGATGCATTCTTCTGAACCCATAGCTCTGATATTTCAAGCTTATCACCATTTTCATCTACAATTCGATCTGAATATAGCTCATTATAGTGACCCTGATAGAAGCTTCTATTGACATTTCCGTATTCATCAGTTGTCTTAGTAACTAAATACATCCAACCATCAGAAAGAGTTCGATCTGAATAGCTAGATGGCCATACATTTAAGCAATCATATTCTAATAGCTTCTTTCCATCAGTTGATGTTAAATCATATACATAATATTCTGAATTATTCTCATCATATGTTGTACTAAATTTTACAAAATATGGATTAATACCATCAGTACCATTATATTTAACTACAGAATCTCTAACATCCGACTGTGCATCAATAAATGTAACACCAGCACTTTGTAGCTTATTATACGAATCAATAAGCTGCTTAGATTTAGTAGTTTCCTCATATGTATCAACCTCAGTGTTGACATAGCTTGCATAGCCATAGTTTAAAAGAGCGGCCTGCTTAATGAAATAATAATTATCATAATTAATACCTCTTGAGCCATAGCCAAAGCTAGTAGAATCAAAAATCTCATCATAAACAATGAATGGATTATTATCAGCTAGCTCATAATAATGAGTACCATTATCATCATCACCTAAATCATTATAATAATTAGTAGGTGGATTAATTAAATCATCTGAAATAATATATTTTGTATTAAAGATAGGAGCGGCTGTTAAATTATAGCCGTAATTAAATGTTTTATTCCAAGAAGTAGAATCACCGGTATATTGATAGAAATCCACTAATAAATCATTTATTTGCGTATTGTAGAAGGATTGGAAATATCTACCGAAATTAACATTGCCAATCGCAATATCGGCATTACTCATTCCTCTACCATAGGAAGTATAAATATTAATTCTATAGCCATCTGATTCATTATAGCCCTTAGATTCTAGTGTATCCTTTTGGCTTGACATAGTCTTAACAGCGAAATAATCCCAGTCTCCTGCATTATCAATATTTGCAAATATTAATATACCAGCATAGATTACCTCAGCGAAGATAGTAATAGGGAATAAATATCTAATAATACGTCTATCCTTTTTAAATGACTGAAGAATAAAGGCTAAAATAAGAAGTATTACATAAATAGAATTAAAGATAATTGCAGTAATTAGAATAGGATAGAACACTTCATCATCTGAATGCATATGGATGAATATTTGTGGATCCTTAAGTACTACATAAGTTAGAAGAATAATTCCAAGGCCTAAAATAGCCATAGGAATAAATTTAATGAAATTATATTTTTCTCCTACCTTAAAATTATTCTTATTCATCGCAATACATGATGCATATAAATTAATCATGTATGGAATAAAGAACCATCTTACATAAGGCTGACTATTTAAGCCTAAAATCATAGAGAATAATGGAACACATAGCATTACATTTAATAATACTACCCAGAATTTTAATCTGTTTTCCATTCTTCCTCTTAAGCAGAAGAAATATACTAAATAAATTAAACCACCTGATGTTATATATAAAGAGGCATGCTCTCTAACATAATCTCCGGCCTCATTTAGCATAAATCGATGAGGCTCATTAGGTAGGAATAAATTAATAAGCTGTGTGAAATAATGTCTTGATGTATTATTTAAATTTGATCTATATCTTGATATATAAATGACATTATTGAAATACCATAATGATTCAGTAGATTCTGATGATTTTCTACTTGATTCATTTAATATATATAAGGCACTAGGCATTAGAATGAACGCAGTCATCATAACACCTATTAAAATCATTGCCATAAATTTTAGGAAGCTTATCCAAAATACCTTATTTCTAAAGATATTATTACCAAGCCTAAAGAATGAGAATTGATTTGATATATGATTCTTTATTACAAAATAAATACAGATAAATGCCAGTAGCATATAGGCTGTATAAAAATCATGTAATACAACAAGCATTGTATATATTGGAACAAAGAAGTGCCAATATTTTTTCTTTTCTACTACAAAATCCACAAGTAACATACCAAGTGGTGCATAGAATACGATGCCTAAATAAATAGGGAAAACATAATATGCTTCAACTGTACCACCTATAAATAGGATTAAACCACCAATAAATGATACCTTATTTGACATGTGTCTTGATAGGAAATAATAAAATACTAAGGCACCACATGCAACACGCATATAATTAGTTATTGCATAGGCTGTATAATTAGGTAATAAATAGCTTAATAATAATCCAAGCCACATAAATGGATCTAGTGGAATATAATAAGCTCCTGAAAACCAGGATACACCAATTAATAAATTCTTATCATAAACAGATAAATCACCTGATTTAATTTTTTCGAAGAACTGTGATACATAGGGATAATACTGTAAAATATCATCAGTATTCATATGTAAAATGCCATTGAAATAGGCAGGATACACAGTAATAATAATCATTACAATGCTAAGAAACGCAAGAAGAAGGAGGAATGTATAAAGCTTACTAGACCAAATGGTTTTCCAAGCTTTAGCAAATCTTAATCCAAACCTTATTATTGGGTTATTAGAATTGTAGTTTTCTTTATTCGCTTCCATATAAAAAACCTCGTAAAGTCATTATATCATAAAACGTCCAATTATAATAGAATTATTATAATCAGTTGCGATTTTGAAACGCTTGTCCCGTTTTTTTAAGAGATACGGGACTTTTTATTGACTATTGTTTTTTAATTTGTTAGAATAATATGAGATTTTTTATAACTTATCATGGGGAGATGGTTACAATGAAGAGGTCAGATATTGCAATAATTGAGGAAATAATTCAGTATAAGTTTAATAATCCAGCCCTTCTTAATCAGGCTTTCACATTTGATACAGAGGACTTAGATGATCCTGTTTCTAATGGTCTGTTAAGAATTATTGGTAAAAGAAGTATTAGTAGTTCTATTGTTAATATTCTTATGGAGTACTACGGAGTACAGCCAAAGAACAGTATTGTTAGAGCTACAAAAAGTACGACTTTAATTTACGATTTAGTGGATAATTTAACATCTAATGATATTTATAGAGTATCAATTAATGTTCTTGGATTAACTCAGTATATTGATGATGTAAAGGGCGCACCTGTTGATGCGGATAGAAAGCTATTCCACGCCATTATTGGTGCAGTAACTGTGGATTGTAATTGGGATGTAAAAACAATCAATAAGGTTATTTCATTTATGATTGATGTAGATTACTGGTTAGATTATGGATTTGAGGGTATTGATTCACATCCAGTAGTATTAGTATTTAATTACGCTGTAGATGGTGGTCTTGAGCTTCCAGCCTATACTTATTCTAAGGTTAAGGATGAGTTCGGTAATGAATTCCAGAAATGCTCATTAAAGCTATCAAATATTAAGGGTGAATTCGTAGGCCAGGGTGATACTTTAAGTGAGGCAAGGCTTATGGCAGCGGATAAGTGCTATAAATTCCTACAGGAAAATCATTTAATTTCAAGCATTGCACTTGATGCTGGTGATTTTACAGTAGATACAGCCTTAGATACTTTAGATAATTTAACACTTAAGGGTTATTTTACATTTGCAGAATATAATACTGTTGAGAAAGAAAACGAATATGAGGTTACCTGCATGATTGATGAGGTAGACCAAAAATTTACTGCAACAGATTCTAATAAGAAGAAGGCTCAGGCTAAGGCAGCCTATAAGATGGCGCTTTATGTTACTGGCAGAAATCCTTTAGAGGCAGATAATTAGGAATTCGTTTAGCGAATTCCTTTTTTGTAGGAAGGTAAGTTAAGGAGGCAATAATATGCCAAAAATGATTTTAGTTGGTGATTCAACTGTATGTAAATTTAATGATGTCAGCTATTATTATCCAAGATATGGCTATGGTACTATGATGGATAAATATTTCAATTTAGAGGTATTAAACCTAGCCTTATCTGGAAGAAGTGCTAAAAGCTTTTTAGAGGAGCCTAATTATAAAACATTATTAGATTCACTTAATGAAGGTGATTATTTAGTAATTGGTTTTGGACATAATGATCAAAAAAGCGATGATTCAGCTCGCTTTGCAAGTGCAGCCTTAGATATTAATACTAAGGGAAGCTTTAAATATATGCTTAATGAATATTATATTAAGCCAGCACTAAAGGCAAAGGCTAATGTTATTGTATGCTCACCTGTTCCTCGTTTAGATTTAAATAATAAATATGAAGGAAAGAATATGCATCTAACACCTGATGGTGATTATAGTATGGTTGCCCTAGAGCTTGGTAAGGAAGTAGACGTGACCGGTATTGATTTAACACGTCCATTTAGAGACTTTAGCCTAAAAATTGGTAAGGACCAGCTATTATTACATGCAATTTCTAAGGGAAAGAGAGTAAATGGTGAGGTTGTTTATGATGAGCTAAGTGTTGATAAAACACATCTTTCATCATTTGGAGCCTTAGTTACTGCTTATTTATTTGCAAAAGAAATTAATAAATCTAATTCAACACTTAAGAATTATTTAAAATCAGATATTAAAGAGCCTACATTAGATGAATTAAAGATTAATCCATATTTTGTATATAAGGATTATGTAACTCCGGATTTAGCAAATTATAATCCAAAAGCTAATTTTAAATGTGAAAAGCCTTATTATGGTACAGCCTTTGGTACATTAGATAAGGATCCAAATAGCTATTTTGCATATCAAACAGGTGATAAATTCTATGTTGGTAATAGAGAATATTATGGTAAGATTAATGCCTCAACTGATGGTATAGCATTTGCCTTCCGTCAAATCTCTAAAAAGGATAATTTTAAGATGAGCTGTCATGCAAGGGTTGCCTTTACTGAAGGTAAAAGACAGGCCGCATTTGGTATGATGCTAAGAAGTGATAGCTTTATTAATCAGGATTGTAATAATGAAAATATAACATCTAATTATATCGCACCTGGTATTTTAACTACAGATAAGATTTCATATATCATTTTTGATAGAAAGAACCCTACAGATTTAGAAAAGGGTACTAATACATTAGATGAATTCTATAAGCTTAATGATGAGGCTGATATAGTAATTGAAAGATTAGGACAGGTTGTCTTTACAACATTGTTCTTTAGAGGAAAAATTTATAAGAAGCAGTTTGTAGATTTTGATTATTTATCAGTAGATCATGATTATGTTTACTGTGGTATGTTTGCAACAGGTGGAACATTCGTTGAATTTAGTAATGTTTCATTTGAAATTACAGGTAAGGCCAAGGAAGCTTAAATTATAAAATCGTCAGTCAAAAGCTGACGATTTTGTTATTATTCATAAATTAGATACAAATTTCATACCTTTGTCGTGCAATGGTTCTTGTAAAAACTAAATATATTTTGTAAAATATAATTGTATCAAAAATAAAATTTGATTTTTAGCTTGGCTATAAATTATTATTAGTAATTTGGTAGTAGAGGCTATATAATAAATATAGATTAAGAGGAAGGGTTATTATGGAAAAGATAATTGGTGGTTTATACGAGGGCGAAAGAGCCTTATATAATATTCATGGCTATGAAATTGAGGATGCGACATTCGCTAATGGTGAATCTCCTCTTAAGGAATGTAGTGATTTAAAGCTTAATAATGTTATTTTTAAGTGGAAGTATCCACTTTGGTATTGTAAGAATGTATTAGTAGAAAATTCTACTTGGCTTGATACTGGTAGAAGTGGTATTTGGTATACAGATAATATTACAATTAGAAATTCATTAATTGAGGCTCCTAAGCAGTTTAGAAGAGCATCTAATATTAAATTAGAGAATGTAATGATTCCAAATGCAGAGGAATTCCTATGGACTTGTGATGGTGTTGAATTAAATAACGTTCAGGCTAGAGGTAATTATTTTGGTATGAATAGTGCTAATATTAAGGCTTCTAATTTCACTCTTGCAGGAAATTATGCCTTTGATGGTGCTAAGAATATTGAAATATCTAATTCTAGATTAAATTCTAAGGATTCATTCTGGAATTGTGAGAATGTAGTAGTTAGAGATTCAGTTATCATTGGTGAATATCTTGGCTGGAATAGTAAGAACCTTACATTTATCAATTGCACAATTGATAGTGAGCAGGGTATGTGCTATATTGATAATATCAAAATGATTAATTGTAAGCTTTTAAATACTAATTTAGCATTTGAAAGAGTCAACAATGTTGAAGCAGAAATAACAACAAAGATTGATTCAGTTAAGAATCCATATTCTGGTGTTATTAAGGCTAAGGAAATTGGTGAAATCATTTTAGATGAGGATATTGTTGATAAGACTAAGACAAAGATTATTGTAGGTGAATAAATGTACGATTTTGATAATACTGCAAATAGAAGAAATACATATTCATTAAAGTGGGATGTTAAAGAAAATGAGCTTCCTATGTGGGTTGCGGACATGGACTTTAGGTGTGCCCCTGAAATATTTGAGGCTATAAACGAAAGGCTTTCAATTGGAGCGCTTGGCTATTCAAATACTCCAAATAGCTATTTTGAAGCATACAAAGCGTTTTGGGAAAGAAGACATAATGTTTCATATAATATAGAAGATATGGTATTTTCTACTGGAGTAGTACCATCATTATCATCTGCCGTTAGAGCCTTAACTAATATTGGAGATGGTGTAATTATTCTTACACCAGTCTATAATATTTTCTTTAATTCAATTAGAAATAATAAAAGAAATATTATCGAATGTCCTTTAATATATAATTCAAATGGTACATATGATATTGATTTTGAAGCCTTTGAATTAGTGGCTCAGGATAAAAATAATACAATGCTAATATTTTGTAATCCTGGAAATCCAACTGGAAGAATTTGGACTAAGGATGAATTAATTAGAATTGGTGATATTTGTAAGAAGAATAATATTACAGTAGTAAGTGATGAAATTCACTGTGATATTATAAAGGAAGGAGAGGAATATATTCCTTTCTATTCAGTAAATGATGTATGTAAGGATATATCTCTTACATTAATTTCTGCAACTAAGTGCTTTAATATGGCAGGTATTCAAGCATCTCTTGCCTTATCTAGTAATAAAGAAATATTAAGAAGATTTAATAGACAGCTAAATACTGATGAATGTGCAGAAGGTAATTTCATTTGCTACGGGGCAACTATTGCAGCCTTAAATAAAGGCGAGGCGTGGCTTAATGAAATGAATAAATATGTTGATAATAATTTTAAGCTATTAGAGGAATTTTTAAAGGATTATCCTGAATTAGTATTAACTAAAAGAAGTGCTACCTATTTAGCTTGGTTAAATATTTCTAAGATTACTAATGAATCAGAGGAATTTACTAAATTCTTAAGAGATAAAACAGGCCTATTTATTACTGAGGGTGATGAATATGGTAAATCTGGTAAGGGCTTCGTTAGAATTAATTTAGCTACATCTAAGGCTAATATATTAGATGGCTTAAATAGATTTAAAATCGGTGTGAAATTATGGAAAAGCAGATAAAACTGCTTTTTTCTTTTTATTTTGTGTTATAATCAATGAGGCAGACTAAAAGGAGGTAGGAATATGAAGGGTATACTAATTAAAAGATATGCGTTATTTTTTCTTTTAATCGCAGTTTTCTTTTCATCAGAGTGCATCGTCGATGCTCGAGTATTTGGTAGCTTTTATGTAGATTATTTCCTACTTGAATTTGTTTTATATTTCGTATTTCTTTCACCTATTTTAATATTTAAATCAGAAAAGGTAACAGTTACCTACGCAAGTATTTTATTTGGTCTGTCTGTACTTATTATGGGTGCTAATTTAATATTAGATTATTCATCTAGTGATGTATTTTCTATTACCTATGTAGTATTTATTGAAACAGTTACTAATGTATTCTCATTTAATTTTATTAATTTCTGGGATATATTATTAATTTTAGGATATATTACCTTCTATGTTTTATTTATGGTATTTGTTTATAGAAGAATTAATTATAAGAAGGAATATATAGCTAGTGCTCAGGCAATAGGTGCAGTTGTTGGATTATTTTTAATTTCCTTATCATTTTGTATAAGAGGAATAGAATATAACCGAATTGAAACATTAAATACCATTGAGGTTTTAGATGGTATGAATGGTAGACAAATAGTAACATATACATCTGAGAATTTAAAAAGAAGTGCTTTAAAAAAATATGGACTATTAAATCTATATTTTGGTGAGATAGATGCGCTAGTTAATACTAATTTAGAGGCTGCAGAGACAATTATTAATGATGATGAGAAGGCATCTGATAATAATTATTCAGGCTCAATTCAAGGCTATAATGTATTAGAGATAATGATTGAAACTGGTGTTCCATTTACTATTTGTGAGAATTTAACACCTAATTTATATAAGATTACTACTGAAGGAATTAATATGCCACGTGCATATTCTAAGAATAAAACTAATGTATCTGAATATATTGGTATTGTTGGTTCAACACCATCACCAATTTCATCAGCTGGATATGATACATCTAACTATTCTCTTGCAGGAATGCTTAATGATTTAGGATATACTACATCATATTTCCATAATAATTATGCATCATTCTATGGTAGACAAAATGTTGTTGAAAAGGCAGGATTTGAAAATACTACCTTCTTTACAGGTGATAAGTGGGGGGCAACTGGCTATTTTGATGGTAATTACCCACTTGATAGTGATTTCGTTACTGAAAATATTGAATCAATGATTCCAAATGATGGTAATCCGTTCTATACATATTGGACTACCCTATCAACACATGGTCCATATAATACTGGTAAATATAATATGGAATATTTTAAGGGTACTAACTATTTAGATACTGGCTTAAGCTATTATAATTATATGCTAACATGTGAAATGGATGGCTCTTGGGTTAATCCACTAATAGATTATACAGGTGAGGACGCAAGATCAGTTATAGCTCAGGTTAGAAATTTCGAATGTGAAATGATGAATTTTGATATATCACTTGGATTATTATTAGATAGGCTAGAGGCTACTAATCAGCTAGATAATACTTTAATTATTATGTATGGTGATCATGATATTTATTATGAATCAAATGGCTGTGCACCTTTAAAGAATTATATTTATAATACTGAGGATCCATATTATGCAGAGCAGTATAATACGATTCTTGCAATGTATAATCCTACTTTAAATAATCTATATTATAATAATACTAATAAGCATACATTTGATTATTTTGTTAGTGCTTATGTAATTGTCCCAACAGTATTAGATATATTAGGTATTGACTATGAAAAGGCTCATTATGTAGGTAATTCAATATTTAATACGACATCTGATTTTGATAATGTATTCTATTCACATGAATTAGATATCTTATTTATAGATACTATTTGTACATTTGATTTAGAGACTATTGCATATCAAAAGGAAGATTATGATGAGGAATACATTAAGGAATTCTTATCCGCAGCTGCAGAAATGATAACTAAGATTAAGGCCTTTAATGTAATTTATTCAGAAGGGTTAGTTGTAGAATAAAATGAAAAATTTATTATATTTCGAAAATCAAAAAAAGTTAAGACAAAGTGGAATTGGTAGAGCTCTATCTCATCAGTCTAAGGCTTTAGAGCTTGCCGGTGTTGATTTTACATTAGATCCAAATGATGAATATGACTTTGCCCATATTAATACATTATTCTTTGATTCATATCGTGTATTAAAGAAATGTAAGAAGAAGGGGATGAAGGTTATTGTTCATGGTCATTCTACATTTGAGGATTTTAGAAATTCATTTAGATTATGGAGATTGATCGCTCCTATCTATAATCATTTAATTCATAGAATGTATAAAAAGGCTGATGCAATTATTACACCTACTAATTATTCAAAGGGATTAATTGAAAATTATAAGGGTGTAAATTGTCCTGTCTATGCTCTATCTAATGGCATTATGCTTGAGGATTATGCTAGAAGTGAAGAAAAGATTAATAAATTCTATGAGCATTTTAATTTAAGTAAGGATCAAAAGATTGTTATATCTGTTGGCTTATTATTTGAAAGAAAGGGAATCGAGGATTTCTTTGAGGTCGCAAGACGTATGCCTGATGTAACATTCATTTGGTTTGGAAATCTTGCTAAATGGATGACTCCACTAAAGATTTTAAGAGCTATTAAGAAAAGACCTTCAAATGTAATTATGCCTGGCTATATTGCAGGGGATATTATTAAGGGTGCCTTTAGCGCAGCTGATTGCTTCCTATTTTTATCTAAGGAGGAAACAGAGGGCATTGTAGTGCTTGAGGCTTTAGCATCTCATACACCTTTAGTTATTAGAGATATTCCTGTTTACGCAGATTGGATCGAGGATAAGAAGCATTGCCTTAAGGGAAAGACTATGGATGATTTTGTTAATAATGTTAATTATGTATTAAATAATGATATGACAGAAATGACAAATGAGGGCTATAAGATAGCAGAAGAAAGAACCTTAGATAAGGTTGGTAATTCCTTAAAGGAAATATACGAAAAAACAGTTAAATAAGAAAAGGGACTCAACCGAGTCCCATTTTTACATATTGTGTCTTTTCATATATGCTTCATAAATAAGTATTGATGATGCAATACCAACATTTAGGCTATTTTGGCTTCCCTCCATTGGAATGAAGACCTTTAGTGACTTATGATTATACCAATCAGGGTTGATACCAAAGCGTTCATTACCTGTAACAATGGCGATTTTACCATTATAATCATATTCCTTATAATTCTTACCTAGCTCAGGCTCTCCTAGATATATATCATATCCATTATCTAATAAATATTTAATAGTATCTTGGTATGATGCACACACAGTTGGAATTATAAGATTAGTACCTCTTGATGAAGAGGTTATTTTTTCGTTATTTAGCTTTGATATAGGATCAACTAGAATTACACCATCTGCCGCAGCAGCATCAAGTGTACGGTAAATTGTACCAATATTACCTGGAATTTCTAAATGATCTAATACCATTATGAATTCCTTATCCTTAAAATCATCAAATGTATAATTGTTTAATTCAATCGCTCCAATGATACCGGCATGATTTTCCTTTAATCTAATTGCCTCATATGATGATTTAGATATTTCATATACCATATCAGCTGCTTCAATTAGATTATTCAATAATTCCTTTGTCTCATCCTTATATTCTAGCTCGAAGCAGTAGAATAATAATTTTATTTTTAAATTGTTTTTATAAGCTAGCTTTAATATTTCTGTATCATCTGTAACAGTAATATTTGGGTAATGATTTGTCTTAATCATTTCCTTCATTAGCTTAAATGAGTCATGTGACTTTGAGATTCTTTCCATATGTATCACCGCTCTTATTATACCATAATACGCACTTTTTTATATATTATAACAATTGAAATATGCACTTTTATTGGGAATTTTAACAAAAAAATTAATTATTTTTACAAATTAAAAAAAGTTGTAAAAATGTTGCATGAAAGCCTTTACATCTATAATCTTTTTTGTTAATATTAGGGCAGTTTAAAACGTTTTCACAAACGTAAAAGGTAAACTACGAGGAGAAGAAAATATGAAATTAAAGGGTTTAGCAGTAACAGCATTAGCAGCAATGACAATGGTAATGGCAAGCTGTGGAGCAAAGGCTACAAGCAGTGCGGGAAACACTACTTCAAAGTCTGGTTCTTCAGAATTGGTTTCAGTAGGTACTAGTAGTGTGGGAGCTTCTAGTAATAACGGAGAGGGCGCACCTACTGAATCAAGTAAAGCAGCATCAAGCGCTGTAACATCATCTGCCGCAGCAGTATCATCAAGTGCAGCAGTATCAAGCAGTGCCGCAGCAGCATCAAGTGCAGCCAAAAGCTCATCTGCCGCAGCAGCATCAAGCGCAGCCAAAAGCTCATCTGCCGCAGCATCTAGTATAGTGTCATCTTCAGCAGCAAAGAGCTCAAGTGCCGCAGCATCAAGTGCAGTAGCATCAAGTGCCGCTGCATCAAGCGCAGCAGCATCTTCAAGTGTTGCAAGCTCAAGTAAGGCTTCAAGCAGTGCCGCATCAAGCAGTGCCGCAGCTTCATCAAGCTCAAGTGCAGTTCCAGCTGTAATTGATAATACAGAGGCTACATTAGTACTTAATGCAGTAGGTGGAGATCAGGAATCTTTATATGCAGAATTCGCAGCAGTAACAGATGCAGATTCATATAATGCATATTATAAGAAGGATGGCGCAACTACTTGGACTAAGATTGATGATCCATTAATTAGATTATATAAGAAGAATGGCGATTATTATTACCGTGTAGACGCAGTAGGTCTATCTGCTGGTGTTTATTCATTAAAGATTAACCCAGTATTCAATGGTACTGAGGATGAATCTAAGGGTAATTCAGCTTCATCTATTACAACAATTGCTTATGATAGATCAGGCTTTGCGTTCTCTACAAATTCACCTTTAAAGGGTGCAGCACCTGGTGCATATAATCTTGATGGTACATTAAAGGATGGCGCACAGGTTATTTATGTTACTGAAAGCAATAAGACTACAGTAACTGCAACAGTAGCAGGTACTGAATATACAGGCGTTGCCGCAATTACAGCAGCAATTAAAGCAAAGAAGACTACAACACCTTATGCAATTAGATTTATTGGTAAGGTTACATCAAGTGGTTTAATTTGTGACGATTTATCTAAGTGGTACGCAGTTGGTGTTAAGGAAGCAACTAACCTAACAATTGAGGGTATCGGTGATGACGCAACATTACATGGAGTTGGTGTTGGCTTCAATAAGTGTACATCAGTAGAATGTAGAAACCTTGGTTTAATGAACTGGGGTGGTGGAGGCGATGGCGATGGTATCGCTATGCAGGGAACTGTTAACGCATGGATCCACGATAATGATGTATTCTATGGTGATGCTGGTAGCGATGGCGACCAGGCTAAGGGCGATGGCTCTATGGACTTAAAGGATGATTCACAGTATGTAACTGTATCATATATGCATTTCTGGGATTCAGGTAAGATGTCTCTATGTGGTATGAAGAGTGAATCAGGTCCAAATTATATTACATATCATCATAACTGGTTTGACCATTCTGATTCAAGACATCCAAGAATTAGAACAATGTCAGTTCATGTTTATAATAATTACTTTGATGGTAATTCAAAATATGGTGTAGGTGTAACAACTGGTGCAGACGCATTTGTTGAAAACAACTACTTTAGAAATTGTAAGGACCCAATGCTATCAAGTGGTACTGGTACAGATGCCCTAGGTGATGGTACATTCAGTGGTGAATCTGCTGGTACAATCAAGGCATTCAATAATACAATTATTTGGGAAGGCTCAATGGCTGGTTATTCAAATAATTTAATTTATGCAAATGCAGCTCAGGGTACTAATGCAGCAAATGCATCTTCATATGATGCAGTATTAGTTTCTTCAAGAACAGAAACTGTAGATTCTTCATATGCAGCAGGTGGTGCAACTTATAATAATTTTGATACAACTGTAGATTTAGGTGTAGCAGTAGCTACAATCCAAACTCCAGAGGATTCAAAGAATACAGTTCAGGCTTATGCAGGTAGAATTAATGGTGGCGACTTCCAGTGGACATTTGATAATTCTACAGATGATACATCATATGCATTAAATACAAATTTAAAGACTGCAATTAATAATTATTCATCTAATTTAATTTCAGTTCAGGGTATTGGTACTCAGTCATCTGGTTCAGATTCTGGTTCTGGTGATAGTGGTTCAACTACTACAACTGTAACTTATACAGAAGTAATCGCATTAATTGATGCATTACCTTCAACTATTACAGCATCTGATAAGACTGCAATTGCAGCAGCAAGAACAGCTTATGATTCTCTATCTACAGATGATAAGGCTTTAGTTACAAATTATTCTAAGCTTACAGCAGCAGAGGCAGCTTTAGCAGCATTACCTCAGGAATCTGAAATATTAACATTTAATACAGGCAAAGCTGGAGATAATGATTTCTTCACAGTAAGTGGTAATTTAAAGAGTGATGTAGCATCAAAGACATACGATGGTGTAACTTACACAACTGCTTTAAAGATGGAATCAGCTACATCTATTACATTTACAACAACAGCATCAACAACAATTACAATTATTACTGATACTGCATCAAAGAAAATCAAGATTGATGATACTAAGTATACAACTGACGCTAATGGTGTATATACAATGACATTAGCTGCAGGACCACATACAATCATTAAGGGTGATTCAATGAATGTGTATGCAATTATTATTGAATAATAGTAATTTCAGAATATAATACCTAACTCTTTTCAAAAGGAGTCAGTCACAAGGGAAGTGGCTGATTTCTTTTTTTTACCTCATTTATCTTTTAATAAAAGTGGTGTATAATAGACTATAAAGTTTTTTGAGGAGATTAGATTATATGAAAAAATTAGGTTTATTAGCATTAGCTGGTGTTACAGCACTTGGACTTGCGTCATGTGGTTCAGAGGAGGATTATGAATTATCTATTGTTTGTCCACAGGGAGCTCCAGCAATTTCTGTTGCGAGTCTAGCTGTTGATAATACAGACGCTTATTCATTTATTGATGCGTCAACAATTGCAGAGCAGTTTACTGCAAATACTGCAGATGTTTTAATTGCACCTGTAAGTGCAGGTGCTAAGCTTTATAAGGCTGGAAAGTCTACATATAAGCTTGCATCAGTTGTAACATGGGGTAATATTTATTTTGCAACACAAAGAACAGATATTACTTCAATTGATGATTTAGCAGGTAAAACTGTTACATTATTTGGTGAAACAACAATTAATGCATCTGTTGCTAAATATGTATTAGCAGAGAAGAATATAACTGTTGAATATGCAGAAAGCTTATCAAGTGCTGCATTAACTCAGCAGCTATTAATTAGTGATTCGAGCGCTATTGTCTTAACTGCAGAGCCTGCACTTACTGCAGCAACAGTAAAGCTTTCAAGTGAAAGTAAGACTGTTACTTCATTCTCAGTTTCTGAGCTATTCGCAGATGTAAATGGTGGTTCTGAATATACACAGGCTGGTGTATTTGTTAATAATGAAACAATTAATAAGCATAAGGATGAGCTTGATGACTATTTAGAAAAGGTTTCTGAATCTTGTGCTTTAGTTACAACTAATGCAGAAGAGGTTGCAGATGATATTATCGAGCTTGGTAATACAGGATTACCTGCAGCTAAGGCAGTTGTACTTAAGGCTTTACCTAAGTGTAATATTAAGTATGTTTCTGCTAAGAATGCTAAATCTTCAGTTGAGGCAACAGCTTCAATTGATTTAACACAATTTGGAGGTGCAGTACCTCAGGATGATTTCTACTACGGATTATAAGACGAGGATCAAAAATTTAATCTTATTCGTTGCAGGATTATTAATTGCGGCACTAATTATTACAATTATTGGAATTATAAAGAATAATTCAATTATTTTTCCATCTCTAATTGATATTTTTGGTGAATTCTTTAGACTGCTTGGAACAGGATCTACCTATAAATTTATTGGTATAACATTAGTTGATTTTATAATTGTTATGCTATTATCAACAATTATAGGTATGACACTTGGAACTCTTTCAGGTATGAATAGTATTTGTAAGGGATTAGTAAGACCATTTTTAATTATTTTTAGAAGTATGCCTATGATTGTTTTAATTGTAATCATAATGCTTACAGTACCTACAAATAATTATAGGTATGTTCCTATAATCGCAACTACAATTGCGCTTGTACCTATAACTGCAGAAGCGATAGCTGAGGGTATGGCTAGAGTTGATAAGACCTATATTGATGTTTACAAGATGAATTCTAATATGAGTCCACGTGTAGTATTTAAGGT
>JAILEP010000109.1 GCA_024697825.1 Acholeplasmatales bacterium
TATAATGAAATTAATATTTATTAAATATTAAAATTACGAAATTAGGAAGGGAGAACCTAAGACTAGATGAAAAATAAGATATTTAAATTCCAAATTAAAAATTTAATATTTTCTGGAGTTTTTGCAATAATTATATTGTTAGCATCAATAACATCTAATTTCTGGAATCCTCTTTCTGATTTAGATAACAATATAAATGATGCAATCTACCAGCATAAGGGAACTGCAGCTAAGGAGATTTATATTGTAGGTATTGATGATGAAACTATAGAAGAATATGGTATGTATAATGCCATTGAATATAGAGATTATATAGCAGATGCTTTAAATATGTGGGCTGATAATAGCTGTGTACCAGCGGCGATAGGCTTCGATATGATTTTCAATAAGGCTTATGGCTGTGATACTGTAGATATTAAGCTTAGGGATGCAATGCTAAGGCATAATGTAATCCTTGGTGTTAATGGTATGAGTAGAAGTGAAGCTCCTTATGGATTATCTGAAGAAATCTATAATGGCGCTAAGGGTATTGGCTATGTAGATGCGATTACAGATAATGATGAGGCTGTAAGAAGAACATACCTTAAGGGCTTAGGCTATAATAGCTTAGCTTATGCAATGTATGAGCAATATGCAAATAATACAGGCAAGGAATTAAATGATTATGAAAATAAGATGGCATATTATTTTAATTATTATGCCGCTCCTGAATTGAATTATACAGGAGATGGAAAAATCCAAGATGTAGTATCTGGATTTAATTACATTTCATTTAAAGACTTAATCGAAGACGAAATAGTAATTAGAAGTAATTCAATTGTTATCTTTGGTTCATATGCTAGTGCAGTAGATACCGGTCTTTCGAATGATATCTTCAATTCACCAATTGGAGAAATGTTTGGTGTAGAAATTCAGTGTAATATTATTCAGTCTTTATTAAATGATGAATTATATTTACCAATTAATAGTGCCTTATGGACTACATTAAATGTTGTAATAATATTTGTTATTTCATTTTTAATGACATCATTTGTATTCTATTTAGCAACGGTTGTGTTCGCAGCTGGTATTGGTCTTGAATTCTTACTTATGGTAATAATGCATTCGGCTAAGGTGTACCATTTTGTATCCTTACCGATTCTAATATTAATTTTAGCCTTTGTTTCACTTATTGTTTATCACTACTATAGTGAATATAAGCATAAGAAAGAGGTTATTGGTACATTTAAGCGTTATATATCACCAGATGTTGCAGAAGCACTTGTTGATAAGCAAGAGGATGCATTAATGCTTGGTGGTAGAAAGAGAAATGTAGCTTGTCTATTTGTAGATATTAGAGGATTTACTAAGATGAGTGAGGAGCTATCTCCAGAGGAGGTAGTAGATATTTTAAATGGCTATCTTGAAATGGCTACTAAGCAGGTATTTAAATATGGTGGCATGGTTGATAAATTTATTGGTGACTGTGTAATGGCAATCTTTAATGCCCCAGTTGATTTAGATGATTATATTTATAAGGCTGTTTGTGCAGCATACGGAATTGTACATGTAGGTAAGGCTATATGTGAGGAAGTAGAAAAGAAATATAATAAGCAATTAAAATATGGAGTTGGTGTTCATTTTGGAGATGCCGTTATTGGTAATATCGGTTCTAAAACAAGAATGGACTTTACAGCAATTGGTGATACAGTTAATACTGCATCAAGAATTGAAGCATCCGCAGCCGGAGATCAGGTTTTAATATCAAGTGATGTATATGAGGTATTAAAGGATAGAATTAAGGTAGTAGATGCCGGAGATAGAATGTTTAAAAATAAAAAGGAGCCAATCAAGTGCTATGAGGTAATAGAAATTGATGGCTACAGTAATGATTAGGAGGCGCTATGAGAAAAATAATTAATGGTTTACTAAGTATAGGAATATTTTTAGCTGTGATTATCTTTTTAGCATCATGTGGTGGCGGAGGTAAGAAGAATTCTGTAACTACATCGACAAGATATATTGATTCAGCTAGAACAATTAAGGTAGTACAAATTGATGGTACTGCCACAGTATCAGATGAATCAGATACATT
>JAILEP010000092.1 GCA_024697825.1 Acholeplasmatales bacterium
ATCTTTAATATTATAATTAACATTTACAATACCATTATCTAAATCAAGAATTCTTTCATAATTAGAAACATCATTTAAATCAAAAGGAAAATTAATTCTTAGCTCTCCAGCTACAGAATAAATGCATTCTCCCTTTGGAGATGAAAATAAGGATAATTTTATTAATTCCTCAGCCTCTAATATTTTATTTTGATCAATTAAGCTTTGAATTTCCTTATAATAATTAATAAAATCCTTATTATATCTTTTTCTTAATGGCTTACCTAACCATAATGAATCCGCATTTAAAATCATCTTCTCATTGATAGGATGTCCATAAATCATTTCACCCATTCTACCATTACCAATCGGTAAGGCATCATTAAAGGCTTCCTTATTTTTCTTATTTGTGTCTGCGTAAAAATTAAATACCTTTTTCATAGTTATCACCTAAATTTAAGTTTAACAAGCAAGCCTTAAAAATGTCAATAAAACCAGATGTAAGTACTACTTATTTAATTTTTTTGTATCGAAAAAGGAGCGAGATTGCTATCTCGCCCCTATGTATTTTTAAAGCTTTTTATTAAATTCCTCTTCAAATTCTATCTCAAAATCCTTTTCTTCCTTAGAGCCTATTGGATAGAAATTAATAATCTTTTTCTTCCACGATGATAAATACATGGCGTTAGATAAATATAGAGAATCTAGGGCGTGGAAGCCATCACATACTACATCGTGTCTTCCAAATACCTTAAGTACCTCAAGCTGGGATGAATCATAATTAAAATCAATTCTTTCATCACTATATTTAATTTCTACATCATTATCAATATAATATTTATCATCATATTCATTACATCTAATGTCAATATGATCCTTATATAAGGTAATTAAGGCCTTAGATGTAGTTATTTCCATTCGATTAATTCCTGGAGTTTCTCCTGTTGATGCGATAAAGACACCAGTTGTCCCATTATCCCATTCTAAATAAGCGGTAACCTCATCCTCTACCTCAATATTATGATATTTACCTTCATTACAAAATGCCATTACACTGCTTGGCATTCCAACTAGATAAATTAATAAATCTAGAGAATGTGGGCACTGATTTAATAATGTGCCACCACCATCTGTTTTATAGGTGCTTCTCCATTTATCTGCCTGGTAATATTTATTAGTTCTAAACCAATCTGTAACTATATAATTAACTCTTTTAACCTTACCATATTTTTCTTTCTTTAAAATATCATGAAGGTATTTATTAATTTCAAATGTTCTATGATGGAAAATAAAACCATATAAATTATTATTTTTATTTGCCTCATACATTTCTCTTCCGTCTCTTAAAAAGACACCTGCTGGCTTTTCACATAAAACATCTAGTCCTCTTTCAAAGGCTTCAATAACTATTTTCTTATGTGAATAGTGAGGAGTTCCAACTATAATGGCATCACATTCAAATTCCTTATTATCTAATCCCTTAAACAATTCCTCATCACCATTATATATTTTGACATTGTCTAAATATTCAAGGATTTGTTCCTTCTTGCTTTCCTTAATTCTAGTTACAGCAGTAAGCTCCATACCAATTGATTTATCTGTTGATATTAGCCTTGCGTATTTAATACCCATATTACCCATTCCGATGATTGCGACTCTCATATAGCATTCTCCTTATTCATTTAACCGCTTGTGTTTAAATACATTATACATTATTTATTTTTAAAAAGTATACATTTATAGATATTTATAAAGATAATGACCTAACCATTATTTTGTGCTATAATACTAATAAATTAAAACGGTTCAATTTATTACAAAAAGGGGTGATTTTGTGCATTACTTAAATCTATATATCGTAAGATATTGGATATTAATATGTATCGCAATAGTAATGATAATTAATTCTGTAATTAAATATAATGAGCACAAAAAGATAAGCATCTATATTCTTGTGATAACAGGAACCATTCTAATACTTTCTATATTAGATGTTGTAAAGGCATATTGCCAGGATATCTATTCGGATTTTTGGACAACGGCAATTACGGCATTCACCTATGCAGTAAATCCAGTTTGTCTTCTACTATTTATATTTTTAAGCTTTGAATTACCTGATGTTAAGAATTCATTTTGGATATATATTCCAATGGTTATTAATGTAATTGTATTCTCACTTGCGTTATTCCCTGCGACAGAGCATTTAGTATTCTATTTTGAAATGGCACCAAATAATACACTTGCTTGGCATGGTGGTACAACCATCCTAAGATTTACATCTCATATTGTTGGTGCATTCTATTTAATATATTTAGTTGTTAGAAGTATTTTATCATTTAAGCGTAAGCATATATGGCATGCCGCCAATGTAATATTATGTGCATGTATGACTATATCTGCAGTATTAATTGAAACATTTGACCAAGAAGGCGAAATCAAGGTTTTATATTGTACTATTGCCGTATGTGTATCTATTTATTATTTATATTTATATACAGAGCGTGCTAATTATGATTCATTAACTGGCTTATTTAGCCGTGAAGTATATTATACTGATTTAAAGAATATGGATAAATCAATTACTGGTGTTATTCAAGCTGATATGAATGGCTTAAAGCATATCAATGATAATTATGGTCATTTAGAGGGTGACAATGCAATTAAAACTGTCGCAAAAGCTTTAGTTAAAAATGCCACTAGGAAAATGTATGTTTATAGGCTTGGTGGAGATGAATTTACTATTCTATGTGTAAATGAGCGTAAGGCTGATATGCTAGCATATATCGATAAGGTTAGAATGAGCCTTGCGGAGACAAGCTATTCTTGTTCACTTGGCTATTGTCATAGAAAGGAACATGACGAAAAGACTGTCAAGGAGCTATTTTCTGAGGCAGATGCTAAAATGTATCATGATAAGGATAAATTCTATCAAACATCTACAATTCCAAGACGAGAATAAAAAAATGGAGGATTTCCTCCATTTTTTATATTTCTTGAGTTGTTATTATCTCTTCTACCTTTGCCATCGCATTAGATGTATTAGTATTTGAAGACATCTTAAGTACGCTTGTCGCAAATAAAATAATGATGATTACACCAAGAACAATTCTATAAATTCCAAATGGTATAAAGTCATGATTTCTAATAAATTTAAGTAATAAATTAATTGCAAGTAATGATACTAAGAAGGCAGAAACGATACCAATAATTAAGAACCATACCTGATCTGATGTAATAGCTGGAGCCTCTCCCTTACCAATGGCAACAAAATATTTTAAGCCCTTAAGTAAAGATGCGCCAACCATAACTGGAATTGATAAGCAGAATGAGAATTCAGCTGATGTAGCTCTATCAATACCTAAAATCATAGCTCCAAGAATTGTTACACCACTTCTTGATGTACCAGGAATTAATGATAATAGCTGGATTAAGCCAATGATTAAGGCAAGCTTCCATGTCATTTCCTTTAAATCATGAATCTTGAATTCCTTTTTTCTATTAATTAATTCAAGAACAATAAATAAAATACCATAAAGAATTAACGTAATTGCAACTGTAATAAAATTATATAGATGCTCATCTAAGAAATCATCTAATAATAAACCAATTACTGCAGCTGGTACACAGGCAATAATAATATATAGCCAAGTCTTCCAAACCTGCTTCTTTTCCTCAGCTGTTTTATTTTTACCAAATGGCCATAGCTTTTTAATAAATGTAACGATTACTGCTAAAATAGCTCCTAGCTGAATAATTACTAAGAAAAAGCTCCAAAAATCACTGCCATATGTTGATTCAGTTTTTAACCAAGCATCAAGAATAATCATATGTCCTGTAGATGATACTGGTAACCATTCAGTAATACCCTCTACAATACCATATAATAAGGCCTTAAGTGCATCTAGAAATCCAAATAAAAACATAAACTTCTCCTTTTTATACTATTATAATTATATCTTAAAATTAAAATAAATAAAGAAAAAGAATAACTGTATCACAAGTTATTCCTATTCATCATCTATTACTACATCACTTTCTGGAATCTTTTGATAATCAAAATAGCTATATGTAGAATTCTCTTCAATTCTTTTAGTCATTGTTTTATAGGTGATATCTCTTAAATATTTAATATTTTCCTGATTAGAATATTCCTCCTTAGGATAAAATGGTCCATCAACAAAGGTAACTATTCTAGGTCTTTTAGCAAACCAGCCCTTACGGTAGGTATTAGTAACTACTACAACGGGTTTATTTTGCCTTACAGGGTATTTAAATGAGATATCCTTAAATGGTCTTATCTTTGTATAATAAGGCCAAATATGAGCCTCTGGATAGATTGAGACAATACTTTTCTTAGATCTATCGTTGATACATCTAATAAGCTTCTTCATTTGATTTACATCATTATCTATTGGTAAAGCTCCTACTCCTCTTAAAATAGGCAGTAAGGCTGTAAGAGATCCAGTTTCTGGGCTTACAATTAAATAATTCTTTTTAAATGAATCAATAAGGCTTGGAGTAAAGGCATCACCTGCAAATAATGTGTGGTTAGAATATATAAAATAACCACCCTTTATTTCTTTAACTACCTTTCTATTTACAATTCTTTGATGGAATTTAACCTTCATATAAATAAAGGCAAATGGTTTAGCAATAATCCAATATAAAATAAAATCAAATAACTTCCATATACCAGTACCCTCATATTTATAATTCTTAGGTAATGGCTTTATTTTAATTTCTCCACCAAAATCATCATTTAATTCATCCTTGTAATAAATAGTTGATTGGAATCTTAAATGCTTCTTCCATTTAGCAAGCTTATTTAAGGCTATTAATATAAAATTAATATCAAAAGCCAAGAATAAAATTAATAAGCCTCTTTGAATATGATTAAAGGAATCAAGAACATAAAATGGCACCTTACTCTTACCATATAGCTCTATAGTAATATACATTGATACTGCATAAATAAGTGTGAATATTAAAGCTATTAATGAATCCTTTAAATATTTAAATTCATATTGTTCAAAAAATATAAATGATATTATAGCCATTATTGGAGCTAGGAAATGAAACCATAGGAATGAGCCATGGAATAAATAATATGAATAGCCCTCACTAGATTCAGGTGCGACAATTAATAAAACTGTCACAAATGTTGAAGCTAAGGCTGAAACTGTGATTAGCTTCATATAATTTGTGGCTCTTTTAAATCTTTTTTCCTTATAGAAAAATGCTAATAAATAATTAACACATGCAAATAAGGAAAAGAGGTTTGCAATATTAGTATAATATTCAAGCTGAATCTCGCCCTTTTCAATGAAACAGAATACTATACCTGTTATTTCAAAGGCAATTAATATTAAATTTGAAATAAAAGCTAGTTCCTTTTTCATAATAAACACCTATTATTAATTATATCATAATTCATATTTTTCATAAATAAAAGACAGTGGTTTTTAATCCCCCCACTGTCTATAATTTTAGAATTTATCCTCAAAGGCTTCCATTGAAATAAAGACAAGCTTATTGTCCTTAAAATAATTTTTAACCTTTCTTTCATGACCTAAATAAGATAAATAGCTTCTTATTGTTGCCATAATAAGCATATATTTATTATAAGATATACGAAGATTATAATGTTCAAAAATATGAGCCGTTACCTCTTCTGCAGTGTGCTCCTTAGATAGATAATCTATGATTACATCACAAATCTCATGAATCTTATTTCTACTAAATTCAATAGTTTCTGTTAAATCAGTAGATACATCCGCATGAGCTGGAACTATAATATTTCCCTTTAATTCCTCTACATAATCAAGAGAATCTAAATAACCTTGAATATCATAAATTAATACTACATGTGATTTAGCTACTAATTCAGTAGATACAACTGAATCTGCTATAAAATAAACACCATCAGATGTGCGAATACCAATTTGTCCATAGTGATGTCCTGGAAGCTTAAAGCTTCTTAAGCCCTCTGGCAACTGCTCTAAAGCATAGATTTCCTTTTGGTCATCAATATGCATTAGCTTAGTATCAAATTCATCAATTGGATAGCCACCATATAAAAATCCGATATCTAGCTTAGAATCTCTTAAAAATGCTCTTTCTATTTTAGATGCGATTACTGTACATCCAGTCATCTTCATCAAATAAACATTTGATCCTGAATGGTCAGCATGGCTATGAGTATTAACAAGATATTTTAGCTTTAGCTTATTTCTTCTTAATACTGTTTCGATAATTGGTCCTTCTAAGGCTGTACCACAGTCTATTAGAACACATTCATTATCATCATTTAAAATATAAACCCCGCAGTTTGTAGGACCATCAATATAATAGGTTCTCCCCTTTAAATGATGTAAATCATACATAAAAGCATACTTCCTTTCGATTAATATAAATCCTGCTTTTTCTTTCTTTCATATAAAACACCATAGCAGCTAAAAATGAATATACCAGCTATTGCCATTTTAAATACTACATTAGATGCTTGTCTTATAGTTGTACCAACATAATTAATTTCAACATTATATGTACCAGCCTCTGCCTCAAATGAAACTAAGCCATCAGTCATAATAGATTCTGCATAAGTAACCTTACCATCATCACTAGTTAATTTGATTTCATAGCCTGGATAATATACTAGTGGAACCTGTACTAATACCTTATCAGTTGCGGTAAGGGTAAATGAATTAGTACCTGTACCAGATACTGCATTAGTTATTGTACCATTTGGTTCTTCATTTGTCTTATATAAAACTCTTGATGTAATAGAATATCTATTATAAGTAACATAAATTGAATAAGTTGTAGCCTCTTCAGGGAAATAAATAGCTAAATATCCCTTATTATTAAATACCTCACATACATGCTCCTCATCATTATCCTCAATCATAGTAACTGTATAAGCTTCCTCAATATAAGGAAGTGATGTATAGAAAATAGATGATGTTGTAGTTGCAGTTGCGCGGTAATGAGCATCACCACCATAGCATGAATATCTTTCTACATTGGCAACTCCTGTACCATATCCAGTTGTGCTTGTATTGAAATAGAATTTTCTATAAATTGTATATAATGAATTCTCATATTCAGATACATAATCTGAATTAACAAATACCTGTGGCATGTATTCCTTATTCCAGCCCATTTCACCACCAGTTTCAAAGAACCAGTCATCAATAGTATTAAATACACCTGCATATTCATTTTCATAAGTAAGTGCAGCCTTTTCATATAAAGGCATGTTGATTGCAAATAGGAAGCCTGTTGCGATTGATACCACAAACTTTAAAGGCTTACTATCAGGATAATAATTAAAGAATAATCCAACAAGCATTGGGACAAAGATTTGGACTAATGCCCATAAGCGCCATGGGAACTGAATATTTAAGAATAGGGCAGGTAATACTGTCCATATCCATTCAGATTCCATCATTAGGAATAATACTGGAATAGAAATAATTAAAAAATAGAATGTAGAATCTAATAAAATATTTCTATTCTTCTTTTTTTCTTCCTCTTTATGATTAACAAGACAACAAGACATTACTAATAAAATAACTATTGCACCGGCAAGAATTACATCAATTCGAGGCGCGAATAATCTTAAAATTACTATATAAATAATTGATAATATTAATAATAATCTAGAATATTTAAATTTCTTTAATCTCTTTAGCTGATATGCAATAAAGCCATAAATACCACTAATTAATAGGAATGAAAAGAATTGGAATAATAATGTAGATTGCTTATCACACATTCCAACTCCATAGTTAGACATAAAATAATTATATCTATCCTCTAAATACCAGAAATTAATAAATCCTGAATAGTTATATTCCTCTCCTGCTCTACCTGTAACATAATCAATAGATGTCCACATTCTATCTCTATCAGTTACATTATAGATTCCTGTATTCATTAGTTCTAGGGTTGATAGAGCTGTTAAAGCCATAAGACCAACCATTAATACTACTGATATACCACTCCATAATATGAAGTTTGGCTTCTTTAGTGATTTAATAACCTTCTTAATATTTAATACTAGGAAGAAAACACCAAATACATAAGTATATAAAGCTGTAATATTATGTGATAGGAATAATAATCCACCACCAATAATAATCTTTAGGAATGAAGTCACATGAACCTCATCCTCATTAATGATTTGATATAAACCAGCAAAGAATAAAGGCAAGAACATAAATGAAAAGCCTTCTGCAAAGGCAAGTCTACAATATAAATCAAATAAGCGATATGGATAAACAACATAAATAGATGCAACTATTAAAGCCGCAACTCTTCTTCCTCTTGTAAGCTTTAATGCAAAATGGTACATAAAAATACCAGATAAATATACAGTAAAGAATATTACAATTTGAAATGATGTAAGTAAGCTAATCCCAAATGGCTCTAGTAAAATAGCTGTATACGCAACAGTTAAATGCGGAAGTGGTGAATAAAAAAGTCTTGTACCACTACCTAAGCCATTCATTATGTAATTACTTATGTAAGATAATCCCTCGCCAGATTTAATATTTAAATAAAGCTCATAAATATTAGGAATATGGAAGACAAAATCATCTCCACCAGCGAATCCATCATAAAATAAAACATAAGATGCTGCTAAAGATACTAACAAAATAATTGCATACGGAAATATAAAATTGACAAATCTCCTCATTATTTCACATCCTTGGCATCCCTACCGGGAATCAAACCCGGATTACAGGCTCCGGAGGCCTGCGTTCGATTCATTGAACTATAGGGACATAATACTCGACTATTATAACATAATAGACAAAAAATAAAAAGCATTCATAAATGAATGCTCAAATATCATAACTGGTGACCTGTATGGGATTCGAACCCATGAATGTCGCCTTGAGAGGGCGATGTGTTAACCGTTTCACCAACAGGCCAAGGACTTATATGTGCATTTAGTGAGTGCACATATAAGATAATACCATATTTTTTTATTAAATCAAGTTAAATTTTTGCAAGTATTGTATTAATTCTCGCAAAAACCTTTTCCTTACCTAAAATCTTTTGAACATAATAGATATTTGGAGTGTTCTTTCTACATGCAAGACAAATTCTTAAGAATCCAGCTGCATCTCCAACCTGACCATTATAGTCATTTGGGTTAGCCTTATAAGCCTTACGATCTCCTGTGAACTTATACTTTTCAGCAGTAGCCTTTAGGTTATTGAACCATTCCTCTTCTGTTACATCAAGATTATATGATGCCATATAATCATTTAGGAAGCCCTTAATAGCTTCACTATCAACAGTCTTAGTTTCCTGCTTATTAACTTGAACAGTGAAATCTAAATTATCCTTATCTAATGAATCATATACATCATCATAGAAGAATGAAATGATTGGGTAAATATCAGAATACTTAGCATAATCCTTTCTAGGCTTATCCTTTTCTCTTTCAATATTTAAAATTTCAGTAAAGAACTTCTTATTAGCATTAATCTTTGCTGCAAATTCCTTATCATATTCATTAGCCCATTCAAGTACCTCTTCACATAAATCAGATGCCTTTCTATAAGCCATTCTTTCCTTAGAAATTGATTCAACCTTTTCAAGGTCAAATAAAGCACCATCAAGGCTCATCTTTTCAAATGATAGCATGAAATCATATGGAGACTTATCTAAATTAGCATTTCTCCATTCCTCATAATTTGAATTTGCAATGGTTAATAGATATTCAATAAAGCCATACTTTGGATAGCCCTTCTCTAGGAAGTAAGAAGTTGCGGCTTCGCTATCCTTACGCTTAGAAAGCTTTCTTCTATTACCATTTTCAACCTTCATAATTACAGGGAAATGTGCATACTTAGGTCTTTCAAAGCCCATAGTATCAAATAATTCAAGATGAATAGGAAGTGATGGTAACCACTCCTCACCTCTTGTAACTACTGTTGTATGCATGAAATGGTCATCACATAAATGAGCGAAATGATATGTAGGAAGACCATCACCCTTACGGATAACGATATCCTGATCATTCTGAGTTAATTCTAGATCTCCTCTAATTTCATCATGGAATGAAACCTTATTGTTATGATCACCCATAGACTTAAATCTGATGATATATTTATCACCATTCTTAATTCTTTCAATAGCCTTATCTACTGGATAATCTCTATAAATTGCATACTTACCATAATAACCAGGAATTTCCTTATTAGCCTCCTGGCTCTTACGAAGCTCTGCTAGCTCTTCTTGTGTTGCGAAGCATGGATATGCTCTACCAATCGAAATTAAATACTTAATTACAGTATCATAAATAGAGCTTCTATCTGACTGCTTATATGGTCCATAAGCACCAACTTCCTTTGAATCAGATATATATCCCTCATCAGGAATAACATCAAATACTGCTAGCTGCTTAACTAAAGACTCACCTGAGCCTTCGATTTCTCTTTTTGTGTCTGTATCCTCTAAACGGATATAGAAAACACCACCACTTTGCTTTGCAAATCTTGCAGAGACAAGTGAAGTGAATAAGCTACCTGTATGTAAGAAGCCAGTTGGACTTGGGGCAAATCTAGTTACCATTGCGCCCTCTGGTAAATTTCTTACAGGATACTTCTTTTCTAAATCCTCTAATGTTTCAGTTATATTTGGGAATATTAATTCCGCTAAATCCTTATAATCTGCCATAATTAGCACCTCAATTCATACTATTTTATTATAATAAAATACTTTGTCATTTTCAAGGAAAAAGAAATGGGCTTAAATGCCCATTATATTTATCTTTCTTGATTCTTTTCGTAAATCTGATATAAGCCCATTAATAGTAGGTATTCCTCATAATTAACCTTATGAGACATATAAGGAATAATTAAGCTTGAAAGACCACCTGTTGTAATGATTGTAAAATCATAGCCAAGCTCATCCTTAATCTTATCTAATAAGCCATCAATCATAGCAGCTGTACCATATACAATACCACTTCTCATACAATCAATTGTATTTCTACCTACAATTGCCTTAGGCTCCTCTAAAGAAATATGAGGAAGCTGAGATGCGTTATTAGATAAAGCACCCATTGATGTTTTAATACCTGGAATAATTAAGCCACCAATATAGCTCTTATTCTTATCAATTACAGAAATTGTAGTTGCAGTACCCATATCAACAATAACTAGTGGATAGCCATATTTTTCAATAGCTCCTACTGCGTCTGCAACTCTATCAGCTCCAAGTGTTTGAGGATTATCAATCTTAATATTTAAGCCTGTCTTTACACCATGACCTAAAATTAATACCTTCTTATTGATTAAAAGCTCCATAGCTGAAGCTAGCTGATTAGTTAATTCAGGTACAACTGATGAAAGGATTGCTCCATCAATATCAGTAGGCTTTACATTAAATACCTCAAGAATTGTCTTAATCTGGATTAATAAATCCATATTAGTCTTCATTCTATCAGTACCAACTCTACCTGATGCGATTATTCTATTTTTTTCTACTATACCAACAACAATATTGGTATTACCCATATCTACAGCTAATATCATATTATTTTGATAGCTCCTTAATTTGCTTTAAAATTTCAAAGGCTACCTCTTCCTTTGTGCCAAAAGGTAATTCCTCTGTTTTATTCTTAGTTATTACAGTTACTAAATTAGTATCTGTACCGAATCCTGTCTTATTACCATTTAATGAATTAGCACAAATCATATCAGCATTCTTTGATTTTAGCTTTTTCGCAGAATTCTCGATTAAGTTATCAGTTTCCATAGAAAAACCGATTAAAAGCTGGTTTTCACCCTTATTCTCGCCTACAAACTTTAAAATATCTGTAGTTCTAGATAGTTCAATTTTCATATCCCCATCACTCTTTTTAATCTTAGAGTCTACATATGTTGTAGGTGTGTAATCTGCAACTGCAGCACTCATAATGATAACATCAAAATCCTTGTAATTATCCTTAACTGCATTAAACATATCATTTGCAGATTTAACAGGAATGACATTAACACCATGGAATGGCTTAATTTCTACTGGACCAGATACGATAGTTACATCAGCGCCTGATAAATAAGCAGCCTTTGCGATAGCGTAGCCCATCTTTCCTGTTGAATGATTAGTAATATATCTTACTGGATCAATCGCTTCTCTTGTTGGGCCTGCAGTAATTAAGACCTTCTTACCCTTAAATGAATCATTCTTAGTTGCATATTCAATAATATATTCAAGTAATACCTCAGGCTCAGGCATTTTACCAGTACCTGTATCACCACAGGCAAGTCTTCCTGATGCTGGTTCAATAAAATGATAGCCATAGCCCTTAAGCTTATTGATATTATCCTGAAGTATTGGATTAGTAAACATACCTGTATTCATTGCAGGTGAAATGATTACTGGGGCTTTAGTTGCAAATACTGTAGTAAGTAGCATATTATCACAAATACCTGCAGCCATCTTACCGATAATATCAGCTGATGCAGGGGCAATTAAAACTACATCTGCCTTTTTAGCAAGTGATACATGCTCAACAGAAAAATCAAAATTTCTGTCAAATGTATCAACAATACATTTATGACTTGTTAATGTTTCAAATGTAACTGGTGTAATAAATTGTGTCGCATTTGGTGTCATAATAACATCAACTGAGGCACCAAGCTTGACAAGCGCACTTGCAAGATTTGCGATCTTATATGCGGCAATAGAGCCTGTAACACCTAAAATTATATTCTTTCCGTTAAGCATAATAGCCCTCCTATTCCTGATCCTTTAATAAACCATGCTTTTCATAGTCTGCAACTCTTGCAATCTTATTGTTATCATCAACAAACACAACAGTTGGCTTATGATTCTTTACTTCTTCCTTATCGATGTTGCAATAAGCCATAATAATAACCTTATCGCCAACATTAACGCACTTAGCAGCGGCGCCATTTAAGCAAATAATACCGCTTCCTGGCTCGCCTGCGATTGTATATGTTTCAAATCTATTACCATTATTAATATCAACAATTTGAACCTTTTCATATTCATAGATACCTGATGCTTCAAGTAATTCTGTATCAATTGTAACTGAACCAACATAATTTAAATCAGCCTGAGTTACAACTGCACGATGGATTTTTGATTTAAGCATTATTAATTCCATGATTAGTCCTCTACCTTATAAATAAAATTATCAATTAATCTAGTCTTACCAATATAAACAGCGATAGCTACTAAAACCTCACCCTTAATAACATCTGTTCTTTGGATGTTTTCATTATCAACTACCTCAACATAGTCAATTCTTGCAAGCTTTTCAGTTTCTAAGCTCTTAGTGATAATATCAATTACCTTAGCTGAAGATCTTTCACCATTCTTTACAGCCTCTAAGCCTAGCTTTAAGCTCTTAGATAAAATAACAGCTGCCTGTCTTTCTTCCTTGCTTAAATAAGTATTTCTACTAGACTTTGCAAGACCATCAGCCTCTCTTACGATTGGACATGGTACGATTTCAATATCAAAATTTAAATCCTTAACAAATCTTCTAACTACTGCTAGCTGCTGAGCATCCTTCTGTCCGAAATATGCTCTATCTGGTGTAACAATATTGAAGAACTTAGTTAATACTAAGCATACACCACCAAAATGAACTGGACGTCTAGCACCACATAATAATTCAGATACCTCTGTTGTGTTAACAGTTGTAGTGAAATGAGAGCCATACATTTCAACTGGCTCTGGGTTGAATACTAAATCAGCACCTGCTGATTCAACTAATGCCTTATCTCTTTCAATATCTCTTGGATATGAAGCTAAGTCCTCTGTTGGACCAAACTGTGTTGGATTAACAAATACAGAAACTACTGTGCGGTCATTCTGACTTACTGACTTTTCAATTAAGCTCTTGTGGCCCTCATGTAAATAACCCATTGTAGGAACATAACCAACTGTTAATCCCTGCTTCTTCCATTCCTTAACGATTTCTCTTACTTCCTTAATAGTCTTTACTAATCTCATAATCTCTCTTGCCTTCCTTAATTAATTTGAATAAATCTTATCTAAAACCTCATCCTTAATACCATATTTGTATTCCTTAGATGGGTATTCACTATTTTCTACTTCATTCTTATATTCCTGTAATGCACCTAAAATTACACTATGTACATCCGCAAACTGCTTAACAAACTTAGCAGGTGTATTGCCATTATAATTTAGCATATCATGGAATACTAAAACCTGACCATCTGTATAAACACCAGCGCCAATACCAATAGTTGTAATATGAAGTGATTCAGTCACAAGCTTCGCAAGTCTTTCAGGTACACATTCAAGTACTACTGCAAAGGCACCAGCCTTTTCTACTGCATGTGCATCCTCTAAAAGCTTCTTAGCTGTAGCCTCATCAGTACCCTGAACCTTATAGCCCATCTGGTTAACTGACTGAGGAGTTAAGCCGATATGTGCACATACTGGAATACCAGCCTGAACGATTGCCTGAATACGATCAGCGTATTCAACACCACCCTCAAGCTTAACAGCTGTACAGCCTGTTTCCTTCATAATTCTACCGGCATTCATAACTGCATCATAAACTGAGCCCTGGTATGACATAAAAGGCATATCAACAACTACCATAGTATCACCAGCACCTCTTACTACTGCGGCACCATGATGAATCATATCCTCCATAGTTACAGGTACTGTTGTTTCATAGCCCATAACTACATTACCAAGTGAATCACCTACTAAAATTGAATCAATTCCTGATTCCGCAACAATTCTAGCTGATGAATAATCATAAGCAGTAATCATTGTAACCTTTCTCTTATTCTTATTTTCTGTATAAACTCTTATTCCCTTTTTCATACGTTCTCCTCTAATAAACTTTCTAGCTTTTGATAATCATTATTATTTTTCTTCTTACTAATATCAATTAGTCTTTCTGATAATAATGCATATATTTTCTTATCATTATCACTTAATACATTTAAATGCCCTTCAACAGTTCCTATATCATTTCTAACAACTGGACCTGTTAGAGCCTTAACCGTTCCACAATTAATTATGTTATTGATATTATTAAGAATTAATGGATAAAAGATACTTGGATCATCTATACCAATATCATTAATATTTTCAAATGCCATATCAATTAAACCAGTTACTAAATTACTAATCATTACACATGAGGCATGGTATTTTGCTTTATTATTCTTATCAATAACAGCTACCTTATTACCAAGCCTCAAAAATAATTTCCTTATATCATCAATATGAATATCATTTCCCTCTAAGGTAAATGAAGCCAGATTTAAACCCTTATATGATTCATATTTATCATTAAAGGCATAAATAGGATGTAATGAATAACAATAATTATTATCATTTAATTCTCTAAATATACTAGATGACTTAGCACCACTTGTATGAATTAGAATTTTATTATTTAGTTTTAATTTAATTAATTCATCAATTACTTGATTTAACGCGTCATCATTAACCGTTAAAAAAAGAGTGTCACAAACATATACAATATCTTCTATTGTACTGTAACACTCTGTATCAGTAAATTGACTAGCCTTTAATGCGTCTTCTCTATTAATAGAATAATAGCCTTTAATATCTATATTATTAGATACTAAATACTTTCCAAGAGAAAAGCCTACATTACCCGCTCCTATAAATCCAATCTTCATATTTTCTCCTTTAATATAATTTATTGCTAATATCATTTAAAATCTTAATGAAATGCTTGGAATTTATCTATAAAGTTTTTACTGATTAGTTAGGTTCAGAGTGATACCATCTAATCCGAAAAGATTATACCCCAAAAATTGACATTTGTAAAACAAATATAAAATAAAAAAGGATGGAACCCTTTTCAAAGAGGGTTCCATCTAAGGAGGTATACTTAAATTGAGTATCTGTACTGAACAATTTCAAATGTTACTGAGCTTACACTTGAATAATTGAATGTTACAGTATCACCCAATGAGAAGCCTGCGTCATATAAGAATTGCATTAATTCTGTAACTGTATCACTTGATACTGATGAAGGTACTGTATAAGTTACATCAGTTAATGATTCATCCTGATAATCAATTTCAACAGATGTAATAACTGCATTAGTTGTTAATGAAATACCTGAATATACATAATCTGATTCTACTGCAGATACATAAAGTGCATAAGATCTATTATTAAAGCCTTGGCTAATTGAACCTAAAGAAATTGTGAATCCGAATTCATAATCACCTTCTACATAGCCTGTATACCATTCATGATTAGCTGTATCATATAAAGCTGAATCAACTAATTCATTAGCGACCCTTACTGCTTCATTTGAAGGAATAGCAAAGCCTAAGCCTTCAATTGATGATGAAGAATATTTAGCATTAACGATACCAATTAAGGCACCAGCTGTATTAAATAAGCCTCCTCCTGAGTTACCACTATTAATAGCAACATCAGTTTGAATTAAAGTCATTGTTGTATAAGTATCAACTGCAACCTCACGATTTACATATGATACAACACCACTAGATACTGAACCTGGTAAAGTACCAAGAGGATTACCAATACATACTACTGAAGAACCAAGCTTAATTGAATCTGAATCCTCATAGAATGAGGCATATTCTAAGCCTGTAGCTTCAATTGATAATACTGCAATATCTGAATCCTCATAGCCACCTACTAGCTGAGCCTCATAAGTAACATCATCTGATTCATCCATTGTATTGTTATTATATGTTACTGTAAATGATGTTGCATCCTCGATTACATGATGGCATGTAACAATAAAGCTTAAGCCATATTCATCATTTGATGCATAAAGTACACCAGAACCTGCAGATGTTGCAGAAACTGATGATGCTGTTATAGATACAACTGAGCCATAAACATCTTCTACTGTTTCAACAGCTGAAGTTGATAGAGATGTTGCGTCTGTTGTAGATGCTAATACATCTAAATCTACATAAACTGGCTCTAATTTGTCTTCGTCTTCTTCATCCTGAGTTCCACTGCTTGTTGCTGCCGCATTTGTCACTGTTGTATCATCTGAATCAGAATTTGCAACATATGCCATACTTGAGCTTCCACATGAAACTAATGCTAATAAACCAAAACCTGAAATTAAACCTAACCACTTTTTATTCATAACTACTACCTCACATTTCAATTACAATTATAGTCACTAATTGTGTGATAAATTTGTGATGATTATTGTAAATCAAGAAAAAAAGACTTCAGCCTTAAAACTGAAATCTTTAGTATATTTTATTATATTACTTATTAAAATATCTCTTTAATAAGCCTTCGAAGCCCTTACCATGACGAGCCTCATCTCTAGCCATTTCATGAACTGTATCATGAATTGCATCTAGATTATACTGCTTAGCACACTTGGCTAATTCGAACTTACCATTAGTTGCACCGAATTCACAGTCAACTCTCCAAGCTAAATTCTTCTTAGTATCAGCAGTCATATTAACCTCAAGCTCAGAACCTAATAATTCTGCAAACTTAGCTGCATGCTCTGCTTCCTCATAAGCTGCCTTCTCCCAGTATGCTGCGATTTCTGGATAGCCCTCTCTTGTTGCAACTCTAGCCATACATAAATACATACCAACCTCTGATGTTTCTGCATTGAAGTTAGATACTAACTGGTCATAGATATACTTCTTTACATCCTCTGGTACATCAGGATTGTTCTTAACTGTTGCACCATAAACACCAAATACGTGCTCTGCTGCTAAAGGCATTTCGCCCTTTACCTCTTCGAAAGCACTAGCTGGTGCCTTACAAACTGGGCACTTGAAATCAGCTGGTAATGAATCGCCCTCATAAACATAACCACAAACCTTACAAACATACTTCTTCATAACTTTTTAATCCCCTTTCATATGTTTTATTAGTTACCTAAATTTTTACAGTTACGACATAAGCCGTAGAAAATGACATCAACGTCCTCTATTTCGTATCCGTCATCGTTTACATTCAGACTCACACTAACATCTTCTGCTGGTATGTCATATATTTCACCACATACTCTGCATTTTAAATGATAATGCTTGCCCTTAACTGTTTCGTAAACATCCATTGTGCCAAGCTTTCTCCTGGCTATTTTGTTATCCTCCTGCAAACTAGCTAAATTACGATATATAGTTGCTAGAGAGATACCTTCATAATGCTCATTGATATAAGCAATCAGCTTCTCAGTGTCTGCATGCCCAAGATAATCTAAGGCATCATACACGATATGCTTTTGATTTGTATTTCTCTTTTGCATTGCTTTAACTTCACCTACTCTTATCAATAATCATTCTCGATAATTAGATTATATAGTATATTAATTAGTATGTCAACCTTAATGAGAAAAATTCTCAATAACAATCCACCCGTTCAACGGGTGGTTTTTCGGCTCCGCTATAAGCGCCTATTACTTCACAGGACCCTCAAGGGTCATGTGAAAAGCCTGACAACCGTGTTTCACACTGGCAGCCGCTATATCAAGCGGCTATTTCTTTTGGGCTCCTTTGAATGGGTCTTCATACTCCTTTGAAGTGAGCTTATCTTCTTTCATATCTTCCAGTTCTTGATTTCTGATGTACTCTCTTACTACCTCATCCTTCAATCCAACTGTTGAAACAAAATACCCTTTCGCCCAAAAGTTTCTATTGCCATATTTATATTTCAAATTTGCATGTCTCTCAAATATCATGAGACTACTCTTTCCTTTCAAGTATCCCATAAATGAAGAAACTGCTATCTTTGGTGGTATTGCAAGAAGCATATGTATATGATCTTTCATTGCATGTGCTTCTATTATCTCCACCTCTTTGTATTCACACAAAGTTCTCAGTATTTTTCCTATATCACTTTTGATTTGACCATATATTTCTTTCCTTCTATATTTTGGAATGAATACTATATGATACTTACAATTCCATCTAGTATGTGATAAACTAGAATCGTCATTTGGTTTCGTTGCCATCTGATTGCCTCCTTATAATGTTTTCGGTTGCCAGACCAATTACATTATATGTGAGGTTTTTCTTTTGTTCAACGCTACCGCTTTTCGATTCTCACCTGCACAGCAGGCGGTTTTCATGTGGGTCATTCGACCAACATAATAAAAAGTGGAGGAATTGTTTTCCTCCACTAATTCATATTAATCTAATAAATCTAAAATATCCTGCTTAGACAATTTAACAATACCTGTAGAGTTAACTACTGATTCTGCTAATTCTCTCTTAATCTTCTGTAATTCAATAACCTTTTCTTCAATTGTATCCTTGCAAATTAGCTTTAATACATAAACATTCTTTGTCTGTCCAATACGATAAGCTCTATCTGAAGCCTGAAGCTCGGCACTTGAATTCCACCATGGATCTAAATGGATAACCATATCTGCACCAACAAGGTTTAGACCAGTACCACCAGCCTTAAGTGAGATAATGAATACCTTAATATCCTGATTAGAGTTGAATTCATCAACCATTTCCATTCTTGTCTTAGCCTTAGTTGTACCATCTAAGATAAAGTTCTTAATTCCCATATCATCTAGCTCTCTAGATAAAATAGGGAAGCTCTGTGAGAACTGTGAGAATACTAAAATTCTATGACCAGCCTCAATAGATGACTTGATGATATCTGCAGCCATGTTGATCTTTGTATTTTCAAACTTCTCCTGTAGGATAAGCTCTGGTGTAATACAAATCTGACGAAGTCTTGTAAGTAAGGCAAGAATATTATTTCCACCTTCCTTAATATCATCACGAAGCTTATCAACATATCCGTTATAGATATCTCTCTGCTTTGGCTCCATCTTATAATAATAGTAATCCTCAATCTTATCAGGAAGATCATCTAATACATCCTTCTTTGTACGTCTTAGGATGAATGGTGATACTCTCTTCTTTAGATTATCTAATGCGTCTGTATCATCATGAACAATTAATGATTCATATCTAGACTTGAAATGGCTATAGTTAGATAAATAACCAGGCATTAGGAAGTCAAAAATACTCCATAAATCAGCTAAACCATTTTCAATTGGTGTACCAGTTAATGCAAAATTAATTTCGCTTTGTAAAGACTTAATAGCTTCACTCTTTTGAGCAAACTGGTTCTTAATGAACTGAGCCTCATCTGCGATTACAAATCTAAATTTATTAGAATATAATGTGACATCTCTTCTTAATGAATCATAAGATGTAATATATAAGCATTTCTTTGATGCATCAATATCATTAATAGTCTGTGTTCTTTCTTCGATAGAACCTAAAATTAATTTAACTGGTGCGTTAAAGCCCCACTTCTCACATTCGTTTTCCCAGTTATAAACTAAGCTCATTGGGCAAACGATTAAAGATGGCATCTTTGTATCATCGGAATCAATGAAGCTAATTACCTCTAAAGTCTTACCAAGACCCATATCATCAGCTAAAATACCACCAAAGCTATAGCTTGATAATGTCTTTAACCACTTAAAGCCCTCAATCTGATATGATCTAAGCTTTTCTGCAAATTCCTTACGTGGTAAATAATCACTCTTCTTATAATTTTGGATAGTCTTAATCATCTTGATGACATCATTATCCATTGAAACATTAGTATCAACACCAGATACTAGCTTTAATAAATAATTTAAAGGCTTTGTCACAGGCTTTGTTAAATCCTTTAAGGAGATATTGAAATCCTCCATAAAGTCATCCATTTCCTTAGCAACATTATCATCGATTTCAAGAATTGTATCATCATCAAGACGAACAAATTTCTTCTTCTCATGATATGCCTCTAGCATCTTCTTTAAATCCTCTGGAGATAAATCCTCACTATTGAATGTGAAATCAAGAAGACCAACATCATATGAAACATTAACTGAAGGTCTCTTAGCCTTCTTAGCAGTAAGCTTCTTCATTGTTTCATCGAAATAAACCTCACCAAATGCCTTAAATGATGAAAGGTCAGATGTTAATAATATATACTGAATTTCAAGGCTAGTAATCATAAATAGCTTACCAGGACCCTTAGTAAATCCAAATGCTTCGATTGTTGAAATATAAGCATCTAATAATTCTCTAATATATGGACTTGTTCTATCATTTACAGGACAAGCAATCTTTGGCTGTAAATAAATAACCTCCTTATCATAAGATAAATATGAATTAATCTTAATATTAGGAATAGGATATTTAGCATAGAACTCATCACTGATTTCTAGATTATTTCTAACAAGTGGTAATAGGCTAGAAATGAATTTATCACTATTAGCCTTAATATTTAAATCACCATTAACCTTGAATAGATAGTTAATAACCTTATTCTCAAGTCTACCCTTATATGTATAGGCAAGAATTTCATCTTCCTTATAGAAATATGCTCTATTAACACCAGATACTAATACCTTAGAGCCTTCTGGTCCTTCTACATATAATTCATTTTCATTTAATCCAATCTTAACCTCATCAACAACTCTAATATATCTTAGCTGAGGCTTAAGCTCATCCTTAGCACGGAAATAAATTGGATTTTCTAAATATATTTCTAAAATCTTAAGTAGCTGAGACTTTCTAATTTCAATACACTTTTGTGCATTGATAGATTTGATATTTGCCACAAAGGTATATAATTCCTTTGATACATCATCAAAGCACTCATATGAATGAATAAATTCAAGCCTTTGACCATAAGATATTGATTTGTTGTTTTCTGTAGCGTCAACAAATTCAGAAATATCCTTGATAATATAATCCTTATCATAACCAATTTTTAAAGATAATACATACTGCCCATTAATAACTTCAATAACTGGTAATAAATGAATCATACCAAAATACTGATTGTTGATACGTAATGATTCAGATAATGAATCGATAATCTCAGCTTCCATCTGAGCCTTCTTCTCTGAAACATATAAATCATATTCCTTATTAAACTTTTCAGGATTAATAAGAAGTAATGCCACTGCATATAAAGCGACGGTATGAATACAGTCTTTATTTTTATAGAAATGAAGACATGAGCAACTCTCCTCAACGATCTTAAGATTCTTATCTAGCTTCATCTCAGTTTTTGTCGCAATCATGGCGCTTAAAAATAAAGTAGTTGGTTCTACAACGAATACCCCATCAACTACCTCTACGCGTGCATACAAACCTGGATTAGGAATCGCATTTTCAAGAAAAACCTTAAGCGTATTATTATTGTCATATTTATGTAACATATCGTGTAATTTCATAAATCAATACCCCTCTAACGCTTTCACCATTATAACATAAAAGAATGCGATTTTAAATAGACTAATGGCCAAAAATTGGCTTTGTTTAGGTATTTAAAACGTTTTTATAATATGCTATAATAGAATAAATTAAAGGGGGACATATTAATATGAAGCTATACGAATCAGGCGAAGATTATTTAGAGGCTATTCTTATGCTTAGTGAAACAAAGGATGGGGTACATGCAATAGATGTAGTTGAGCAGCTACATATTACAAAGCCTTCTGTTTCTGTTATGCTTAAAAAGCTTAGAGAAGATGATTACATCACAATCGATGCAGATAACCACCTTCATTTAACTGAAAAGGGCCTTCCTATCGCCAAGAAGATTTATGAAAGACATAAGGTATTAACTGCCATGCTTATAGATTTAGGTGTTGATCCTAAGATTGCTGAAGATGATGCTTGTAAGATTGAGCATGATATTTCAGATGAGACTTGGGAAAAAATCAAAGATAGATATCAGCATTGCTGCTAGTAAAAAAAATCGACTACTTCGAATGAAGTAGTCTTTTTTTATAGAAAGAGAAAGTTTTAACAATTACTTATTTTCATCACAGAAAACATATTTTCTATGTAATTCTGCAGTAAAATCAAAGACCTGATCAATACTCAAATTGCCATAGCCCTGAAGACAACCAACAATTAAGTCGATGTATGCACAAGTAAAATATGCAATTTCTGCATATCTTAATTCAGGTTCAGTATTCTTTGTTTCAAAGGTAGGTGTATTTCTTAATGTTTCAATACATAAAGCCTTAATACGGAATAGGAAATCTGTTGGATAGAATCCTGTTAATAATAGCTTATAATTAGCCTCATTAGCCTTAACAAGCTCCTTAATATCTAACATAATTGGTTCAGCATCCTTGCTTGGATTTGCAACAAACGCATCAAGCTTCTCCTGGATTGCTGATATGATTTCATCTTCCATCTCATGAATTAAGCCATCAATATCATCATAGTGACAATAGAATGTTGACTTAGAAATGTCAGCTCTTTCGACGATTTCCTTAACAGTGATCTTCTTAATACCACCCTTTTCGTTAACTAATTCGGCAAAGGCTGCTCTAATTGATTTTCTACTTCTAATTGAATTTCTGTACTCTGTAGCCATAAAGTATCCTCCTAATAATATTAAATTAACAAATCGTTCCCTATGCTTTTATTATAATACTATTTTTTTAGGAACGCAATATAATTTTAGACAATGAGACTAAATTAGTACAATTATGGAAAAAGATGACAAAATTTTGAAATTTAGATTCATCTTTTACTTACGTACTAATTAATAAACAAACTATCACAAAATTTACAAAAAATAAAAAGGAATACGAGTATTCCTTTAAAATCTAGATGGTGAGCCATAGGGGTTAACAGCCGAACCACATTTTAAGATGATCCTTTAAATTGGCCATTTTCTTAAAATCAGTTCTGATACATAGCACCTATGCCTATGTTATTTTTTTGAAATATATTGTTCACAAAAGCTTTTATAGTTTTCTAATGAATCATCTACATTAATCCAACAAACGTTAGTTCTTGTGT
>JAILEP010000105.1 GCA_024697825.1 Acholeplasmatales bacterium
CAAAAGCTATTGAAAGAATAAATAATAATAAACCTAAAACATATTATTTTAATTTAAAAGATTATTTAAAAAATGGAGAGCGTGGTCAAACACCATTTACACCTGCCGTAGGTATTTTACTTCAATTAAATAAAAGATTACATATGATTGAAGAAGAAGGTGGAATTGATGCTGAAGTTAATAGAGCTAAAGAAAATGCTAAATATTTTAGAGATTTAATAAAGAATTTACCTTTTGAAATAGCATCAAATAAATTATCAAATGCTGTAACACCACTTACACCAAAGGATAAAACAAAGAGCGCCTATAAATTATTTGAAATATTAAAGGATAATTATGGAATTTGGATATGTCCTAATGGTGGAGAAATGAAAGATAAAATATTTAGAGTTGGTCATATTGGAGATATTAAAAAATCTGATTATGATACATTAGTTAATTCAATTAAGGATATAATAAATAAAAACCTTTGGTAGGAGGTTACTATGAAAAAAGTAATTACATATGGAACATATGATTGCTTACACTATGGACATATTAGATTATTAGAGCGTGCTAAGGCTTTAGGTGATTATTTAATTGTTGGTGTAACATCAGATGCCTATGACAAAGAGCGTGGAAAAATTAATGGTACTCAATCCGTATTAGAGCGTGTAGAAGCTGTAAGAAAAACAGGCTTAGCCGATTTAATAATAATAGAAGAATATGAAGGCCAAAAAATAGATGATATCATTAAATATGGTGTTGATATTTTTACTGTTGGTTCTGATTGGGTTGGTAAATTTGATTATCTAAATGATTATTGTAAGGTAGTATACCTTGATAGAACTGTAGGTGTATCATCAACAGATATTAGATCAGAATCTAAATCAATTAGAATAGGTATTGTAGGTGAATCTACACTAACATCAAAATTTAGAAATGAATGTAGATATGTTAATGGAGTGACTGTATCAGGTCTATGTTATGAAGATGTATTAGAAGATAAAATAACAGCTAAGGAGTTTGATTTTGTAACATCTGATTATAATGAATTATTAGATAGAAGTGATGCAATATATGTAGTTTCTCATCCTAAGACTAGGTATTCTCATACTAAATTAGCTTTACTTGCTGGTAAACATGTAATATGTCAATCACCAATATCAGAGAATGTTACTGAGATTGAAGAATTATTTAGAATAGCAGATGAAGAAGGATTAGTTCTAATGGATTCAATTAAAACTGCATATTCATTAGCTTATCAAAGATTAATATTATTAATGAAAACAGGTAATATTGGAGATATTGTATCTGTAGATGCTACTTGTACAAGTATTTTGAAATATGATTTATCTGATGTGAATGTTCTTCGCAAAAGATGGGGTTCATACAATGCTTGGGGTCCAACAGCATTGCTTCCTGTTTTACAATTATTAGGAAATAATCCATGTGATTTTAATATTGTTTCTAAAATTGGAAACGAAGAACTTAATTTTGATATTTTTACTAAAATTGATTTTACATACAGTAATGCTGTTGCCTCAATTAAAGTTGGTAATGGAGTTAAATCAGAAGGCGAGTTAATAATATCGGGAACTAAAGGATATGCATACATTCCAGCACCTTGGTGGAAAACTGAATATTTTGAAATTAGATATGAGGATACAAGAGAGGTTAAGAAGTTTTATTTTAAAATAGATGGTGAAGGCATACGATATGAAATTGTTGCATTTATAGATTTGATTTCAAGCGTTTCTAATTTATTGTATGTATCTAGAGATATATCACGTGATTTTGTAAAATATAGCGAATTAATAAATAAAAAAATGTTCAAAAAAATATAGAATGGAATGAATTATTATGATGTATAAGATTACTAAAAATGAAGAAGTTGAAATGATTTTAGCATATATAAATGGTGAATATAAGGAGACACCATATTTGTATATTAACATAAAAAAATATGGTGTAAGTAATATTAATGTTCGTACATGGGTTGATTTTAACGATAATAATGAAATCACTGGCGTGTATATGATATACTATGATTGTCTTCATTTTTTCACAAGAAATCCTAAAAAATATCCACTTGATAGATTACTAAATTTTATAAATTCTAATGATTTGAAAGTAATTATGTTACAGGGTGAAATAGGTAGTGCAATAGAAAAAAAATTACTAAATTATAATTCAGAGAAAAACTATATTTTCGATATGGATAAAATATGTATTGAGAATAATCAAGTGAAGTGTTCAATTGCTATGCGAGAAGATATTTTAGAAATTTCTGATTTATTAATGAATGATTCTGAATATTATAATGTTTATGAAAGACAAATACTTATTAAGCAACTATTAGACAGATTTGATTCTGGATTTAGTAGGTTTTTTGTTGTAAGAATAAATAATAAAATAGTTGCATCATGTAGTACTTATGGAGAGACAGATAATCTTGCTATTGTGGGTGGTTTGATTGTACATCCAAAATATAGAAACAATGGTTTGGCCAGTGCTGTTGAATCGTATGCTTGTGATATTCTAAAAAAAGACAATATTTCAAGAATAGTTTTTGTTAATTATAATAATTATGTCAGTTTAAAACTTCAAACTAAACTAGGTGGAATTAAATATTCATCTATATCAAAATTTGTAAAAAAGTGAGATGACTTATATGAAAGGAATTATATTAGCAGGTGGAAGTGGAACTCGTTTATATCCACTAACTATGGTAACATCAAAACAATTATTACCAGTATATGATAAACCAATGATTTATTACCCATTAAGTATATTAATGTTAGCTGGTATTAAAGATATTTTAATTATTTCAACACCAGAGGATACTCCAAGAATGGAAGCATTACTTGGTAATGGTAATCATTTTGGATTAAATTTACAATATAAGGTTCAACCATCCCCAGATGGATTAGCACAAGCATTCTTACTAGGTGAAGAATTCATTGGTGATGATGCATGCTGTATGATTTTAGGTGATAATGTACTTTATGGTAATGGCTTAAAGGGTAACCTAAAGGAAGCAGTAAAGAATGCAGAGGCTGGTAAGGCAACAGTATTTGGATATTATGTACCAGATCCTGAAAGATTTGGTGTTGTTGAATTTGATTCTAATGGTAAGGCAATCTCAATTGAAGAAAAACCCAAAAATCCAAAATCAAATTATGCAGTAATAGGTTTATATTTCTATCCAAAGGGAGTAAGTGCAAAGGCACATCAGGTAAAGCCAAGTGTTCGTGGTGAACTTGAAATAACAACACTAAATAATATGTATTTAGATGATAATAATTTAAATGTTATTACATTTGGACGTGGTTTAACATGGTTAGATGCTGGTACTCATGAATCATTAGCAGAGGCTACAGCCTTTGTTAAAATGATAGAAGAACATCAAGGACTAATGATTTCATGTCCTGAAGAAATCGCATTTGACAATGGTTGGATTAATAAAGAAAAATTATTAGAAATAGGTAAGACTATGGCAAAGAATACTTATGGTCAGCATTTAATTAATGTAGCGGAAGGCAAGGTATTAAAGTAAAATGGCAAGTAAGACAATTGGTAATTTCACTTTCAATGAAACTGAAATTAAGGATGTATATACAATTGATGTAAAGAAGTACGGGGATAACCGTGGTTACTTTATGGAAACATATAAGGAATCTGATTTTAAGGCTGCAGGTCTTAAC
>JAILEP010000022.1 GCA_024697825.1 Acholeplasmatales bacterium
GTGCTAAGCGTATCTTCGATTTAATGGATGAACAACCTGAACAAGACGAAGGATATGTTACACTTGTTAACTGCAATATTAAAGAAGATGGTCAAATTGAAGAATGTAATACAACCTTCTCTGGATAATAACCAAAGTCTACATCAAAGAATCTAATATCACCCTTTAGCTCAGTATATGTTACAGTTCCATCAGCTTGATGTGGATGCTTCCAAGCCCAATGACCTGTATGCTCATTAGTTTCAGTTATATTACCATTCTCATCAATATTTGCATTAACTAAAGTAACATAGCCTTGATCTTCTTCTTTATCCTGATCCATTAATTCAAATACTCTATCAGCACCTGCTAAACCCATTACAGCTGAATTTAATTGCATTGAAATTTGGTTAAACGAGTTTGCAAATTGTCTTGACATACCTAAGAATGCAACTGCAACACCAATACTTAAAGCACCATAATTTGCATCAAATTTAAATCTAAATTTAACATCTGCAAATTTAAATAATGTAATTGATGGAGTCTTAATATTAAATGTAACAAATATAACACCTAATATAGCTACTAATACATATAAAATATTACCAATATTATGAATAATAGGTCCTAGCATATTTGCATATGCATTTGCTTTATATGCATCATGATTTAGTTGCTCATTAAGCTTTTCAAAATCTTTTTTAGCTTCTTCTTCATGGCAGAATACTTTAACAACTTTTTGACCATTCATCATTTCTTCAACATAACCTTCACATGTAGCTAAAGATTTTTGTTGAGCAATGAAATATTTAGCAGATCCGCCACCAACCTTTTTAGTAACAGCTAAAATAACAATTGTTGCAATAACAATAATTATACATAACCAAACACTATAAGATAACATTATTACAAATAATAATGTAACGGTAATAATTGTTTGAGTTGCTTGAGGTAAAGCTTGAGTTAATAATTGTCTAATAGCATCAACATCATTTGTATATGTTGACATGATTTCACCATGTGGATTTCTATCAAAATATGAAATAGGAAGCTTTTCCATCTTACCAAACATATCTTTTCTTAAATGATTTAAGAATCCCTGTCCAACAACAGACATAACCTGAGTATAAATAATACTTGCAATAATTGAAACAATAAATGCTCCAATCATAATACCTGCAGTCACAATAAATGTATCCTTAACTGCATCAAAGGCAGCTGATACACTATAACCAGAATCAATTAGCTTTAATGCAGGATTTACAACCTCATCAATCATTCTCTGTAAAATAATTGCAGGTAAAACACCAATAATTGCAGAGATAATTAAGCATACAAATACTAAAATCATTCTGCCCTTATAATATTTAAATAAATATTTTAATAGCTTAGGAAGAGTTTTTAAGCCATCCTTAGTAAGCTTTGGTCCCATCGCTCTTGGCATATTACATCTCCTCCTTTTCTGAAGCATGAGTCTTATTCTGGATTTCCCATACCTCCTGATAAATCTTATTATTCTTTAATAATTCCTCATTAGTACCAACACCATTGATTTCGCCATTATCTAAAACAATAACTAAATCAGCATTTTCAACAGATGTAAGTCTTTGAGCAATAATAATCTTTGTAGTTTCAGGCAAAAATTCCTTTAAGCCCTGACGAATAATCGCATCAGTCTTAGTATCAACAGCTGATGTTGAATCATCTAAAATTAATACCTTAGGAGACTTAAGTAGGGCTCTTGCAATACATAGTCTTTGCTTCTGACCACCTGATACATTACTACCACCCTGCTCAATCTTAGTTTCATAGCCATCAGGGAATCTATTAATAAATTCATCTGCACAGGAAATCTTACAAACTCTTTCAAGCTCCTCCTGCGTTGCATCAGCCTTACCCCATCTTAAATTAGATGCGATTGTACCTGAGAATAAAATATTCTTCTGTAATACTACTGATACCTGGTCTCTCAATACCTTTAAATCATAATTTTTAACATTTTCCCCGCCAACTAATACTTCACCTGATGTAACATCGTAAAGTCTTGAAATTAAATTAACAAATGTAGTCTTAGATGCACCAGTACCACCTAAAATACCAACAGTCATACCTGATTCAATCTTAACATTAACATTATTTAAAGCATTTCTTTCGGCCTTTTCATTATATTTAAATGAAACATTCTTAAATTCAATAGAGCCATCCTTAACCTCCATTACTGGATTTTTAGGATTTGAAATAGTAGGATTTTCCTGCATTACCTCTGCAACTCTTCTAATTGCAGGCATTGATAAGGAAATCATAACTAAAATCATTGATAAGAACATTAATGACATTAAAATCTGCATACCATAGGTTAAATAGCTTGATAAATTACCAACTGTTAATTCTGTTGAATTAGAATTAATAATTAACCAAGAGCCAAATACAGATACTACAACCATTGAAGTATAAATACCTAGCTGCATAATAGGTGTATTTAAGGCAACAATTCTTTCACCTAAAGTTAATCCCTTACATAAATTATCAGAAGCCTTATCAAACTTTTCAGTTTCATAATCACTTCTTACATAATTCTTAACAACTCTAATACCATTGATATTTTCTTCTACTGATTCATTTAATTCATCATATCTAGTAAATACCTTACTAAATACTGGCATTGCAAACTTACCAACTAATAATAAGGCAATAAAGATTACAGGTACCATACATAAATAGATAATACCTAGCTTAACATTCATAACGAAGCACATTGTTACTGAGAAAACAACCATTAAAGGTGTTCTAACAGCATTTCTAATAATCATACCAAATGCCATTTGAATATTAGCCATATCAGTAGTCATTCTTGTAACTAAAGATGATGCACTAAAGCGGTCGATATTCTCAAATGAGAATTCCTGAATTCGATAGTACATATCCTTTCTTAAATTCTTTGCAAGTCCTGTTGCGGCCTTGGCTGCAAACTTAGCAGCTAAAAAGCCACCAGCTAAGCCTGTGAATGCAAGTGCTACTAAAATTACACAGTAAATTACAAACTGCTTAGTATCAAATGCTGAAACACCATCATAATCCTCCATCATATTGATTAAAAGACTCATTACATATGGAATGAAGCATTCACATGATACCTCAATAATCATAGTAATTGGTGTTAAAATAGCATATTTCTTGTATTCTCTAAGGCTTTTTAATATAGTCTTAAACATATTACTTATCTCCTCCAAAATAACTATTTAACAGATTCAAGGATTCAATAAAGGTCTTATAATTATCCCCTAAAACATTTTTAAGCTTCTTCTCGAATTCCTGTTTCTCCTTAATAACTTTCTTAGAAAGTGCGATAGCCTCATCAGTTAAAACAAGTCTTTTCTGCTTCTGGTTATTTTCCATAGGCTCTCTTTTAACTAAATTCTTAGCCTCCATGGCAGTAATAACCTTACTTACTGTCGATCTTGTTAAACCGAAGTGCTTCTCAATATCCTTTTGACTTACACAATCCTTATGCTCATAAATAAACATAATAATTATTCCATTAGTGCTTGAGACATTATCGAGCTTCTTAATTGCAGGAAGATTCTTAATTTCACGCTTAATTTTATAATGTAAGCGACCAATACTGCTGCCTATTTCTTCCATTTAATCACCCTTTCTAAATTTTGTTTGATATTCAACAATAATTATTATACTCAGGTTCGAAAATTTGTAAACAATTAAAGTAAAAAATAGAGCGTTTTCATAAACACTCTACTTTACATAATTTCTAATCTTTTTCTTATTAATAGAAAGATTCTTTTTAAAGAATTCTTCCATCTTAGGCTCATTAAATCCTGACTTCTCAATATATAAAACCTGACCATTCTTAAGTCTCATTTCATAATAGTCATTAAATTCAGATACTGAACCTACCTCATCATATTTATATTCATATTTAGATGTCTTGATGGCATCCTTAGCAGAAACCTGGATAGATTGTTCCTTAAATTTATAATCATAATCTACACCACTTTGCATAATGGCATCATTATTCTTCTTTATCTTCTTTTCAGCAGATAATAAATTATATGTATTTAACGCGAAATGACCACCACCAATAATTAATAGCATTAAGCCAATAATTATATATTCCTTATAGGCGCCCTCATTGAATGTATTTGCAAAGATTGTAACAATTAAACCACCAACAATTAATAAAGCACTTAAAAGGTATTTATATTTTAAATTACCTCTTGTTGTCTTCTTTAAATTTTTAAGAGCCTTTTCTGGGCTTAGATGTGTATTGTTAATTACAACCATAAGTCAAATCTCCTTATAAATATAAAAACGGCTTATTAAAGCCGTTTAAATTTCAATTGGCAGCAGCTACAGGGATCGAACCTGTGAAATGCTGGGGTCAGAGTCCAGTGCCTTACCGCTTGGCTAAGCTGCTATTCTTTGGTAAGTTGATTACCGAGTGAAATTATAATATATTTTAGGAGACGTGTCAACCCTTTTTTTGTCTTTATGAAAAAATATGAAAGAATTTTTATCATGTATGATAAATAAGACCAAATTAATGGCATCATTTGGTTTAAAAAGAAAACAGGTAAGGGAAAATTCCTTACCTGAATGCTTTTAATTTTTAAGCTAATTACTTAATGCAGTAAATAGACTTCTTACCCTGGAATACAGAAACACCAGGATACTGACCACGACCATTTAAGTCGTCTTCAATTCTGATTAACTGATTGTACTTAGCAATTCTATCTGTACGAGATGCAGAACCAGTCTTAATCTGACCAGCGTTAGTACCAACAACGATATCAGCGATTGTAGTATCTTCTGTTTCACCAGATCTATGAGAAACGATTGCAGTATAACCAGCTCTCTTAGCCATTTCGATAGCTTCGAAAGTTTCAGTTAAAGTACCAATCTGGTTAACCTTGATAAGGATTGCGTTTGCAACACCTAATTCGATACCCTTAGCTAATCTCTTAGTGTTTGTAACGAATAAGTCATCACCAACAAGCTGAACCTTGTCACCTAACTGCTCAGTTAGATACTTCCAGCCCTCCCAGTCGTCTTCTGCTAAACCATCTTCGATAGTTACGATTGGGAACTTTTCAACTAAGTTCTTGAAGTAAACATCAACCATTTCCTTAGAAGTGAATTCACCCTTATCTGCCTTTAAGATATACTTGCCAGTTTCCTTGTTATAGAACTCAGAAGCAGCAACGTCGATACCTAAGCATACGTCCTTACCAGGAACATAGCCAGCAGCCTCGATAGCTTCAACAACACGCTCGAAAGCTTCAGTGTTAGAACCTAACTTAGGTGCATAACCACCCTCATCACCAACAGATGTTACATAACCGTTAGCCTTTAAGATCTTCTTTAATGCATGGAATACTTCAGCACCCATTCTTACAGCTTCCTTAATTGATGGAGCACCTACAGGTAAAATCATGATTTCCTGGAAGTCGATGCAGAAATCTGCATGAGCACCACCGTTTAGGATGTTCATCATTGGTAAAGGTAACTGCTTAGCATTGAAACCACCGAAGTAGTTGTATAGAGGCATTCCATAGTAGTTTGCTGCTGCACGAGCACAAGCCATAGAAACACCTAATGTAGCGTTTGCACCTAACTTACCCTTGTTTTCAGTACCGTCTAATTCAATCATCTTCTTATCGATTGCAACCTGGTTAGTTACATCCATACCAACGATTTCCTTAGCGATAATATCGTTAACGTTCTTAACAGCCTTTAAAGTACCCTTTCCTAGGTAACGAGACTTATCACCGTCTCTTAACTCTAAAGCTTCATGTTCACCAGTTGAAGCACCTGATGGTACTAAAGCACGACCGAATGCACCTGATTCAGTTGTAACTTCTACTTCAACAGTTGGGTTACCACGAGAGTCTAATACTTCTCTGGCATATACACTCATAATAAATGGCATAAAATTACATCTCCTTAAATTTTCTAAATTTTTTAAACCAATGTTATTATACAATAGTTTCAGTTTTTTTGAACATCATTTTAAATAATAGGTAAAATTGAAAACGTTTACTTATTTTCCTTATCATTACGTCCAGTTCTATAAACTCCAATGAAACTAATAGCGAATACGGCTGAGTAAATAACAAGATTAAGAATTCCAGTCCAAAAATAGGATATAAAAGTTGATTCTCCTATTACCTGAAAGCTTCTAACAAGTGAAATCCATGGGAAAAAGAAAGTATATATAAATAAGAATCCTACATTCCATACATCAGCTATCACATAAATAAAGAAATATTGTGTTAGCTGTAATACAAACATACCTAGTAGGACAAATGCTAATGTTAAAAATGGATAAATAATATGTCTTCCATTCTTAAATACTGCAACAAGGCCTGCTGTAATAAAGCCTGTAATAAGGACACCTATAAAGAAGGCTGAGCCTGCAGCAAATAGCATATAATCAAAGAATCCACCTAAAAATCCTGTAATGATAGCCCCAACAACACCAATAATAATGACCTTTTTTAAGTTAGCCTTATCAATTGGCTCATGGAATGAATCCTTAAGCCTTTCCTTAAATGTTTTATTCTCTTTTTTCTTTTCCTTTAATCTTTGTTTCTTTTTACTCAATTTAAATCACCTATATAATTGTAAATTATATTTATATTAATTACAAGAAAAAAAGTACCACCATAATGATAGTGGCACTTAAAATTATAGATTTAAACAGTTTTAATTTTTGTTGTATCTACTTTTACTTCATCATCTTCACTAGCACTTCTTAAAGTAACTAAATCATCAGATGAAATTTCTTCTTTATTTTCTTCTTCCTCAATCTTAACATTCTTTTCTGATCCAATCATATCATAAAGAACTCTTAATCTATTGTGAAGAGGTGCTGTAATTCCAACAACTATTAGCGCAAGCATTAAATTGAATGGAATTATCGCTAGGAATATATAATATACCATATAATTTGAAGCTGTTACACTTGATGCATCTACTAAAGTAAATGTAATTAAATGTACTGGCTCACCAACCATACCAGCTAATGCTTCATCAGTTAAATGGAATGCATTCTTGTAGAATGGGATATTGATGAAAATATTTGTGAAAATACCTGCAGCTACCCAAGCTACACATACAACGATAAAGGCAAATAATGTCTTATGCTTTAATTTAGTATTATGGTAAATAAGACCTGCTGGAATACAAGTGATTGCACCAATTAATAAATCGGCAAGCTCACCTACACCCATAGTGCCTGAGCCATACATAAACTTAATGACCATTCTAATTAACACGCATAATGCTGCGTCCCAAGGTCCTAACATGAATGCACAAATGATTACAGGAACCATTGAAAAATTCACGTCTAAGAATGATGGGAATATAGGTAATGGAAATTTAACAAACAGATATAATACTGTTGAAATGGCAGCGAATGCTGCATCAAACGCTAAACGCTTGATAACTTGATTTTTATTCATTTTTCTTTCTCCTCCTAAATAAAAATATCCCCATATATTCTTTGGGGATAAATTATATTTCGATTGGAAAAATATATTTATAACTTCTACCATCCAGACTTTACTGTCGGTTAAGGAATTACACCTTATCATGCACATTGCTCGCGGACTATAACCGCCGGTATGGAATCACACCAAACCCCGAAGTATATGAAAATCTATAATCAGTATAACACCAATTATTCTACACGTCCACACTTTTTTAATAAAAAGTAATTATTAGCTGTTTCAGCCCCAATCCATTTAAGATTAGCTGAATCCTCTTCTGGATATTTATCCCAGCCCCATGTAGTCTTATGATCCCAAAGACCAAATGATTTAATAGAATCAATTAAATAATCTAGCTCCTGATTCTTCATCTCATTTAGCTTTTCATCATTTAAATATAGTGCTGCCTCAAGCGGATGTAAGGCATTAACATCCTCAAAATTTAAAGAAACATTATTTAAAGCATTAGAAATAAGCTTCTCTTCAATCTTATTATATTCCTCACTCTTTAAATTAGCCTTCTTTAAGGAATTATATAGGCTTGCAAATGAAATAGCCTCATATTTATTTAAATCATGATTATATAAATAATTTAAAGCATCATCAAGCATTCTTAAGGCCTTCTTATAATAAGCCTTAGAAGGCTTACATAATGTTAAAGTATAGCCAATGATTGCTGCTGTTGGATGATAACCAAATAGCTTTACATTTTCATCTGTATAAGAAAATCTTTCTGCATGGGCAAAATCATCATTTGTTTTAACATTAGGATTCCAAATACCATCCTTAAGCTCTGCTCTATTATATAAATAATTAAAGCACTTGCTAGTAATATGATCAAATAGCTGATTATGCTCAGGATCATCATAGCTTGCATCAAAATCAAGCATATCAAGCATTCTTAAAGCCTCATAAACCTGGTAAACACTTGAATTAGTATTGTAATTATCAATATATAATCCATGAGCGAAGCCGCCATCCTTTGCTTCATATAGCATTAAGCAATCTAATAAAAAGCCCTTAGGCATAGTACCATCTAAGGCATTATATAGACAAATATCAATATCTCTTGCCTTATTGCACATCTGATTTGCCATATCCTGCTGCTTTGCTTTAGTTAATAAATTCATTCTAAACACATCCCTTAAAATACATCATTGCTATTTTACTATAAAATACTTAAAAATTAAATATTTACTTAAAATTTTAAGATTTTATATTATATAATATAAGTAGGTGATTAACATGTATTATCCATTGACACATTA
>JAILEP010000023.1 GCA_024697825.1 Acholeplasmatales bacterium
AAGGATTATATGGTGCCCTACCTCCAACACCCTTCTCTATGTCGCTATCTAATTCATCTTTGATAATTTTACCAACACCAGACTCCTCCAAAACTCTTAAATAATTATCTATTTTTTCACGGTCCCCCTTAGAAAGTTCAGCGGTAGGAAATAACTGATCCTGAAAAAGAGTAAAATATGGCATCGTAAACACCTCCAGATACTAAAATTTTATCAAAAAGGCGTTAAAAAGTGAAAAAAGAGCTGTTAGAAACTATTTTAGTTTCTTAACAGCCTCTATTTCTTATTGTTCTTTAGCAATTTCTATTAAAGTTTTAACAACTAATTCCATTTCCTCAAGACAAGCCATTTCATATGGACCATGGCAGTTATAGCCACCTGTTCCAATGTTTGGTGTATTTAAGCCCATAAGTGTAAGCTTAGCACCATCAGTTCCACCTCGAATAGGATTAGATACTGGTTCAATGCCAAGGCTTCGCATTGCGACCTCTGCTCTTTTGACGCATCTATCGTCCTTTTCGATTAATTCTCTCATATTAGAATATGAATGCTTAATTGTAACCTTAACAGTACCTTTACCATATTTATTATTTAGGAAGGCTTCAGTATTCATAAAATCATTTTGTTGTTTTAAAAGCTTATTCTTATCATGATTTCTTAAAATATAGACAAGCTTAGCTGAACCAACCTCACCACTTATTTCACATAGGTGATTAAAGCCTTCATAGCCATCTGTATATTCAGGTCTTTCAAATTCAGGAAGAAGTGAATCAAATTCCATTGCGATACGAGCAGCATTTTTCATTTGACCCTTAGCTGATCCTGGGTGAATATCAAGACCTGATACCTCAACAAGTGCAGAAGAGGCATTGAAGTTTTCATATTCGATTTCATCATAATGAAGTCCATCAACTGTATATGCAAAATCACAGCCGAAGCCCTTTACATCCATATAATCAATTCCACCACCGATTTCCTCATCTGGTGTGAAGGCTACATGAATATTGACATGTGGCTGATTAGGATTATTAACATAATAATTAAGCATTGCCATTATATCTGCAACACCTGCCTTATCATCAGCGCCTAATACTGTTGTACCATCAGTTGTGATTAAGGTCTTACCAACTAAATCATTTAGGAATGGGAATTGCTTAGGATTTAATTCAATTCCCTTTAGCTTAATTACCTTTCCATCATAATTATTTACAATCTGGGGATTTACATTTGTTCCTGAAAATCCAGGTATTGTATCCATATGTGCGACAAAGCCTATATGTAAATTAGAATTACAATTAGATTTTAATACTGCAGTTACGAAGCAGTGCTCAGTAAGCTTAATATCCTCTAATCCTAATTCCTCTAAATCTTTAACTAAAACCTTAGCTAAATTGAACTGCTTGTCAGTAGAAGGAACCTTGTTTTGATCTTCCATAGACATAGTGTCAATTTTAACGTATTTTAAGAAATATTCTAAAATAGTATTTTTCATTTATAACATCCTCCTTCATACATATACTATAACATAATATATACGAGTGGAGATATTTGAACCGATTTATGAAAACGTTTTAAAAATGTACTTGTAAAAAGAATAAATCCATTTTATAATAAATATAGGTTGTGTCGATTTAATCGGCGAAAGGAGTTTGCGTTAATATGACAGGAAAAGTAAAATGGTTCAATGCCGAAAAAGGCTATGGTTTCATTGTTCCAGAAGAAGGTAAGGATGTATTCGTACATTTCAGTGCCATTATTCAGGAAGGCTACAAGAGTCTTGAAGAGGGTCAAGTGGTTGAGTTTGACTTAGAAGACGGTCCTAGAGGTCCTCAGGCTAAGAACGTTAAGAAAGCATAGGCGGTAAAGATTTAAAGCAGGACTTTGCGTCCTGCTTTTTTCTAAGATTAAGAAAATTTTTTCCTCTTTTTAAAATTTTTTTAATTTTTTTACCAATTTACCAATAAAAACGGTTTCATTATTTGTTTAAAGGATGTGATAAGATGAATATGGACGACATAATTGAAGAATTTAGACTCTCTAATTATGACCATTTCGAAAAATTTTATAACGAAACTAAGAAAACTGTATTCTTCTCTATCGCAGCTATCGTGAAGGACAATTCTGTGATTGATGATTTGATGCAGGATACTTATGTTAGGTTTTTAGAGAATATTGATAAATATAAAACTAAGACTAATATAAATGCATATTTATCAACAATGGCTCATAACATCACTATTAATTATTATAATAGAGAGAAGCGTCTGATTCATGACGAAACATTATTTGAATTCATTCCCGACAGTTCATCCCATGAGCAGGAATATGAAAATATTGAAGCTATTGAGATGCTAAAGAATTTAGATGATATTGAAAAAGAAATCGTAGTTCAGCATGTTATCAATGAATTAAAATTCAAGGATATCGCGCTGATGGTAGATAAACCGCTAGGTACTGTGCTTTGGATTTACAACAAGGCAATTAAAAAGCTAAAGAAGGAGGTAAAGAAAGATGAGCAAGATTAAGAAAGCATTAATTGAAAAATCAAATAAGCAAGAGATTCATAATTTATCTGAAAAGATTGTTAGTAGTGTTGATACTGATAAGGTCATCTATACACCTGCTAAAAGCTCATCATGGTTTAAGCCTTTTATGAAGGCAGCCGTTCCTTGTTTAGTATTTACAGCATCAGCTGTATTAATTACTGTAGCTGTTATGAGAACAGCGGGTCCTGATGTTCCGTCAGGACGTAACGGAAAAATTCCATCATTAACACAACCTATTGCAAGCTCAAGTGAAGCATCAAGTTCAAGTGAAGCATCAAGCTCAGATGAGGATAATCTAATTGAAATTAATTCAGATAATGTAGTACTTGATACATACGCTAAGGAAGTAACTTCACTTATGGATATCGTATTATCATTTAATGATATTACATTTGATGAGCCTACCTTAGATTTAGATACAAATAAAATGACTGTATCTGAGGAAAAGTATTTAGTAAGTGATTTAAGTGCTTATATGGATAGCCTTGAGGGTATGCTTGGAATTAATACTTTAAGCTTCAAGTATGGATACAATAATAATTCTAAATATGATTATGAATATTTATTAACAGTTTCTATTAGTGATACTAAATCATATTATGTTTATTACAATGATGTAATTACTAATGAAAAGAATGTTGGTAAGGACAATTATAAGGTAGATTCAGATTTAACTGGTGTAGTTGTTTACAATGATTCAGAATATTCTCTTTCAGGTAGTAAGAGAGTAGAAAATGGATCTCAGGAATTCAATATGAAGATTGAAACTGGTGATAAATATATCTCAGTAAGAGAGGATTTATCATCTACAAACTATTTTAGATATGAATATTATGATATGAATGACAATCTATTAAAGTTTGTTGATATTGAACAGAAGGAAACTGAAATTGATTTCCAGAACGCTTATGATAAGACAGTTCTTAAATTAAATTTAGATAATACAATTAATTGTAAGATTAAGAGCAGGGAAAGCGATAGACTTACAATTTCAGAGGAGAACGGAGTTTATACATATACATTTAAGAATTCACAAAATGTATATACAGTAGAAAATGGTAATATTTCTTGTTAACGGGAAGACAAGAATAATTATAGAAAAGGTAAAAAGAGGAGAAAAAAGTTATATGAAACTAAAGAAGTTAATGTTTGTTCCACTAGCTCTTGCAGCAGTGGCAACAGTAGCGTCTTGTGGTGCAAAAAATTCGGGAACTGCACCTACAAGCTCAGCTGAAAAGACAACAAGTTCAGTAGCAGGTACATCAAATGCAGCAAATTCATCAGCTGCAACAAATTCATCTGCAGGTGAATCAAGTGCTGGTAATTCAAGTACTGGTACAAGTCAGGCAGCAGCATCAAGTACTGGTAATTCAAGTACTGGTACAAGCCAAGCAGCAGCATCAAGTGCAGCGAAGTCAAGCAGTGCAGCGGCTTCATCAAGTGTTGTATCAAGCAGCGCAGCAAAGTCAAGTAGTGCAGCAGCATCAAGCAGTGCAGTCGCTTCAAGCAGTGCAGCAGCATCAAGCAGCGCAGCAGCATCAAGTAGTACAGCAGCATCAAGCAGTGCAGCAGCGTCAAGTAGTGCAGCAGCGTCAAGTAGTGCAGCAGCATCAAGTAGCTCACAGACAACACCAAGTACTCCAAATTATGAGGAGAATGGTTCATCAACTGGTTCTTTAGATACAGGTGCTGGTTCAGTACAGACTGAAGGACAGGTTGAGGTAGTAGCAGTTTCTGGTTTGAATGAAAGCGCTTACGTATTATTTAATGCGGTAACAGGTGCAACAGCATATAATATTTATGTTGATGGAAAGCTAGCTAGTGAAGATATAGCTTATACAAGAGCTGTATCATCATCTCAGTATAGAACAGACATTTTAGGTATAACAGCAGGAACACATAGTATTAAGATTGTTCCTATCGTAACAGGAGTAGAATCTACTGCAACAGCAACTATTTGTAGTGCAACTGCAGTAGCATATGATAGATCAGGTTATGCTCACTTCAATTATAATGAAGGTGTTGGAGCATATAATAACGATGGTACATTAAAGGATAATGCAATTGTATTATATGTAGATGATACAAATAAGAATACAGTTCAGTTATCTTATAATGGTGTAACATCAACAGGTATCGGTAGTATCTTAAACTCAGTTGGTCAAAAGTGCGGTGAAGCAGGCCATGAAAATGAGTGCAAGAAGGTATCTAGTGGTAAGACATATTATGCAGCAGCTAATGATAACAATGGTATCATTAAGCTATTAGCTGAAAATAATATTCCTTTAGTAGTAAGATTCGTTGGTATTGTATCTGAAACAGGATTATATGAAAATGGTACATATAATGCTTCAAATGCTGGTTTAATCGACGGTTTAACAGAATATGATTCAAATGACTACGGTGGTTCTGAAGGCGACAATGGTCATATGGCTCGTATGAAGAGTGGTAAGAACATCACAATTGAGGGTGTTGGTAGTGATGCAGCCTTAGATGGTTGGGGTATTCATTATATTTGTGAAACTGCAGCAACTGACTTAGGTAAGAATTTCGAAGTTAGAAATCTTGCATTCATGAACACTCCAGAAGATGCAATCGGTATGGAAGGTCAGCAGGATGGTTCAGTAATTACTGCACCAGTTGAAAGATGCTGGATCCACCATAACACATTCTATTGTCCACATATCTCATCTCCAGCTGAATCTGATAAGTCAGAGGGTGATGGTTCATGTGACTTCAAGCGTGGTATGTATTACACACTTGCATATAATTATTTCGAATATTGTCATAAGACAAATCTAATTGGTTCAAGTGATTCATCATTACAGTACAATATATCAATGCATCATAATGTTTGGTATAACTGTGGTTCTCGTATTCCACTATTAAGACAGGCAAACGTTCATTTCTATAACAATTATATTTATGGCGATGTAACAGATAGTAATGCAGAATTAAGCTATGTAACATCACTTAGAGCTAGCTGCTACATGTATTCTGAGAACAACTATTATGAAGGTTGTAAGCAGGTTACAGATGGTAAGAATGGTGGAGCTGCTAAGTTCTATGGTAATTCAATTGTTGAATGCTTCGGTGGTGTAGGCGGAACTATTGTAACAAGTAGAACACAAAGCGTATCAAGCGATTGTGCATATAACGGTACAAGCTATGCTAACTTTGATACTAATAGCTCATTATTCTATTATGATTCAGAAAATCAGGTTTCTGATTGCTACTTAACTAATTCAGCAGTAGCTAGACAGGAATGTATTAAGTATGCTGGTTCTTACATGAGAACAATTGCTAACAAGACTACATTATCTGTATTATCAACAGATTTCAATAAGGTAACTCCAGCTAAGGCTGTAGAAGTTCCTACAACTGGTACAAAGTCAATCGCAATTACAACTTCAAAGGGTAATTCAACTAGTGACAATGTAGAATTTACTAATGTTTCAGGTGTATCAAGTGGTACAGCTAAGTTCAAGGGTCATGGTGTAGTATTCAAGCTTGACACTTACGCTACAGTTACAGTAGCATTATCATCTTCAACAAGCGAAACAGGAAGCTATGCTGGTGATGGTTATTTAGTAGCTCAGTCTGGCGAAGTTATGTTAATTGGTTCTGGTTCAGTAGTACTTGCTCCTGGTATTTATACAATTACAGCTTGGACTATAGATAAGGAAACAACAATTTCTTCATTATCATTTGAACATTATGACAGTGAAGCGTTAAAGGATCAGTTAATTGCTGAATATAATGCAGCATATGCTGAAATCCCATCTGATATTACATATACTCAGGAATGCTACCAGAAGATTAAGAATGCAATTACTGCATACAATGCTTTAGGTTCATATAAGAGTGAAGTTTCAACTGATCCAAATGTAGCATTAAGCGCATATATTTCATTAGGTGAAACTTATGTTGAAGGTTTAATTTCTGCAATTGGTACAGTAAATAAGGATAGTGGTCCAGCAATTACAGCTGCTAGAACTGCATACAATAACTTAATTGCTGTATCTACAACAGCTACAGTTGATAATTATGCAACATTGACAGCTGCAGAAACTGCATTTGAAGAATTCGCTATTACAGCTTGTATTGATGCAATCAATGCAATCGGTACAGTAACTTCAGCTTCAGGTGATGCAATCACTTATGCTAGAAGTGTATATAATTCATTAGATTCTGAACAGCAGGCACAGGTAACTAACTATGCAACATTAGAAGCTGCAGAAGCTACATATAAGTCAATTCAAAATGTAATTAACGTTAATACTTTAATTAATGAATGTGATGTTAATAGCTTAACAAGTGTTAAGGCAGTAATCGATGCATATAATGCATTAACAGAAGCTGAAAAGGCACAGGTTGAGGATCCATCTTCATATGCTGATATTGAAGCAGCTTATGTTAAATTATCTATCGATGCTTTACCTGCAACTATTACAAGAAGTGATAAGGAAACAGTAGAAGCAATTAGAGCATTATATGAAGCATTAACAGCTGATCAAAAGGCACAGGTAACTAACCTTGCAACATTAGAAGCAGCAGAAGCTACAATTGCAGCTCTTCCAACAGCGCAGGTTACAACAACTTCTGACTTCTCATCAGGTTGGACATTAACTGGTACAACTACAACTACAGCATTATCAGGTGGTATCTATGCTGGTAATACAATGACAGCTGTATCTAATAATACATATAATGATATTTCATCAATTACAGTTAACTTTACAGTTTCTGATAAGGGTACTACAAGTATCAATGTATATGTATCAACTGATGGTACAACTTGGACTTCAGTAGGCTCATTCAGTGCTAAGTCTAATAATACTGCAACTGATGGAACAGCTACAGTATCTGTATCAGGTGCTTGCTACATTAAGGTAGAAGGTACTTGTACAAAGGGTAGTGCTAAGACTACAACAGTATCTACAATTTCGATTACTTATTATAACTAGCAACCCCAAGAGTTAGTTATATGGTAATAAAAACCATTATTGAGGAGATAAATGGTTAGAGATAGCTCCGTTCGCGAAGAACGGAGTTTTTCTTTTACCTTGTATATGAGAAAAAGACAGTGTTACAGACTCTAAAAATATGTCATAAAAGACATAAAAAAGTAAGTCACAACTAACGTAAAATAACAAAAAAATTATAAAATGCGTAGAAATCCTTTAGGTATGCCATTATTATATGTGTTAGTCATTGCTAACTAATTGCATAAAATTAAATTATTGATTTTAATAATTTGTTTTTTTAAATAAAAAAAATCCTTTAGTTATC